>NZ_OY763930.1:912500-1280000 GCF_963667685.1 Maridesulfovibrio sp. | reverse complement strand
CTGTCAGGATGGCCGGGAATGTTGCCGGGTCAGACACTCTGGCTTCGGTTGAGTATTCCATGCTCGCGCTTGAGACTCCGCTTCTGGTGGTAATGGGGCATACCAGATCAACACTGATTCATGCTGCCATTGATAAAGTAGAGTTGAAAGGACATCTGGTCCAGCTACTGGGCAAGCTTGAGCCTGCCATCAAGATGACCCGTGTGCTTTATCCCTCTCTTAAGGGCCGGCAGTTAGTGGACAAAGTGGCTGAAACCAATGTGCGGCAGGTTATGCGCGATATATTGAGCCAATGCCCTGCTGTTCTGGAGAAAGTTCGTTCCGGCAAAGCCAGGATAATGGGTGCAATTTATGATACCGATTCCGGAGCAGTGCACTGGCTCGGCCCCTAAAGTAATGAGAAGGCCTGCTTAAATATGCGGTATTAATCCACCTGAATTTCGTATGCTTTGAGTTTCCTGTAAAGGGAGCTTCTTTCCAGCCCTACCGCTTCGGCAAGTTTAGAGACATTTCCTTTGTATTCCCGGAGCTTGGCTTCTAGAAACTGAGCTTCAAAATCCGCACGCGCTTTTTTGAAATTAACTTCACCGTCGGGAAGGTCCAAAGGCAGCTGTTTCTGGTCTTCATCATCGTTGCACGGTCCATTAACAATTTCCGGCGGCAGCTTATCCGGTCCGACTTCTTTGCCGCCGAACATGATCAACATTCTTTCCACAAAATTTTTCAGCTCCCGGACATTCCCGGGCCAAGAGTACCGGGTCAGTACATTAAAAGCCTGATCCGTAAAGTTAAGGGGTTTGAAACCGTGCTGCCGGGTAAGTCTGGTGATAAATTCGTTGATGAGCATCGGTATATCTTCTGCCCGTTCCCGCAGCGGCGGGACTTCCAGCGGGAAGACCTTTAGCCTGTAATAGAGATCTTCCCGGAAATTTCCGTTTTTGATTTCTTGAAAGAGATCTTTGTTCGTGGCGGCGATTACCCGTACGTCTACATTAATTGTTTTCCTTCCGCCGACTCTTTCAAAACGCTGTTCTTGAAGGATTCGTAAAATTTTAGCCTGTGTTTTCAGACTCATATCACCTATTTCATCAAGAAAGAGAGTGCCGTTGTCGGCCAGTTCAAATTTACCTTCCTGAGCTTTTTCAGCTCCGGTGAAGGCGCCTTTTTCGTGCCCGAAGAGTTCGGATTCAATTAATTCTTCCGGGATTGCCGCGCAGTTGACCGCCACAAGTGGATTTTCGGCACGCTGGCTGCGGGAATGGATAGAGCGGGCCACAATTTCCTTACCTGTCCCATTCTCACCGGTAATGAGTACCCATGCATCCGTAGGGGCAACCTGTCCGATCACTTCGCGCATGGATTTAATGGATTCGGATTCACCGGTAAGTTTGGCGGGCTGCTCGGTAGCGATGCGTGTCCGTAGAGCCTTGTTTTCGGATTGCAGCCTTGAGAATTCAACGGCTTTTTCAGCAGTGATAACAACCTTTTCAAGGGAGAGAGGCTTCTCAATGAAGTCGAAAGCGCCCTTTTTGATGGCTGATACTGCCGTTTCTATATTTCCGTGGCCGGAAATCATGACCACCGGGAGCCAGTCCCAGTCTTTTTTTATGCGTTCCAGAACCTCAAGACCATCCATACCGGGAAGCCAGATGTCCAGAAAGACAAGGTCAGGCCGTTCGTCGGCAAGGTAGACAAGAGCCTGCTCACCGCTTTCGGCCTCGCTTACATCAAAACCTTCATCTTCCAGAATTCCGCGCAGGGAATACCTGATGCCGTTCTCGTCATCCACAATTAAAATATTTTTGCTCATTTAGTGGCCCGTTTATTTTTCAAAAGAAAAATTATTTTCTTCAATCAGTTCTGTGCAGGCGTCGACAACCTTTGGATCATATGAAATTCCCCGGCCACGCGCAATTTCAGCCATGGCTTTGGGTAATCCCAGCGCTGCGCGGTAGGGACGGTGTGAGCTCATTGCCTCCACAACATCGGCTACAGCAATAATCCGTGCTTCTTTCAGAATCTCTCTGCCGCTGAGCCCGTTGGGGTATCCGGTCCCATCCAACCGTTCATGATGCTGCAGAACGATCTTGGCCACGGGCCAAGGAAATGAAATTCCTTTAAGGATTTCATATCCGGCTTCGGAATGGGTTTTCATCAGGTTCATTTCAAGGTCGGTCAGTCGGGTCGGCTTGGAAAGTATTTCCGCCGGAATGGAAATTTTGCCGACATCGTGTAGGATTCCGGCAATCCTGATGCTGTGAATTGCTTCTCCAGAAAGTCCCATTTTCCAGGCTATTTGGCAGGCTAATTCAGCAACTCGCTGCTGATGTCCAGAAGTGTAGGGATCACGTTTTTCAGACATAGCTGTCAGTGAGACAACAGTTTCATCGAAGATGCGGTTCATCTGTTTGAGACTTTCTTTAAGTGCAGCCTCACTCTTTTTCAGTTCGGAGATATCCCGCAGCACAACTACCTTGCCGATGACATGGCCTTTCTCTTCAATGGAGGAAATATTTACTGAAACAGGGATAGCATCTTGAGGGCCGGAGAGAAAAGCATCGCCGACACATGGTTCTTCCATTGTTTCCGAAAAGAGATTTATGGATTCATCTGTTTCAGAGTTTATAATATTTACGGTTTCCTGAAATTCATGTCCGGAGAAACAATTCAGATCGTTACCCATTAGTGAGCATGCGGACCTGTTCATGGATTTAATCCGGCCATGGCTGTCTGTTGTTATAACAGCATCATCAATACTGTCGAAAGTTGTCTTCAGCCAGCGGCGGTTCTCATTCAGGGTGCTTTCAGCCCGGTGTTTATAAAGGGCCATTTCAATGGTCAGGTTGAGTTCCCGGTCTTCAAAAGGTTTTATAATATAGCCGAAGGGTTCAGTTATTTTGGCCCGGCTTAAGGTATCGTTATCGGCATAAGCTGTCAGGTAGATTATCGGAATATCCTGCGTTTTATTGATCACGGATGCAGTGTCTATCCCATCCATTTCCCCTTCCAGCATGATGTCCATCAGGATCAGGTCTGGTCTCATTTCCATGGTAGCAAGCACAGCTTGTTCGCCGGATGAGGCTGTTCCTGCGATATCGTAACCCAGGGCTTTTAGGCGTCCTTGTATATCCAGAGAAACGATAGCCTCGTCTTCCACAACCATGATGCGTGCAGGGCGTTTGTTCTCTTTGTTATTTTCTGCGTAGGAGATCATTTGTAATCCGTTCATTTACTGGTCGGTAAAAAGTGAAGATTGCTGCTTTGGTTATACACTATTATTGTAAACAATATTATAAGTGTCGCGCAAGCAGAACGGCAAATATATTAGGTCGGCAATTCCAGTACGAATATAGTTCCATGCGGTTCTGCGGGCTTAACCCTGATGAAGCCTCGGTGATCACTGACAATTGACTTGACGATGGTCAACCCAAGCCCGGTTCCACTTTTTTTGCTGGAAAAGTAAGGTTCAAACATGCGGGAACGCTCGCCGGCGGAAAGTCCGGGACCATTATCCTGCACTTCAATGCGCAGCCAGCCCAGTGTGGCATCATGCATGACGGTAATCGCTACTGTCGGGTTTTCACACCCATCCAGAGCTTCGGCTGCGTTGGTCAGCAGGTTGATCAGGGTCCGGCGCATGGCTTCCCGGTCCATTTCATGCTGAGGGAGTTCGCTATCAAATTTGAGAGTCCATTCAATGTTGCTGTGGCTGTTGCGGTATAGTTTGACCACTTCTTCCAGCAGTGGGGTGATATTGTCCGGTACGAGTCGAACTTCAGGAAGTTTTGCATATGCCGAAAATTCCTGAACCATCTGCTGCAGGTGCTCAACCTGTGAGGTGATCAGTTCGGTTGACTCACGAAAGACGCTATCTTCGATTTCCGGTCCGAACTTACGCTGCAACCGTTGCGCGGAAAGCTTGATCGGGGTCAGCGGGTTTTTTATCTCATGGGCGATGCGCCTTGCCACCTCGCGCCATGCGGCAATGCGCTGCATTTTCTCCAGTTCGGTAATGTCTTCGAAGACAGCTACGATACCGGCACTTGATTCCCCGGATTTAAGGGCAACGACGTTAACCAGAAATTTTCTGTGCCTGCCTTCCACGGTCAGTGAAAGCTGCCGCTGCCATTGGGAAAAAGGACTGGTGGCCATATGGGAGCGTGCTTCGGAAATGAGTGAGGCCAGATCACCTTCCGGGAGGAGTGCCAGTGGATCTTTGCCGTGCACAAAACGGGCTTCAATGCCAAGCATCTCTTCAATGGCTGAGTTTACGGTGCTTATTTTGCCCTCTTCATTCAGCGAGATGACCCCGGCGGTGATGTTGTTGAGTACCGCTTCCATATAGCGGCCCCTGCGTTCCAGCTCCTGGTTCTGCTGGGCCAGCCTTTCGTTGGCTGTCTTCAGGCTTTTCTGGCTGTCTTCAAGGTCTTCGGCCATGCGGTTGAAGGACTGGACCATGAACCCCAGTTCATCGTCGGAACGGTCTTCAAGGCGCACTGAAAGATCACCGCGGGCAATGCGCTGCGAACCTGCTGCCAAGGCCTGAATAGGAGCTGAAAGTTCTTTTGAAAGCCGGAATCCGAACCATATGGAGCCCAGAATGATTAATAGTGTTGTTACTCCCAAAGTAAGATATAGGCTCATTTTGAGAGGATATTTCAAGGTTTTAAGCTGCTTGTATTCATCAAGCCCGCGAACAACCCGGTCCAGTTTATAAAGCAGTCCCTGTCCTATGTTTTCCCCGATGATCAGAAAACCGGTTTTACCTTCATCAACCGGGAGGATGCCTATGACCATGTCATTACCGGGCATTGGATGGATGGTGGACCAGAAGCGGGGATTTTTCTGCATGTCATCCCAATCGACTTTGGCATTGATTTCAGACCATGCCTTGTCCCATGAACCCTGGGAATACCAGTTTATTTTTGTGCGGTCCGGGCGGACTACACCAAGTAGACCAAGGTCATATTCACCAAGTTTTTTGCCGAGAAATTTATGCATGGATTTTCCGCCCCATGCGTAACGGCTCTCCTTGATGGTCTGAAGTATGTTTATACCTCGGCGTTCCAGTCCTTCCTGAGCCGAGGCGTAAAAAGCCCTTCCCAGTTCAAGGGATTGGACCATGGATTCTTCAACCTGATTTTTAAACCAGTAATCCACAGAAATCTGCACGAACTGCATAGCCATGAAAAACATGAGCAGGGTCGGTATCAGGGACAGGGACATGAATGATAGGACCATGCGCGTTCGCAGTTTGGAACCAAGAACCCTGCGCCGGCGTTCCAGAAGCAGCTTTACTCCGTTGCGAACTACTATAAAAAGGACAATCAGCAGCAGGATGAAATTCAGGTTGAACAGTCCCACAAAAAGATAGGAATTGACCCCGATGTATTTCAACTGGACAAAACTTAAACCGACAAATACCAGCAGGCAGGAAAAAGCGATGTAATATTCGCGCTGCCTGCGCTTGCGTTCCTTGGTGTCCGGAACACTTATTTTGATATTCTGTTCGGTCATGTGTGTATTGAACTCAATAGGTGAAATCAAGTTGGTAAGTGGCAGCTGGAATTATGTCCCATGACCAGAAAAAGAGCGTATTCTTAAGCCAGACTGGAATTTCTGTACGGTCCAGTTGGACTTTCAGGCGCAGGTTGTAGCGTTCTCCTCGTCGTAGAGTGGACCACGGCCCGAGATCAAGAATAATGTTCTTCCATTCCTCGCGAAGGAGGATGGTCAGGTTTTTATTTTTTAAAATTTTATCACTACCCTGTTTTTCCAGCACAAATTGTTTAGACAAAGAGTCGAAGTAGAGTTTGTTTGAGTATATTTTTCCCGCAACTTCAGAATCCAGCCAGATGCTTTTATGCTCGAAGAGTGACGCCTTGCAGATTAATTTCAGCTTGATCCCGTTTTGTAATGCTTCTTCTACCTGTGCATCCGCACTCAGCTCAATTCCGAAGCGGGCCATGATTGATCCAGCCTGATTGTCGAGGACCATGTTTTTCAATTTTAGCGAACTGGCCTGCGCCGCAGGGGGAAGAACAGTAAGCAGGAACAGACATACCAGAATCCCCATCCAGGCCTGAAAGCATGGATAAGTAAAAAAGTTCTGATCAGTTGTAGATGTTTCCGCTTTCATTAGAAAATTCCCCTCCCTTTTCCTGAGATAACCTACCAGTCGTCAAACAATTGTTCAACACTATGATTGGTGGGGTATGTAATTGATGCGGAGCTGTATTTTCAGCAGAAAATAATGTATTATCAGGCAATCCGAAGTATAAGCGGAGGTATGAAGAATTTTATGTTCAAAAAAATACTCGAGCAGTGGAAAGGCTTAAACCGCCAGGGCAAGATCGGTGTGATCAGTGTCGCAGTGCTCATATCCTATATTCTTGCCGGTTTTCTGCTGATTCCTTTTACAATTAAGAAGGTCGCTCTAGCCCAGCTTCCAACATTGTTGAACAGGCCGGTACAGCTTGAAAAAGTTGAATTCAATCCTTTTACCCTCAATCTCTCTGTTTACGGGCTTGAAATCGGTAAAAAAGAGGGTGAAGGCAATCTGCTTGCATTCAAGCAGTTTGATTTCAATCTTGATTCTTTTTCAATCTTTCGTCTTTCCCTGATTCTTGATGAAATCAAGCTTGTCGACCCTCAGGTTGATTTTTCTATTTTCAGGGGCGGGTGCAGCTTTTCCGACCTTATACCGGAAGGAAATGTAGAAGAAGACGGTCAGGAAGCAACCACGGAAGATGACAAGGGGCTGTTTCCCTTTATTCTTCGCAATCTCGTTGTCAGCAACGGAACTATAAAGGTTTATGATAAAGTCCGTGAAGTGCACCACGTGGTTTCCGACATTGATTTGTTCGTTCCTTTCACATCATCACTCCTGCGTGACAATACCAGACAGGTCCAGCCCAGTCTTGAAATGGTTATCAACGGTACTCCGTTTGTCCTTACTGGACATACTTTGCCCTTTAACCAGAGCTTGAAGACCCAGTTCGATTTTTCAATAAAAAATGCCCAGTTGGCTGAGTACTGGCCTTACCTGCCGATATATAAAACAACGGAACTTAAAAGCGGCAGCCTAAGCACTGATCTGGTGCTCTCTTTTGAACGCGGGGAAGCACTGATTCCAAAGGTCTGCATCAGCGGTAAAGCCAGTATTTCGAATTTTGATCTTGCGGCTAGAAAAGGTGCGTCCCTGTTGAAGTTTAATGCTCTAGACGTTGATGTGGACGAGATAAGAATTCTACAGCGTGAGATCAGGATTTCTTCAATCAGTCTGGATGATCCATATCTCAAGATCGGTATTAAACCGGACGGTCAACCGGACCTTCTGGACTATCTTTCTCCGTCCATCGAAGCCGGGGAGAAATCCAAGGAAAAGGAAAAAGAGACCGGACCGGATTTAGCGGCTTTGATCAAAGATTTCAGGATCAACGGCGGTCTGGTTGATTTTAGCGACAATGCTTTTGGTAAAGGCTTCTCCAAGAAAATCGGACCGATTATGGTTCATGCCGGGAATGTTACCACCGCAGAGAATGAAGCCGGGACATGGGATTTCCGTGTAGGTTCCAATTCCACGGAAATTTTCAGCGGGCAGGGGGCAATGACGGTAGTACCCCTCGTCGTAAACGGTTCAGCCTCTGTGGATGATCTCAATCTTCCCGATTATCATGCCTATCTGGATGAGCCTCTTCCTCTTGATGTTGCGGGAGGTAAGGTCGGACTGGGCAGTGATTTTCAGTTCGCGGCGAACAACGGAACAGTGCGCATGGACAATCTGAGGGTTAATATTGGCGGACTTAAGTTGCAGCCCAAAGGCGGCGGCAATACCCTGATCGGTCTGGACGGATTCGCGGTGAGCAACGGAACCGTGGACGTTACTGAAAAGTCCGTGGTTATCGATTCCATAGATCTCAATAAGCTGCTGATCAAGCTTATGCGGGATAAGAAGGGTATTGACCTGCTTAAACAGATTGAGGCCCATCAGCAAAAGACTGAATCCGAAAAAGCAGGCATTCCTATGGAAGAGTCCGCACAGCCTGAAGAATCTGCGGAGTCTCTAGAATCCGAAGGTGAGCCGTGGAAGGTCTCTCTGAACAGGTTTCGTATTGCTGATTCCGGTTTTGAATTCACTGACCTAGCGGTAACAGAGAAGACGGTAACCAGCATAAGCGATATCAAATTCGGTTTGGATGGACTTACTTTTCCAGAAAAAAAACCATTTACGCTTAATTTTTCAGCGGTCGTAAATGACCGTGGCCATATAAATGTCAATGGGCAGGCCGGGCCAGAATCGCTCCAGGGAAAGGGGACGGTGCATGTTCGTAAACTTCGTTTGCGTGATTTCAATGGCTATCTGCCTCCTCAAATGCAGCTGAACATTGCCCGTGGACACATTGATGTGAATGGAGAGTGGAATTTCTCCGCTGCTGAAGAGCCGTCGGCCGGATACACCGGCAAGTTGCAGTTAAAAGATCTGCTCCTCCGAGACAACCAAGACAATAAGCAGTTTTTTCATCTGGATGATCTGGCTGTAAGGGGCATAGATTTTCGTTCTGCCCCGTTCAAGGTCAAGGTTGCATCTATTGCGGTACTGAATCCGAAGGCGAATCTTGAACGTGAAAAAGACGGAACTTTTAATATTGGCCGCATGCTGACCGGTGAACGAGCCGAGCCGGTAAATGAAGAGGTTGTTGAGGACTTGGCTGAGGAGGCCGCCCAAAAGGCCGCAGTCGCGCAGCAGAACGGCACACTCCCAGCCCCCGTGGTAGCCGAATTGAGTTCTCCTACTGAAGAGGAAAAGAAAGAGAATAACATCTTTATAGATAAAATTTTTATGACTAACGGCACTGTCCGTTTCAGGGATTACGTTGTGTCACCAGCTTTTGAGCTGGATATTACTAATATGCGTTCCGCTGTGCGCGGGTTGGAACTCCCTCGTGGGCAACGTACGGATCTTTCATTCAACGCTACTCTTGATAAACAGTCTCCGTTGGTGGCTGAAGGTTATTTACAGCCTACAGAAGAAGGTGCGGACACCGATCTAAAGCTCTCGCTGTCAAATCTGGATATGACCCAGCTTTCGCCTTATACTGAAAAGTTCATTGCCTATCCGGTCAGCACAGGGATGTTAAGTTCTGACGTAGGAGTTAAGCTGCGTAGAAAATTTCTTGCCGTGGAAAATGTCTTTGATATCTATCAGTTTGATGTTGGTGATAAGGTTGATAACCCTGACGCGCCAAATATACCCATCGGCCTTGGGTTGGCTTTACTTAAGGACAGCAGCGGGAACATCCGGCTGGATATCCCGGTAGAGGGTGATCTTTCCGATCCACAGTTCAGGCTTGGCCGGGTCATAGGCAGGGCAATTGTAAACCTGCTGGTCAAGGCTGTTACCTCACCATTCGCCCTCATCGGTGCTCTTGTGGGCGGTGGCGAAGATCTGGACGTCATGGCTTTTCAACCGGGCAAAACAGGTTTTATGAAAGGGGAGCAGGCCAAGGTTGAATCCGTGGCTAAAGCGATGATTGACCGTCCGGGATTAAAACTTGAAATCAGCGGATTCAGTGCGCCGGAAGACATTCCGGCCATGAAGGATGCTGAGTTTCACAGACAGGTTGCAATGCCTAAGTTTCTTAAGCTTGAGGGTGACGAGAATGCACCTGCTTCTGTATACGATGTGGTTATTAGTGAGGAAGAGTATCCTGAATATCTGGAAGAGGCTTACAAGGATGCGACTTTTGAAAGGCCGACCAACTTCCTCGGTGTTGTGGTGGCACAGCCGGTGCCGGTAATGGAAAAGGCCTTGCGGGAACACATCATTATTACAGATACCCAGTTGGCAGATATTGCCCGGCGCAGGGCCGAAAAAGTGCGCTCTATCCTGGTAGAACAATCCGGTATTGACGCAGGGCGGGTTTTTCTGAAAGGCGTATCCGCTACCGGAAAAGGAAGCGGCCCACGCGTTGAGATAGGTTTGCAATAATTTTTGATGGCTCGAACGCGATTTAATGATAAAACTTTGCATCCGGCTGCTTAAACCTTTTTGTGAGTGGGTTTAAGAATCCCTATAATTTTTATTAGGGCTTTGCCGTTTTAGATTCTAATTTGGTAATTATTTTGGAGGTAGGTATGATTTGGATGAAAAGAATTGTTTATGTGCTTTGCCTTGTCGTCATGATGGCAGTTGTTTCCGGGTGTGAAGATGAAAAAGGACCGGGAGAAAAGCTTGGAAAGAAGTTTGATCAGGCTGTGGAACAGGCTAAAGAAAAAATGGATGATATGAGCGATCAGGCCAAAGATAAGGCCAAAGACGCCATAGATGAAGCCAAAGAATCTCTCGATGAAGCAAAAGAATCTCTGGATAAGTAAAATTATAAATTAAAAAAGGCGTACACTGGTAACACTGGTGTACGCCTTTTTTTATCTGCGCTTGATATTATCGACGTACCAGTCGATGGATTTCTTGAGTCCTTCTGCAAAAGAAGTCAGATTGTATTCAATCATACTTTTAAGCTTCTTATTACTTGCATTATGGCAGAGGACATCAGAACAGCGGGACGGTTTGGAAAGAATTTCACCTTCATATTTCATTTCCCGGGCGATAGTTTCAATCACTTCCCTGATGCTGATCTGGTTGTCAGTGGAAATGTTGATTGATTCGCCTTTGGGAAGCTTACCGTAGACGTTCATGATCGCGTCCACAGTGTCGGTCACGTAGATGAAATCGCGGCTCTGTTCGCCTGTACCGTGAATTTCAAGAGGGATGTCGTTCAGTACTCTGAAAACAGTGATGGGGATAACTCCGGCCAGCTCGCCTTTGTAGTTCTGGCGGGGACCGTAGTTATTGAACGGGCGCACGATAAAAGCGTCCAGATCGTACATGCGCACGTAGGTTTCCACAGCGAGGTCTGCTGCGGCCTTACCCGCTGCATAAAGGGTTGTCGGATTACGTGGATGGTTTTCGTCCATTGGCTCGTAAACAGCTGTGCCGTAAACCTCGGAAGTTGAAAAATGGCATAAGGTCTTGAAGGCTTTCTTTCTCTGGAGTTCCAGAAGGTTCATGGCCACCCGGGTGTTCGTTTCAAACGAATTGGAGGGGTTCATGAAAGAGTAGTTAAGGGCCTTGGTAGCGCAGTTGAAAACAATATCGATGTCGTGGCGCTCGAAAATATATTCAAGGGAGGTAGCGAATTCCGCATCGTCGCGGTAAAGCTTGGCTCCCCTTCTCAAAGCATCTTCAAGATTTTCCTCGGAGCCGAGGAAGAGGTTGTCGATAATGACGACTTCTTTGGCCTGCATATCAAGCAACCGGTCAACCAGATGGCTGCCGATAAAACCGGCGCCACCTGTGACCAGAATAGTGCTTCCTTTAATTTCAGGACGCATTTGTATTACCTTTTACATTTGTTGTGGTTGCCGCATTCGACTATCTTCAATGCCAGAGCAAGAGCTTCCATTCCGTCTTCGCCGGTAACGAGCGGAGTGGATTTGTCGCGGCAGCACTGCATGAAGGATTCGATTTCAACACGCAGAGGTTCTTTTTTCTCAACTCTGAAGCGGGTGAAATCACCTTCGGTAACACCGAATTTGGTTTTGAACCATTCGGTTCTTTCGCTCTGTTCTGCGGCGTAGTTGGCATGAAAAGTGAGATTCTGGTTCAAGTAGTCAACAGTGAACATACCGTTCTCACCGGTAACGCTTACTTCACGAACTTTAGTGGGAGTTACCCAGTTGACATCAAGGATACCGAGGATGCTGTTTTCAAAGCGGAGCAGGCCGAGAACGATATCTTCGTTGTCGGTGTTCATTACTTTGGAAACATCAGCAGTCATGCTGGTAACTTCGGACTGGGCGATGTTGCGCATCATGTCCAGTTCGTGGGTGGCGAGGTCGCTGGCCACACCTACGTCGGTAATACGTCCCGGATAAGGGGACTGGCGGCGGGAGTGGATGGTGAAAATTTTTCCGAGTTCGCCTGCTTCAAGCCGTTCTTTGAGCTGGGTAACTGCGGGGTTGAATCTTTCGATATGCCCGACCTGCAAGACCCTGTTCAGGCGTTTGGCTTCAGCGATCATTTCCTGCGCTTCTTCAACTGTTTTGGCGATGGGTTTCTCAACCAGAACATCAATTCCGGCATCGAGGCAGTCCATGGTGGCCTGACGGTGCAGGTAGGTGGGCAGAGCGATAGTTACGGCATCCGGCTTTTCCTTATCGAGCATTTCACGGTAGTCGGTGTACGGATTTCCGCCGTAAAGTCCGCAGAGGCGTTCGGTCTGTTCAGCATTCTGGTCGCATACGCCTACAAGTTCAGAATCTTTAATGTCGGAATATAAGCGGACATGATGCTGGCCCATCATGCCTGTTCCGATAACTGCTGTTTTCATTTTGTTAATCCTTTTTAATTAGTTCCGGGCAGGCCGGAAGAGTTATTTCTTTATTACATTCCGGGCAGGTAACATTCTCTTCTTCTGCGAGATTGTTCCGCTCCGGTAATTTGGTTCCGCATGGACAGACAAATCCCCTGACCCGCGCGGGGTTGCCGAATGCAAGTGCGTAGTCCGGAATATCACGGGTGACTACGCTTCCTGAGCCGATAATGGCCCATTTACCGATTGTTGTATTGCAAACGATTATAGATCCGGCACCGATTCCCGCACCCTCTTTGACCAGGGTTTCATAGCATTTCCAGTCCAGATAGTCCTGAAGCCTGCCGTCCGGGGTGACTGCTCGGGGAAACAGATCATTGGTAAAGCAGACTGAAGGCCCGATAAAGACTCCGTTCTCAAGAGTTACTCCACGGAAAATATTGGCATAGTTCTGGACTTTGACCCTGTTGCCGACAACGGCACCGAAATCAATAAATGCGCCCTTGCCGATGATGCATTCGGAGCCGACCTTGGCTGTCGCCCTGACCTGCACATTCTGCCAGATATAAGTCTTTTCTCCGATGCTGGCAGATGGGTCTACATCCGCACTTTCATGCTGAAAAAAATTTTGTTCCATTAATTTTACCAATCTATTGCTTGTGGTCTGTAATGCTTATGCAAAGTTAAATTCATCCCAGTGTAGTAAAAAACTTTAAAATGCATAGTGGAAATATTGCTTGATCAGTTCTTGTAGGCGTTTTTTTTCCATCCGTAGTCTTTAAATTTTTTTCCTGTCAATAAGTAAATGTAAAATAAAATTTTATCATATACCACTTCGGTACGGTGCTGCCTGTGCACCCAAGAGTAAGACTGTTCTGATTTTTCCTTTATAAATGATGCATCAGCGCAATCAATTAAACAGTTATATATTTCGTCTTCGCTCCAGCAGTTGATGACCGGAGGAGTGTCCCCCCCATATTGAAGTCTGGAGCAGTTTTCATTCACATACATCATAACCGGACGCCCTGCGGCCATGGCTTCAATGGCGATACCGCCCAATCCGCCTACGTCGAACTGGTCTACGACAACGTGGCAGTGTGCGAATTCTTCAAAAAGTTCATCCCGTGAAAGGGCATCTTTAAGGATAAAGCTGTCTTTCACTCCGGATTCCTGAATCATTTTTTTTGCCAGATCTTTATCCGCACCCCTGTAAAGGAGGGTGCACTTGGCGTTCAGGCCGTTTTTAACAGCGCGGATAAAAGCCCTGATGAACCTGTCGTTACCTTTTGAAGAATAACGTTCATGCCTGTTGTCTGTGCCCTGCCAGTCCAGATGGGAGGGGTGGAAGAAATTGATTGTCCCGTCCTGCTCCGGGAGATCAAACCTCTCTTCCGGAAGCCTGAAAGCAGGGAACGGCATCAGGTAAACACGGGGGATTTTAAATCTCGCCGCGTTTTTAAGGCTGTGGGGATAATCAACGATCCAGTTCATGGCCGAAAGACGCAGATGCAGCCGGAATAAAAAGGCCCTGATGCTTTTTTGGGCCACGAATTCGAGCATATCCGATCCGGTGGCAATGTTCACAACCGGGGGAAATGCGGGCAGCAGACTGAGTGGATAGATAGTCTTTAAAGGACCGAGCACCGCCCCGGTAAAGCTGAACAACGCATGGCATGCGCATGCTTTTTTGAAAAAGTCCATGGGACTGCTGTAGTTGTATATCTCGAATCCCAGGTGTTTTTCCTGATAGAAATCGTCCACGATTTCCTGCGCAGATGCGGACTTTTTCCTGAAGACTACAACCTTGACTCCCAACTCCGCCAGTGACTTGGCAGTGTTGAAATCAACAAGGGCTAGATCCCCTATTATCCCTATGTCATAGTCTTTCTGCTTAGGCATTTGTTTACCTTTCTCTGCTGCGGATAAGTTTAGCAGGAACTCCGCCGATTATCGAATATTCAGGGAAATTCTTTTTAACAACGGCGTTGGCTCCCACTAAGGTTCCACTTTTCAGGGTCACACCGTGCATAATCATGGCTCCGATACCGATGTTCACGTCTTCTTCAATGACGATTGGATCGAAAAATAGCGGCTGAAAAGAGGTCGGCAGAGTGGGATCGTTGTGGGTGTGTTCGCAGGGATGGATTTTTACCTGCGGGCCGATGCCCACGTAATCGCCGATAGTCAGGCCGCCTGCACCGATGATGAAACACTGCTGCCCGATCCAGACATTACTGCCGATTACGATGTCTGATTTGTAGTAGCCTTTCAATATTGTATCGTGTCCGATGTATACGTTATCGCCGATGGAAATATTTTCGGGGTGGAAAATGCGCACGCCGTCTTCAATGATGACATTTTCACCGCAGGACTTGAGCAAAGACAGGTCGGGGGTTCCGGGGCCTTCGCTTTTGAATTGTTTGGGGGTAAAATTAAACATATAGATCTCTTAAGGTTCTTTAGGAATCAGGAGTTAATTATATCCGCTACGTTTTCAGCCACAAACAGTGCATCGACACCGCCATAGCAGGGCAGGGTTATGGTGGTCTGCTGTAGTTTCTCAGAGTCGGGGTTAACAGAGTCGTATTTTTCCCGGTAGTATGTCAGACCGCTAAGGCAGTATGTACCGATTGTAGACTCGATATTCCTCGCCGCGAGTGCGGAAACCAGAGCGTCTCGGTCACATCCTTCAGGAACCCTGTACACCAATGACTGGCAGTTTGTAATTACATTCTTATTTATCTTTTGCGGAATGAACCCAAGCGGCACCAGTTTTTTATCGTAAGTGTTTTTTATTTCATTGCGGGAGCTGACAATGTTATCCAGTTTCTTAAGCTGGGCGATGCCCATGGCGGCCTGAATTTCAGTCATGCGGAAGTTATAGCCGGACTCCACAAAATCAAACTGTCCGTCAGCGATTCTGGCTCCGTGATTGAGCAGGATTTCCAGCTTTTCAGCATACTCGGGATTATCGGTGGTGATAGCTCCGCCCTCACCGCAGTTTAGCAGTTTACGGGGGTGAAAGCTGAAACATGAAAGGTCGGAAATCTTGCCGCATTTGGCTCCGTCCAGAGAGCTGCCGATGGCGCAGGCCGCATCTTCGATCAAGGGCAGACCATGCTCAGTGCAGATCGCTTTTATCTCATCAAGGCCGGAAGGGTTGCCGAAGGCATCTACAAATATGACGGCTTTGGTTTTGGGGCTGATCTTTGCCCGCAGCTCAGCAGCGGTCATGTTGTATGTTTCAAGGGAAACATCGGCAAAGATTGGAACAGCTCCGGCATCCTCGACAACATTGGCTGTTGCCGGGAAGGAAAAGTCTGAAACAATAACTTCATCCCCGGTACCGATGCCGAGCACTTTCAGGCATGCGTAGAGGGCAGTGGTGGCGGAGGTTGTGGTGAAGCTGTACATGGCCCCGGTATAAGCGGAGATGTCTTCCCTGAAGCCCGCGACATTACGGCCCTTGGTGAACCATCCTGACTCGAAGATATCTTCGAACCTGCTTCGGACTTCATCAAAGGTAACGTAAGGTTTGATCAAAGGAATTCTATCTGTGCTCATTTCTTTTTCCCTTTTTTATTTTACCCGCTGGGGTGGTTATTGCTTAAGTTCCGCTTAAAATTCGTTTTATGTATTTGGAAAGATCCTGTCTGAAAGGGATCAGGTCTTTAATGCAGATGGGATATTCACGGTACTCACCGCCCCATTTCTTTTTAAAGAACCGTATCCCTTCTTCTTTCGGCGTGCCGGGCGCGGGGTTCACTCCGGCGAAGTCAAAATATTTCAAACCCAGACGACAGGCATCATTAATAGCCGCCCAATGCAGTGCGTCCTGAGCGGGAATCCCCTGCTTCATGGCTTCCGGGGCAATGCCGTAGCCGAAAGCGTGCGCTCCCTTGCTCAGGGTCTGTACCCCGAGGCAGGCCAAAGGCTGGCCGTCTTTCATGGTCAGGTAATAGTGCGCCCCCTGTGCGACATTATCGGTCCAGTCCTCAGGGCAGGCTGCGAAACGGTTGGCGGCAGTGGTTTCCTTGATCATGTTGAAAGTGGGAACGTATAGATCGCAATACTCATCCCAGCTTTCAATTTTTTTGACGCAGGCCCCTTTTTTGTCGGCCTTCCTGATTGTGTTTCTTACCTTGCAGGAGAAGCTCTTGAAGATGTCTTCTGCGGATCGTTCCAGATCGAGAAAATATGTTCCCCATTTTTGGACCGTATAGCCGCAGGATTTGATCGCAGCTTCGGGCATGATTCGGTCGCCGGGAAAATATGGTGGGATCAGTCTTACATGCGTAGCCACGTGTTTCAGGGCCAGCATGTTTATGAACCTGAAGACCTTTGCAATGTCGGCGTCACTCACATCCGGCGCAAAAACAGGACCGTGCACGGACTCGAAGTAAGGGAAAGGTACTTTTTTCTTTTGTTTGACCTGATCGTAGTAATATCTTTTGAGCAGAAGTGTCTGCCCGGCAACCCTGCCCCTGATCAGCAACCGGATGTAGTAAGGCTCGGTTTTTTCCTTGGTGTGCAGTACATGGGCATAGCCGGAGCTCTGGTAGTACGGAGAGCTATGGCAGACTGCGTTATTCCATGAATCCCAGTCTGCGGGGCGTTCTTTGCTGAAAGTAATATTTGTGTTCATTCTGGCGTATGTTCTTTTATATGAGAGGGAAATTTATTACCTGAGCGTATGGCGGATTGAAAGCTGCTAATTATCCCCGTCCGCTGGGACAGTGTTCACAGAATCCGTAGCTGCCTTTGTTCTTTTTGTAATTGCCGCGGAATGTACGCGCTTTTTTGCTGTTCCACGTTTCAAAGAAGCCCTGCTCAAAAGCGTTCCCGTAGCAAAGCTCCTGCGGCATGGCCGAGTGTGCAACGCAGCAGGGATAGATTGATCCGTCTGTATTCAGCATGGCTCCACCGTAAACTCCGGGGCAGGTTCCTGCAGGGTCATTCAGTAGGTTCATGTCACGCATTGAGTCAGTTTTTTTGTCGTATCGATAAATATTATACTGACCCATTTTGCGGGGATGCCACTCTTCGAATTTTTCCAGAGTAGTTGTGGAGGGAAATTTCATGAGTGTTTCCAGATCCGGACTGGGGACGATGAAAGCATCGTAGTAGACTTTGACGAAATCAAATCTACTGAAGATCTCTTCCAGCTTTCCGGCATCGTCTTCAGTGTATTTGTTGACCAAAAAACGAAGGTGGACAGCCGGGCGTTCTTTTCTTGATTCAAGTATTTCGCAATAGCTAGTGACTTTTTCCAGCACCTTCTCGATGTTTCCACCGATTCTGTATTTGGCGTAGCTGTCCTGAGTGGTGCAATCTACGCCAAAGTGGATTTTGTTGATCTCGGTGGCGGCCAGTTTTTCAGGATCAAAGGCACTGCCGTTATTTTCAAGAGTCACTGCCAGCCCTTTTTCCGAGGCATAGCCAAGCATTTCATATATGTTCGGGTGCAGAAAGCTTTCCCCGCATCCGGTGAGGGAGATCATCCAGACATGTTCATGGATTTCGTCGATAAATTTCTTGTATTTATCGAAATCCATGAAGCGGTCCCTTTTTTTCAAATGTTCCTTGCCGCCTTCAATTCCGTGAAAGCAGGAGGGGCAGCGGTAGTTGCAGGCTGTGGTCGGTTCAATGGAAACCTGTGTGGGGTAATAGGGCAGGCGGCCTGTATACTTTATGTAACGGTTTAATTTTGATGAAAAAATATTCATCAATTTCTTAAACCTGAACTTGGAATTGTATACATAGAGCAGCTGTTCCAAGGCTGAATCTTTCCTGATGAATATGGAAAAGCTGTCTTTAAAAATGGCTTTCATTCCGGCTCCTTCTACATCCTAATAAGCTCATACGGCCTATTTTTCTTCACTTCTTTGTTAGATAAAACTGAACAAACTGTCAACGAACCCTCTATTTAAAAAGGTCCCGGTAGTTGATGGTGCTGATCTCGTTTGAAGCTAGAGTTAAAAGTATGTGCTCTAATTTATTGCTGTTTATTATGTCATAAGGGTCGAAGTAGTGGGTCAGGTAGAGTCCTTTTTCAGCCACGACTTTGATTGTTTCCGAGAATTCCTTTTTGAACAGTTCGTCGTCACCGAGGAATGGATTGGTCTTACGCAGCATGTTCCACGAATCGAAAATAGCCAGCGGAAAGTTAAGGCTGCACCCGGTGGGAATCTCTGTGATTCCATGGGAATGCAGTGACGGGGCAGCGTAGCCTTTGTAGCCGCAGGCAGCAGTGGAGCTGCTGTACTTGTAGCCCAGCTCGGCGAGTATGGGGTAGACGCTTTCGGTATGCAGGTTTCCATAGTGCGGAGTCCTGAACCCTATGCATTCCACGCCAAGAATCCGGGAGAAAACTTCGTGGGCTTTGGCGGCTTCTTCCTTCTGCTCTTCATAGCTGAGCTTATTGAAAAAGCGATCCGGCGCCCAATGCGGGTTATCCGGGTGGGTGTAGGTGTGGTTGATGATTTCATGTCCTTCATCAACAGCCCTTTTGTGGATATCAGGGTACTTTTCCACAAACTTACCGATGACCGCCAGCCCTGCCTGAATATCATATTTTTTAAGCATATCCAGCAGGTAGGGAAATGCTTCAATGTCCTTTTCAAAGTCAAAATCAAAGGTCAGGGTGTAAGCGGCACCGGCCAGCGGATTCTGCTGCTTGGACATGTAGCTTATGAAATAACCTGCCGGATCGGTCCGGTGCACTAATTCGCGCATCAGCCGTGCGGCATAGCGGTTTTTATATGGTCTCAGGAGCGGGCCCCAGATCATTTCAGCACCCCTGATTCATAGAGCGAAATTTCATCAGCCAATCCTTTGGCAACCAGCTCGCCGCAATTTTTGCGGACCATGAATTCTTCTTTGGAAACGTAATTTGAATATTCGTAGGAAGCCTGATGCAGTCCGGCTACGAATCTGACTGTTTCCTTGGGATCAGCCTTGATGGATTCTATTACATCCCAGACCTGACGGGGATGCTCGATGCTGACCGTGTTTTTGCACAGGTTGAAATAAGGATTGCCCAGACAGATAACCGGAACGTTGGTGGCAATGCTTTCTAGGCCGGGAGACGTTCCGGTGGCAACCACAACTGCCTCACTGCGCAGTATTACTTCGCGGGTAGGAAAAGAAGGAGCCAGCATAACTACGTTGGGTAGGTTTACGAGTTCACGGTAAAAAGAAGGCGGTCTGTTGCCGAACCCTGCCGGATGTTCCTTGATTACAACGGTGTAGCCGTACTTTCCGTGGATGGCGATCTGTTCCAGCATGTGTTCCTGATTGGCAAATTCAGGAACCTGCGAACACATGGTCGCTTCCGGTGTCAGCTGTAGAAAATAGGAAACAATTTTTCCTTCAGGCAGTTCATTCGAAAAATATTTTTTGGAAAGCAGACGGTTTTTCAGCCTTATGAGAGCGGGAAGAAGGGATTCCCCATGTAGAGATCTTTTGATCTTGCTGATAAACTCCTTCGGGCTGTAAGGCAGCATTTTTTCGCCCATCTTGGCGTGATAGGCATCGTATCCGGTCTGGGGCTTTTCTGTCCTGTACTTGGCCACAGCCTGTTCAGCCCATTCCATGCTTTCTGCACTGATCTGGTCATTCTTCAGAATCTGTTCCAGCTTAGTACTTCTTCTGTACTGGCCCGAGACTATCCTGACCCGCATTTCACCACCGATGGGGTTGATTTCGTGGGCAAAGGCCTGCCTGATAATTCCCTGCTTGGCCATTGCGGTAAGAATTGTGGTGTTCAGCAGATCGACGGTTTCAAAAAAGGCATATTTGACGTCATGCCTCTTGATGATCGCATCCAGCAGGTTATAGTCGAGCAGCAGACGTTGCGGAGTTATCGCGTTTGCGGCCTTGTTTTTGAGGTCGTTGGCATAGCGGTTAACGAATTTTTCATACAGGAAGTAGTTGATATTGAAATGATAGCAGTTCATGCCGAGGGTCTTTTCAATATCCTTAACCTGCTCCAGCTGCCCGGCAGTCAGTTTTTCAATTTCCGCTTTGTTGATCTCTTCGTCATGCCAGCCCTCAAGGGCAATGCCCTCAACCGCAGCATAAAGTGCTCTGTTTTCATCGGTAACGGCGACGACGATGTTGTAGTCCTGTTTGAGATTGTTGATGATTTCAATAAAGAAAGCATCACATCTCGCGCGGCTGAGAAATAAAATGGTCGGCTTATTCATCAATTTATCCTTATGTATCTGCTGCTAAATTACTAGATCCCAAGACATCGGTGTGCCTGCTTTTACGGCTTTTCTGAATTTCCTGCCGATCAATTCTTCATAATGGCGGGTATGAAGTCCGTATCCCGGTCGGACGCAGCGGATATTTTCCGCACTGATTGTATCCCCTTCGGCAGCTTCCGCACTGATGAAAATAGATTTACGGAAAATTTTCCCGGCGTTTTCCTTTTCAGTAATCTGGTAGTTGACCCTGCCCAACGCTTTTTCTGCGTTGCGTATAGCTTCGACCATTGCTTTTAATTCCGGGGCTTCCAGCGAAAACGCACTGTCCGGGCCGCCATCGGAGCGGGCTTTTATAAAATGTTTTTCAATGACGCATGCACCAAGAGCCACAGCCGCTACCGGAATTTCAATGCCCATGGAATGGTCAGAAAGTCCGCAGGGCAGGCCGAAAGTCTGCTGCATGTTCTGAATTGTTTTCAGATTCATGGATTCTGGCGGCGCGGGGTAGGCACTGGTGCATTTGAGCAGCAGCAGTTCTTTACCGCCAGCTTTACGGAAAGCGGAAACAGCCTCGTCAATTTCGGATAAAGTGGACATACCGGTGGACATGATGACCGGCTTTCCTGTGGCGGCGATTCTTTTGATCAACGGGATATCAACGATTTCAAAAGACGCTATCTTGTGTACGGGGACGTCCATTCCTTCCAGAAAGTCTACCGCAGTGGCATCAAAAGGAGTGGAAAACAGGTCCAGTCCCAGCTCATCGGCGATTTCTTTCAGTTTCGGCTGCCATTCCCAAGGGGTCATAGCTTCGCCGTAGAGGTCGTGCAGGGTGCGTCCTTCCCAGAGCGTTCCCTTGCCGATTTTGAAATACTCATTGTCGCAGTTCAGGGTCAGCGTATCCGGGGTGTAGGTCTGCAACTTGATTGCATCGACCCCGCATTCTTTGGCGATGTGGATGAGTTCCACTGCGGCATCAAAATTCTGGTTATGGTTGGCCGACATTTCGGCAATGATATATACGGGATGGTCCGGTCCAATGAGGCGTCCGTTTATAGAAAAAGTGCTCATTTTTTACCTGCCTTTGCTCATTTTTAATGCTGAAATGGTCGCTTCAATATCCGCTTCCCAGCCGCCGTCAAAGTCCGGCAGATCGGATAGCTTGTGATAGGTCCCTTCTCCCTGCTGGGAGGCGGGGGTGTAGTCTCCTGCCAGCAAAGCGGGAATATTTTCAATGAAAAGCTGTTCGATTTCGGAAATCAACCGTGCATAAGTTTCGGCGAAGTTCTTTTCATCAGAAAACGAAACCTTTTTTTGATAGATAATATCGCCGGTGTCCACTCCCTGATCTACTTCGTGGATAGTTACTCCGTGGGGCGTTCCGTCGTAAAATGCCCAGAAATTAGGATGCGCTCCACGGTTAAAAGGTAGATAGGAGATGTGCAGGTTGATTGTTTTCCGGGGATGTTTTTCCAGAAATTCAGCAGGAATTATGTGGCTGTAACCGAATGAAACAATCAGGTTGTAGTTGTTGTAGTCTTTATCCCAATCAAGTTTTTCCGTGGTCTGGTCTATCGTGCAGCCATGTTTTTCCAGCTCTTTTATCAGGCAGGTGCGGCCTTTATCGTAGCCGAGAAAGAGTATTTTATGTGCCATGACGTTGCCTTTTACGCTCTGTTTAAGAAATCTATGATCCGGGAAACACCGTTTCCGTCGACCAGTTTATGTCCGTTTTGCGCAAGGTTCTGCCGTATTTCAGAGTCATTGACGAGCATTTTTACGCTTTCTGTTATCTCATTTTTCTGCACTGATTCATCTTTTCCAAGGTAAAGCGCGGCTCCTGCTGCTTGCAATTGCTCGGCGATGCGGAGCTGATTGTCGGCGGTGCTGATGATGATCAGCGGTCTTCCGATGCAGCAGACTTCCCAGCAGGAAGAGCCTCCGGCCCCGATAAAGAGATCACTGGCGGCGATCAGTTCCGCCATGTTGCTGACATTTGATTTGATTTCAATGTCATGGACAGAAGTTCTGGCCTGCTCGTACAGGTTCTCAAGATGGGGATTGGCAGGTCCGGCAATAACTTTAATCCGCATGTCTGCCGGGACTTCATTCAACGCTTTCAGGATGGTGGCAGTGCTGTTTTTGGCGTCGGCACCGCCCATGCTGATCAGGATATTGAATTCATTTCCCGGATTCTCGAGTTTGTTCTGGGCTGCCTTGCGGAATTCATTACGCAGCATTGTGTATTGCACCCCGGCCAGAATCTGCGCATCAGGATTGATTCTGTACTTGATGCTTTCTGATCCAAGGTTTTGGTTGAGCAGCACTGCACAGTCATATTCATCCAGATGATTGTAATCATCCATGACCAGCGTATTCGGGTGTGCTTGTCTGATCTGATTTTGGTATTCGGCATCGAAAAAATAGCCGTCCAGAACGATCCAACTGCCAGCGGCAAGGGGGCGCGCTATGTTTATCAGCTGCTTTGCATCCTGCTCGGAGTCAGGGTATGAAGCCTTAATGGATACGAATTTCAACCCGAATTTAGTGATCGTTTCCAGCAGGGCCTGATTTGAAATATTTCCGGCAAGGACAGCATCCCCGCCTCTGGCGATCCATTCCTCGGCCAAAGCCAGACAGCGCATGACATGGCCGATGCCGATGCTTGAGTTTGCGTCAGCACGGATCAGCAGGGTTTTCGGTGTTGATGCAGTCTTGTTATCGGTCACGTTTCTTTAAAATTTCGAATTTGGTTTCAGCAGTTTCCCAGTCTTCAAGGGTATCAATATCCTGCACCAGATTGCGGGGTAGGATAACCGGAAGCGTTTCATTGGAGTATAGTTGCGGATTCTTGCAGAACTTTGCGCAGTTTACCCAGTAGAACTGTCCGGCGTCATGATATGCTTCTGGCAGATCCTGTGAACGGGTATTCTCATGTTCCGGCCAGAACATTTCAGTGTATCCGCGATCGTTGATCTTCAATGCCCGTTGAATGGGAAAGGGAAAACTGGTCACAGAGAATGTGGAATGGGCATTGTTTTTCTGCAGCAGCTCTAAGCCTTTCTGGAGAACTGTATAGCGAACAAAGGGCGCAGTGGGGTAGATGCAGCAAGCGTTATCCACTTTCATGCCGTTTGTAATGACCCATTCAATTGCATGCAGCAGCACCGGGGCTGTGGGAGTATGGTCGTCGGAAAGCTCTTCAGGGCGGCGGAAAGGGACAGTTGCCCCGCATTCCTCTGCAACGGTGGCGATTGAGTCAGAGTCAGTGGAGACAATGACTTTATCGAACAGCCCGCTTTCAAGGGCGGCGGCAATTGAATAATAAATAATCGGCTTACCCGCGAATTCTTTAATATTCTTGTTCTTGATGCGTTTGCTGCCGCCTCTGGCCGGAATGATCGCGATATTCATTGCTTAAACCTCGGCGAGAGCTTTCCTGACTGTTTCAACCACGTATTCAACGTCTGCATCTTCCATTTGGGGAAACATGGGCAGGGAAATCAGTCCCTCGTATGCTTTCTCCGCGACCGGGCAAAGCCCCTCATGGGTTCCGAAATTGTCTTTGTAGTAGGGGTGCAGATGGACCGGGATGTAATGGACCTGTACGCCGAGACCGTGTTCACGCAGGTAGCTGAAAACCTGTTTCCGCTTTTCACTGCGGTTTTCGCCTTGCAGGTTGATCACGTAAAGATGGTAGGCGTGCTTTGCTCCGTCCAGTTTGCCAAGGGGGGAAAGACCGTCCATATCCGAGAATTCGCGGTCATACATTGCGGCTAGTTCACGCCGTCTGGCAACCCATTCCGGGAGTCTGGAAAGCTGGCTTAATCCCAGTGCGCACTGAAAATCAGTGATGCGATAGTTGAAGCCGAGGTCCTGCATTTCATAAAACCAGCCGTCACGCTGCCTGAAATCAGCAGTTATACCGTGGTTGCGGAAAATACGCATGCGTTTGTCATATTCGGCGTTGTCGGTCACGGCCATGCCGCCTTCCCCGGTGGTCATGTGTTTGACCGGATGGAAGCTGTACAAGGAAATGTCTGCCAGTGAACCTACTTTTTCTCCATTCAGGCTGCCGCCGATGGAATGGCAAGCGTCTGCGGCCAGAAAGAGGCCATGCTTGTCGGCAATTTTGCGTAAGGCAACGTAGTCGCAGGGCTGCCCTGCATAATCCACAGCTATGATACCTTTGGTCTTGGAAGTGATCTTCTTTTCCACCTCGTCCGGGTCGATGAGCAGTGTCTCGGGGTCGACATCGGCGAAGACCGGGGTCGCTTTCATGTAGGCCACGCAGTTGGCGGAGGCCGCAAAGGTCATGGGGGGGACGATCACCTCATCCCCTTCCTTAATATCAAATGCGTACATGGCCGCATGCAGGGCCGCGGTACCGCTGTTGACAGCCACGCCGTGGGCGACACCGGATATTTCAGCTACAGCCTGTTCAAATTCCGCAACTTTAGGACCTGTGGTCAGCCAGCCGGAAGTCAAAGCGTCGGTAACTGCTTTGAGATCCTGCTCGTCTATGCACTGGCGGCCATATGGAATATTCTTGGATGCGCCCATGGAAAGTGCCTATTTATCTATTTTCAGGGTTGAAACCATTTCGATCAGACCTTCTTCGTCAACCCAGTCGACGTTGCTGTCTGAAGTGTAGACAAAGTTTTCGGCAACAGGTTCGCCGCCGATCATATCCGCCTGCTTGGTCATGAATCCGGTATCCGGCTTAATAACGTAGTAGCCGTCGAATTCTGAGGTGTTGCGGGCATCGTCAATGGAAATCATCATTTCATGCAGTTTTTCACCGGGACGGATACCGATGACTTTCTGCTCGCACTCCGGTCCCATGGCTTTAGCAAGGTCAGTAATCTTCATGCTGGGTATTTTCTGAACGAAAATTTCACCGCCGACCATTTTTTTGAAGCCGTCCAGAACAAATTGTACAGCGTCTTCAAGAGTGGTCCAGAAACGGGTCATGCGCGGATCGGTGATAGTAAGTGTTCCGGTTTCGCGCTGCTTGAGAAAGAGCGGGATAACACTGCCGCGGCTGCCCACAACATTACCGTAGCGCACAACGCTGAACTTGGTATCCCCGGAACCGGCATAGAGGTTACCGGCTACGAAAAGTTTATCGGAGCAGAGCTTGGTCGCGCCATAGAGGTTTACAGGGCTGACGGCTTTGTCGGTGCTCAGGGCAATGACTTTCTTAACACCTGCGTCGATGGCTGTGTTGATGATGTTCTGTGCTCCGAGGACGTTGGTTTTGATAGCTTCAAAGGGGTTGTACTCGGAAGCAGGCACTTGTTTCATTGCTGCGGCGTGGATTACAAAGTCAACACCGCGGAAGGCGCGGCAGAGTCTTTCTTTGTCGCGCACGTCGCCGATGAAGTAACGCATGCAGGGAAATTCTTTATCGGAGAATCTGCGCGACATTTCATATTGTTTGTATTCGTCACGACTATATATGATCAATCTCTTAGGCGAATAATTTTTCAGGATCATTTCAGTGCATTTGTGACCGAAAGAGCCTGTTCCGCCAGTAATCAGAATAGTTTTTCCATTAAACATTATATTCTCCTCTTAACCTTTGAGGCTGTTTTATCTTCAACAAGGCTGATGCCTCGGTCTTCAATTTTATATACTTTGTCACACCGCTCAATGGTTGAGAGGCGGTGGGCAATAATGAGCAGGGTTCTGCCTTCACTCACTTTAAAAATATGTTGCATAATCCTTTCCTCGGTGTCCTTGTCCAAAGCTGAAGTGGCTTCATCAAGAACAAGCAGGTCCGGATTGCCGTATAAGGCTCGGGCGATTGCGATGCGTTGTTTCTGTCCCCCTGAAAGGTGAGATCCATCCTCGCCTACCGGGGTTTCAAGACCCTGATTCTTTTCCAGAAAAGGGGTCAGTTCAGCTTTATCAAGGGCATCCTTAAGCGCGATTTCGTTATACTCGCGCCCGAAGACAACGTTCTCAGCCACGGTGGAGTCAAAAAGGTAAATGGACTGCGGAATGTAGCCGATTTTCTTTCTCCAGCTGAGCATGTTCTTCTCGGTCAAGGTTGTCCCGTCGACCTTAAACTCACCGGAAAAGGAGGTGTACATGCCGATAATTATATCCGCAAGAGTGCTTTTGCCGGCCCCGCTTTCACCTATAAGCGCGGTTTTCTCGCCTTTGGGAATCGTCAGCTCGATGTTTGTGAGCACTTCTTCTTCGCCTTCACCGTACTTGAAGCCGAGTTTTCGCAGTGAAATTTCTTTTTCAAATTCCAGCGGTCCGGAGCCAAGCTTGTGGGTGTCTATCTGGTAGTCTGCGTGGATGAGTTCCAGCGTTTTATTGTAGTAGAGCATGTTGTTGAAGCTGCTGAGCATCCTGTTCACAGACGGCAGTAAGCGGTACATGGCCAGTGCGTAGAGTGAAAGAATGGGGATTATCTGCTGCACCTGCATATTGTAATGGATGGCGCAGACAATGGCCGCGATCAGCAGCGAGAAGCCAATGCATTCAAGGGAAAGACGGGGCACGGTATTGTAGGTGGCGTTCATTACCATGGCCCGGGCAAAACCTTTCCCGGCATCATCAAGTCCTTTGATGGACTGTTCTTCGCTGGATAGCAGTTTGATGAATTTAAGATTCCCGAAAGATTCGTTTATTATCCTGTAGAAAACATGCTGATATTCGTTGCGCTTAAGTCCTTCTTTCTTGATCATTGCTGAAACAGTCTTGACCAGAAAGAGCACCATGCAGCCCAAAAAAAGGGTAATGGCCAGCGTGATTTTGTAGTCCACGAAGAGCAGGGTGGCATACAGGAAGCTGGCGACAAATATCTCGGAGATGAACAGCAGCAGCGAATAGTAATAGCCGCCAGCATACTGGGCCTCGGAAACGAGGTTCTTGGTCAGGTCGGAAGTGTTTCTCTTCAACATATCCTGATATTTGATATGCATGTAGTTGGAGAACAGCTTTGTGGAAAGGCTGTGGAAAACTCCTTGGGCGTAGTTCTGGATCAGGTATATGTAGCCCAGATTTATAAGCCCTCTGACAAGGTAGAAAGAGACCAGTGCCAGCCCGAAAATGACAACAAATTCTTTCTCGCTGCCGAATCCGAGCAGATTGTAGGCATATGCGTAGTATTCATTGCTTTGGGCCAGATTGAAATCGTTGGCCAGAGTAATGAACGGCAGAATGGCCGAAATACCGACCGTTTCTATGCATGAAATGACTATGGACACAACTACAAGGGATACAAGCCCTTTTTTTTGTGCCGGAGTCAGTATAGCCAGAATTGTTTTGTACATTGCTTAGTCTTCAATCTCGTAATCATTCATGTACCAGTCCACGGTGGTCTTCAGACCTTCCGCAAGGGGGACTTCCGGTTCGTACCCGAGGACTTTCCATGATTTGGAAATGTCGGAGAGGCGGTCTTTAACCGCATCCCAGTTCCGTCTTTCCTTGAACACGATTTCAGATGATGATCCGGTATATTCGATGATCATCTTTGCCAGATCTATGATCTGGGTCGGTTTGCCTGTCCCGCCGTTGAAAATATCCCCGTCCGAAACTTCGGAAAGGGCAGCAAGGGTCAGCAGCTGGGCGGTGTTGCCCACGAATGTGAAATCACGGGTTTCAGTGCCGTCACCTGTGATGTAGAGCGGTTCGCCCTTGATGGCCCGGACAATGAAATTGGGGATTACATTGCGGTAGGGACCATGCGGTTCATAAGGACCGTAAGTGTTGAACACCCTGATGGATACTGCCGGAATCATGTACATGGAAGCGTAGTATTTGACATACAGTTCGGCAGTGTATTTGTTGATGGCGTATGGTGTTTCGTGGGGATAAATATAGTCTTCCTCGCTCATGATGGCGGCATTGCCGTATACACATGAGGAAGAGGTATAGACGAATTTTTTAAGCCCCTTATTCTTCTTGCAGATCTCCAGCAGGTTCATGGTGCCGATGATATTAGCCTGCACATCCTTGAAGGGATGGTCAACGGAATTCTGGTTGGCGAAATGGGCCGCCAGATGAAAGACGTAGTCAGGTTTGAATTCGTTCATTTCCTTGCCGTAGGAATCTATTTCCCCGATATCGGCTTTAATAAAAGCAATACGGCTGTCATCCGGCAGGTAGTTTTTGTAACCGGAAGACAGGTTGTCGATAACCATAATCTGGCCGGCTCCGGCTTTCAGCAGCCTTTCAATCAAGTTGAGTCCGATGGCACCTGCGCCGCCGGTTATCAGTATCTTGGCATTATTCATTGAAAAGGGACTCGTATATGTTTTTATAGCTGTTGTTCATGTTGTAGTGGGCCTTTCCTTCCTCACGTAAAGGGGCAGATTCCGTTGAGTCCAGCCTGCGCAAAAGTGCGGAGATGGAAGGAACATCGGCACTGTCAGCCACCAGCAGCTCTTTTTGAACATCACGCACTATCTGTGTGGTGGTGGAAGAGAGCGGACTTAAGGCCACAACCGGTTTGCCCGCGCCAATATAATCGGCGAGTTTTGAAGGAAAAAATGGAGAATCCTTGAGCGGGGCATCAATGACCAGCAGGATGTCCGCTTCGGAGAGAACTTCAATTGATTCCAGATAAGGGACCGGATCAAAAATTTTAACCAGCTCCGGGCATTTGCGTTCTGCCAGCTGGCGTTCCTCTTCCTTCATGCGTCCGTAAAAATGAAATTCAAGATTCTTCGGTTGAACCTTGTGGACTGCTTCAATTAGCGGGGCTGCGGAGCGCAAGCCGTAAATATTTCCGGTATGGGCGATAATTTTCTTTTGCGGAGTGCTTTTCCTGCGGGTGTACAGGGTCGGGTCGAAAACATGGGGCAGTACTTTGATCTTGCCCTGATCCGCATTCAATCCCTTAACGAAAAGTTCTTTGGTCTTTTCAGATGTGACGGTGATGGTATCCGCCCTTGAAATAACAGCGCGTTCGTACATCCGGTTGATTTTGCGCTGGAGGCCTGTCCTGTATGATAGGTAAGGGTTAAGGGTCCACGGATCGGAAAAATGTGCGGTCCATTGCAGGTTGCGGTCGGTTTCCTTCACAGCCAGCCCGGCCAGATGGTTCACCAGCGGGGTGGAGTGCGTATAGAGCGCATCAATCTTAAATTCTTTGATCAGATTAATGGCCATTTTGGCTGCGGGAAACTTCCACCAGAATTTGCGGTCGGTGATTTCAAGGCCGCCGCAAAGGTAGTGCAGCCATTTTTCACCGGGAAGTTTGTTCACCCGATGGATAGTCAGGTTCTCGTGATCCTTGCACAGCTGTTGGTCCAGAAATTCGAAATCAGGATCTTCGCAGCAGGTCAGGACGTGGACGCGGTGTCCTCCACGGGCTAATGCACAGGCCCGACGCTGGACTTGAATGGATTCCGGCGAAAGGATCGGCGGAAAATCATATGTGATGAACAGGATTGATTTTTTCATAGCCCGATTAGTTCCCTGTGGATGTCTGCAAAAACTCTTTCCGCATGTTCCGGACTCCAGTTTTCATCTGCATGGCGGACGGCTCTGGAGCCATAGTCGGCGCGGTTTTTTTCACTCAGGTAAAATTTAATTCCCGAACGGTAGCCGGACGGAGAGTCTTCCACCATTCTGGCTATATTATTTTCAAATTCAGGAACAGGTGTCCCCCTACGCGAATTAAACAAAATGGGCAATCCGCACAGGGAAGTTTCCAGCACGGTCTTGGGGAATTCGCTGTACTGGGAGTGCCCGGCGAAAATATCATATTCGTGCATGGTACGGCACAGTTCATCATTGGTCATGGATGGTATGAAGCTGACTTTATTCTCCAATCCCAACTCCCGCACCAATTCTTCAGCTTCCTGAATTTTGCTGCCGCTGCCGACCACAGCCAGTGTGGCATCGAGATTCTGTAGAGCGCGAATTATGTTCAGGGGATTTTTCGCCGGAATAACCCGGCCTACATATAAAATTTTGAGCGGTCCGGATAAACTGTAATCCGTCTTGCGGATGATCTTTCCGGGGTTGATCACATTGTAAGCGACAAAAGGGTCTTTGGCTCCTTTGGCTTTGGCGTAATCCATGATCGAGCCGTATACGCAGCTGACTTTATCCGCCCTTTGCAGGGTGTATTTCTCAACAGCTTGTGAAAGGGCATAAAATACCCTGGTCTTGAAATCCACTTCCGGGTTGGCCCGAGTCTGGTCCGGCTGGGTGTGCAGAGAGACGAATAAAGGAATGCCTAGTAGTTCCTTTATTCGGGCCGCCGCATAGCCGTTTATGAAATTGCCGTAGCAGCGGATCAGGTCCGGATTGATTCCTTCGGCAATTTTTACAGCCTGATCAGCCCAGCCTTTCAGCAGAAAAGGACGCCATAATGTTTTGCCCAGCAGTCCCATACCGGAAGGCAGGTTGTGCAGGGTCAGTTTTGCGTCGCCCACCGTCCTTTGCAGGGCGGCATGGTCCGGCCTGTCATCATTTGTCATCAGGATATGCACGTCACTGAAGACACCGCCGGGATTGTAGTAGCGGTCAATAAGTTCGCCTTTCCCAATGATATGGGAAAGGCGATCTGTAATGATGACAAGCAGGGTTTTGCTCATGCGTTAGGCATTCCTGATGATGTCGGCGATGAATTCCTGCTGTTCCCTTTCAAGGTAAGGGTGCATGGGAATTGCGAAAATGCGGCTGGCAGCATCTTCGCTGATCGGGCAATCGCCCATTTTGTATCCGAGATCTTTAAATGCAGTCTGAAGGTGCAGCGGGATCGGATAGTAGATCGGGGAAGGAATTCCTTTTTCCTGCAATGCTGCCTGAATGCGCTTGCGATGCTCGCCGTCTTTCGCCAATGAGCAGTACTGGGCCCAAACGGAACGGTAACCTTCGGGTACGGACGGAGTGGTCAGCCCTTCAACATCAGCAAGAAGGTCTGCATAAGTAGCGGCAACCTTGTCGCGCAGGTCTACTTCTTCAGGGAAAATTTCGAATTTGGCCTGAAGGATTGCTGCCTGCAAAGAGTCCATACGGCCGGTTATGCCGAGGCGGACGTTGTCATAACGGTCCGGTCCCATGCCGTGAATACGGTGGGAGCGCAGACGTTCGATCAGGGCATCGTCATCGGTGAAGCACATTCCGCCGTCACCGTAGCAGCCGAGAGGCTTGGCTGGAAAGAAGGAGGTGCAGGTTATGTCGCCCAGTGAGCAGGCGCGTTTTCCTTTGTATTCACCGCCGAAGCTCTGCGCTGCGTCTTCAATGAGGAAGAGACCGTGCTTGTCGGCAACAGCTTTGATTGCTTCGTAATCGGCGGGAAGACCGAAAATATCAACGGAAATGATACCTCTGGCTGTCAGGCCGTCAACCTTTGGCAGGGGAGTGCTGTCGTCGCTGTTTTTGAGAGCTTCGATGGTTTTATCGAGCTTTTCCGGGTCGATGTTGAAAGTGACCGGGTCGATGTCAACGAAAACTGGTGTTGCGCCTGTCAGGGCAATGGTTTCGGCAGTAGCGAAGAAGGTGAACGGAGTGGTGAAGACTGCATCGCCGGGTTTCACATCAAGAGACATGAGCGCGAGGGTCAGCGCATCAGTACCGGAAGCACAGCTGAGAGCGTGCTTGGTGCCGCAGAATTCAGCGAGAGTTTTCTCAAGTGCCGGAATTTCGGGGCCCATGATGTAGGCGCCATGATCAAGAACGGTATCCATGTTTTCGCGGATCTGTTTTTCTATCCTTGAAAACTGCTTTTTAAGGTCAATAAAGGGAATATTCATAAGATTTAATTCTCCATGATATAATGGAAGTTTATGTTGTTTAGACAACCTTCCAATTAGGTCGTCTTAAATAAATATTACTGGTTTTATTGAATTCGTCGGTATCAAGAACCATAATTCTGATCTTGCGCTTTATAGCTTCCTCGGCCTTGGTGCATAGGTCGCCGATACGCTCTGAATTGGTTTCGTTACCGATGATCAGAACATCAATTATTCCAGAATCTATTCCCTTAGCGTAATCATCAAGGATGTAGACAGAATCAACATCGCCGATGGTGGAGAGAATATATTCCAGAATCTGATCGATCCCGATATATTTACGCACAATGGAACTGATTTCAGGAAAAAAGGGATGTGAAGAGTTAGCGTTGTAAAAAATGTAGCGGCCTTCCTTTTTTTTGTTCAGGTAGCCTGCTTCACTTAATCCATCTAATTCCTCTTTCATGGCATTTGGAGAAACATCAAATTCTGCTGCTAATTCCCTTAGATACGAGGATACATCAGGGTTGAGAAACAGCTTGAGCAGCAGTTTGATTCTAGTTTTGGAGGTGAATAGTTCTTTCAGCATGATGTGAGTTCGTTACGTTATTCTGAACAAACAGTCAATGAAGGTGCTGTGGTGATATAGAAAAGAGAGTGTTTTGAAGACCGGAAAACTGCCGGATTGAAGTTTCAAACGGCAGTTCTGTGAGTTCTGGTTTTATGGTCAGTAGGTACTTGGATCAGCACTCTTCATCGAATTCTGGTACGGCAGCATGAAGCAGAGTTCTGACCTCATCGGCCTGAAATCTGTCGGCAGCATCTTTCAGTGTACAAAGCTGTTTTTTGAAGCATGCGGTGTAGGCTTCAAGATCATTCTCAACGCCTTTGAGAACCATGATTTTGTCATGCTCGGTGCGTACAATGCCTTCGCCTTCAGTTATCAGCTCTTCATAAAGTTTCTCTCCCTCACGCAGTCCGGTGAAGATGATTTCAATGTCTTTGTCCGGTTCTTTGCCGGAGAGCCTGATCAGGTCGCGGGCCATATCGGCTATTTTGATGGGTTCGCCCATTTCAAGGATGAATATTTCCCCACCATCGGCCATGACCCCGGCCTGCAAAATAAGCTGGGCCGCTTCGGAGATGGACATGAAGTAACGTGTAACGTCTTTATGAGTGACCGTGACCGGGCCGCCCCGTTCAATCTGGCGTCGGAAAAGGGGAACCACGGAGCCGGATGAACCGACCACATTCCCGAAACGCACGGCCATGAAGGTGGTCTTTGAATTGTGGAACAAACGCATGAGCAGTTCGGTTACGCGCTTGGATGCTCCCATGATGTTGGTCGGCCGTACTGCCTTGTCCGTGGACACGATAACAAAGCGGGCGACGCCGTGCTTATCCGCTGCGGTCATGATATTCTTGGTCCCGCAGATATTATTGTGCACCGCCTGCCAAGGATTGCGCTCCATCATGGGTACATGCTTGTAGGCCGCGGCATGGAATACTGTGTGCGGTTTGTAATTATTAAAAGTTTCATCCATGAGCTGCTCATCCTGAATAGAACCGAGTACCGTTACATACTCATGAAAATTAAGCTCGTGGTGTAGTTCCATCTGAATGGCGTACAGGTTTGCTTCACTTAAATCCACAAGGATAAGCTTGGCGGGATTAAAGCGTACGACCTGACGGACCAGCTCCGAACCGATAGAACCGCCGCAACCTGTAACAAGAACAGTTTTACCGGAAAGATATTCACTGATTGAGGTTGTATCCAGCTGTACCGGAGCGCGCCCAAGCAGATCCTGATAGCTGACATCACGCAGGGCCTTGATGCCGACTTTGCCGTTAATTATTTCATCCATGCCGGGCAGGATTTTATATGGCAGTCTGGTTTCCTTACAGGCGTCAATGATTTCACGCATTTCTTTCCCGGAAGCCTCTGCAACGGCAATGAGGATTTCATTAACGCATTTATTTGCCACCAACTCTTGAAGATCGGAAAGGGGACCGAGTACCGGAACTCCATGAATAGTCCGTCCTCTTTTGCTTTTGTCGTTATCCAAAAAGCCGATGGGCAGGTATTTGAGTTGCCCGCTGCTTCTTATTTCGCGGACAACCTTTTCTCCCGCACGTCCTGCTCCGATTATGAGGACTTTTGCTCCGTCAACTGGGCATGTCTCAGGGGAAAGCTTGATGGAATTTCCATCTTTGATAGCATAAAAAGAACGGATTATGACCCGCATGCCACCGCACATGAAAACAGTCAGCAGCCAGTCGATGATGAAAACACCGCGTGAAAAACCGCTGAACCCGAATTTATAGAGTACAACAGTTATTAAAATAAGCGATTGCAGGAAAGTGGCCTCCAGGATATGCCAGAGATCACGCAGACTGGTGTAGCGCCACATTCCACGGTATAAACCAAGTCCCAGAAAAACTGAGAATTTGATAACCAGAGTGTACTTGAGCAGTTCAAAGCATTGGGTCTCCGCATAGCCGGGAAGGCTAAAATCGAACCGGAACAGATAGGCACTGTAAAATGCGCCTATGAAAATAAGCAGATCCAACAGGATCATGACATAGAAATTTATATTTCGCAGGTTATGGAACATCTTTTATTTTCCGCACCTTTTGATCAGTTCTGCGACGCGCTGCAAATCTCCTGCGGTCATGGCAGTGCCTGAAGGCAGGCAGAGTCCGCGTTTAAACAGATCCTCACTGACTTTACCGCCGAATACCGTGTTGTCTTTGAAAACCGGCTGCTTATGCATTGGTTTCCAGACAGGGCGGGATTCAATATTTTCTTTTTCAAGTGCAAGGCGGATTTCGTCAGGAGATGCGCCGAATTTTTTTTCGTCAACAAGCATGACCGTAAGCCAACGGTTGCATTTTCCGTAATCCGCTTCGGGCATGAATGAAATTCCGGGGCATACACCAAGCTCTCGCTCGTAAAAATTGAAAATCTCCCGTTTGCGTTCAACCCGTTCGGGAATGACTTCCACCTGCCCCCGGCCAACGGCGGCCACAAGGTTGGACATGCGGTAGTTATACCCGATTTCCTTGTGTTCGTAGTAGGGTTCCGGCTCTTTGGCCTGTTGGGAAAGCCAGCGTGCTCGGCTGATGATATCTTCGTCATCGGAAGCCAGAAGTCCGCCCCCGGAAGTGGTGATGATCTTGTTGCCGTTAAAGGAATAGGCGGCCATGAGCGCGCCTTTGCCCGCATGCCTTCCTTTGTAGCTCGCCCCTACGGATTCGGCTGCATCCACAATGAGCGGAATGCCGTGCGGTTCAAGTATTTTCAGAATGCGGTCATAATCCGCGCATTGGCCATAAAGGTCGGTGGGAACAACCGCTTTGGGTTTACGTCCCTTGGAAATATAGTATTCCACTGCTTCGGCAAGCAGATCCGGGTCCATGTTCCATGATTTGTAGTCAGAGTCGATAAATACAGGTTCCGCTCCCATGAAAGTCGCCGGGCTGACGCTGCCGATGAAGGTCAGCGAGGAAGCAATCACCACGTCTCCGGGCTGGACATCGATAATGCGCAGAGCAATGTGCAGAGCTGCTGTACCGCTGGCAAGGGCAGCGCAGTGCGCAAATCCGGTAAATTTGGAGAAATCCTGTTCAAAACCGTTAACCATGGGGCCGAGTGGGGCAATGAAATTGCTTTCAAAAGCCTGACGCACATATTCCTGCTCATTACCGGCCATATGCGGTGGGGAAAGATATATGCGTTTATTATTGCTTGCGGACACTTGCAGGATTTCCTTTGCGCTGAAAGTTTTTGTAACCACGGGTCTGATATAATATTTTCAGGTTTAAGTACAGATTAGCAAAGTATAGCTGAAAGTTGTTGTAATGATTATTTTAATATATCCATACTGTTAAGGTAGAATGTATGCCGGAACACCTGCGGCGGTTGCGCCGCCGGGAATATTCTTAATCGCTGTTGACCCGCCGCCTAAGATGCTTTTTTCCCCGATTGAGGTTCGCGGTAGAACAGTCGCTCCGATGCCGACCATGGCTTCTTCCCCGACAACAACTTCCCCGCCTAGCGTTGATCCGGGGGCGATATGGGCGTGCGGGCCTATCCGGTTATGGTGCTCAATGGTCGAGTTGGTATTGATGATGGTGTTGTCTTTTATCTCGGCCTGAGTATTGATCACCGCTCCTGCCAGGATCATGCAACCGTCACCGATTTTCACGTCAGCAGCGATTATTGCCGAGGGGTGAATGACCGAAAACAGGTTTTCCCCGGCTTCACGCAGTTCATTAAAAATCCGTTTCCGCAGCGCGTTATCACCAAGGGCGATGACAATGCCGTCATGCGGGATGGCTTTTATTGCCGTGCTGCCGCCGGGTACGGGTATGCCCATGATCTTTTTGCCGTGCAGTTCGTTATTTTCGTCTACAAAGGCTACAGGTTCAGCACTCTTCATTTGTTTTAAGGCATCAGCAACAACCTGACCGTGTCCACCAGCACCCATGATGATGATTTTTTTCATTATTCATTCCCCATGAATTCCTGAGCTGTGGCCTGTCCGGGCTGGGAGATGCCTTCGCGTTTAAAAACACGGGCCACGGTGAGATACAAAATTTTAATATCAAGCAGCAGGTTGTGGTTATCCACATACCAGACATCGAGCTTGAATTTTTCATCCCATGAGATTGCATTGCGACCGTTGACCTGCGCCCATCCGGTTATTCCGGGCAGCACATCGTGTCGACGGGCCTGTTCCGGGCTGTAGCGATCAAGGTATTGCATGAGCAGCGGACGCGGCCCGACCAGCGACATATCACCGAATATAACGTTGACCAGTTCCGGCAGTTCATCCAAAGAAGTTGAACGCAGGAAGCGTCCGAACCTGCTTAAGCGTTCAGAATCCGGGAGCAGGTTGCCATGTTTGTCTCGGGCATCGGACATGGTTTTGAACTTGATGATGTTAAACGGTTTTCCATGCCGTCCGGGTCTGCGCTGAATAAAGAAAATGCCGCCGCCCATCTTTTTGTGAATGACAACAGTGAGTATTACCAGCAGCGGAAAGAAAATTATCAGCGTAGTAATTGAAATAACAAGATCAAACCATCTTTTCAAAGTCATTTATAATCCCATACAATGCATAATGGTCGCGTTGACCTTGTTAACATCAAATTTATCAGCAGCATATTTCAGCGAAGCGTCACCCATAGGCTGCATAAGTTCAGGATGGAGAATAAACTTTTCCATGGCCTGTTCCAAGGCGGAAATATTTTTAACCGGAACCATGAATCCGTTCTGGCCTTCAATCACGGTTTCACGGCAACCTGTGGCATCTGTTGTTACAACTGCCCTTCCGCTGGCCATGGCTTCAAGCACGGAACGTGGCGTGCCCTCGCGGTAGGAAGGCAGTACGTATACCGAGCAATTTTTCAACTCTTTCCGTACATCGTCAACCGGACCTATGCAATCAATTCCGCTATTCTGCCATGCAGCAATAAGATCGTCACTTATTGAATCCGGGCCGTGGTCGTGAGGGCCGACCAGCCTGAATTCCGCTTGTGGATATTTCTCTTTCAAGCGCGTTCCGGCTTCAGCAAATTCTCGCACACCCTTCTCGTTAAGCAGTCGGGCAATGCACAGGAACACTGGATCACCCTGCGGGACAGGGGAGCTTGCGTAATGTTCGAGATCAACTCCGGAACCGTTGGTGATCACCGCCGCTTTTGCAGCCGGTATGATTCCCAGTTTTTTGAACAGGTCGCGGTCATCCGGGTTCTGAAACATAACTGCTTTGTTACATGCCAGCGCTGCATGGTACATGTTTTTGACCAGCTTGAAGAGTAATCCCCGCTTACCGGATGTCTGACCGAAAGCATAGCCCAACCCGGTGATCAGAGAATAAATATTTTTGATCCCGGCCAGCCTTGCGGCGATGGAGCCGTATATAACAGGTTTGATGGTGTAGGAAAGTACTGCCTCAGGCCTGACCTCTTTCAGAATTTTTACCAGTCCCCAAAGCGCAGTCAGGTCTTTAAGGGGATTCATCCCCGTCCGTTCAATAGGCGCTTCAATATATTTAATGCCCATTTCAGCCAGCTTTTCCGGCACGTCCGCAGAATCCAGCGGAGCAATCCCATAGACTTCATGCCCGGCCTCTTTCATGGCACGCAACATGGGACCACGAAAGTTGATAAGCGACGGACCGTAGCCTCCAATAACTGCAATCTTCATAAGTATGAACCAAAATAAGCAACTAAAAGTTTTTGGAATTCTTAAACCATTTTTCCAAGAAGGGTTTAAGTCGCCGGGGACAAAATTATTTCATCAAAGAGTGCGCAGCACATCAAATTTCCCAGTGCTCGCACCATGACTGGAACATGAGTATGCTCCAGATTTTGTACTGGTTATCCTTGATTCCGGCCAGATGTTCGTTCCATGCAAGGCGTACCTGTCCGGTATTGAAATATCCTTCGCTGTCCAGTCTTTCAGGATGAAGCAGTTCTTCCGCCCATTCGCGCAGCGGTCCGCGCAACCAGCTGTCAATTGGAACACCGAAACCCATTTTGGGGCGTTCGATCATTTCTTGAGGAACGTATTTGTACAAAATCCGGCGCAAGGCATGTTTGCCTTGTCCGCCCGTTATGCGCAGGTGCATGGGCAGACGCTGGGAAAATTCCACTATCTCGTGATCAAGGAACGGGGCGCGGGTTTCAAGGCTTACAGCCATGGCTGCCCGGTCGACCTTGGTCAGGATATCGTCAGGCAGGTAGTTGGCAGTGTCCATGAACTGCATCCATCCGGTCAGGTCTTCCTGAGAAGGCTGACGGTTGGTGTTCTGGAACGGGCCTTGGAATTCGTGCGCCTTGCGGGTAACCTGATCCGGATTGAGCCAGATGGAGGTCAGGTCTCGGTAATATTCTTCTGCTGAAGCAGCTCCCATTACGGCGGCAAGCTTGTGTATTTTCTGCCCCGGCAAGCGCATCTGCAATGAAGAGGGCAGCAGCGGACCGTACATTTTGAAAACTTTGTCCCAGCTGTGTGGCGGGATGGCGGACATCCAGCCGGACAGAATCTTACGCAGGGGAGCCGGGATATTTTTGAGATTATTCCACAGGGAACAGCCGCGTGCATGGCGGTTGTAGCCCGCGAAAAGTTCGTCTCCGCCGTCACCGGAAAGGGCTACGGTTACATGTTCACGGGTCATGCGCGAGACAAGGTGGGTGGGAATCTGCGATGAATCGGAAAAAGGCTGGTCCCAGATCTGTGGAATCTGCGGGATGATGTTCAGGGCATCTTTGGGTGTAACGTACAGCTCGGTATGCTCGGTCCCGATGTAGCTGGCAACGGCCTTGGCGTTCTCTGCTTCATTGTAGGCCTCATCGTCAAAGCCGATGGTGAATGTTTTTACCGGGGCCAGTGCACATTGCTGCATCAAGGCTACAATCAGTGAAGAATCAACGCCACCGGAAAGGAAAGCGCCCAGCGGAACGTCTGAAATCATTTCCCGTTCAATAACTTTGAGCAGCAGATCTTCCAATGTTTCAATTATTGCTTCGTCCGGGGCGGTGAAAATTTTGTTTCTGGCTTCTCGCGCGCAGTCCAGCAAAGACCAGTACGGGCGCGGTTCCATGAGTTTACCGTCCGGGTACAGGCAGGTCCATGTGCCGGGCATCAGGCAGAAAGTGTTTTTGAAAATGGTGCGAGGTGCAGGAACGTAGCAGTAACGCAGGTAAGCTGCCAGAGCATCTCGGTCGACCGCGCGTTTGAAATATTTTTTGTAGCCCATGAGCGATTTCAGCTCAGAGCCAAACATAAAGTTATCTCCCTGACGGGAGTAATAGAGCGGTTTCTCGCCCATCCGGTCGCGGGCGAGCAGCAGGCAGTGTTCCTGACGATCCCAAACGGCTATGGCGAACATGCCGCTGAAGCTATTCAGCGCGTTTTCAAAGCCCCATTGTTCCATAGCTTCAAGCATGACTTCGGTGTCGGAATGGCCGCGCCAGCCGGGGAAGCCTTCATCCTGTTCTAGTTCCGCACGCAGATCGCGGTAATTGTAGATTTCTCCGTTGTACACGGTAACAAAACGGCCGGACCGGGAATGCATGGGCTGCACACCCTCTTTGGTCAGGTCGATAATGGCAAGGCGGCGGTGATCAAGGCTCACGCCCCAATCCGGATCGGTCCATTGCCCGGAACCGTCCGGTCCGCGCATGTTCTGGGCGTCACCCATCTTGCGGGCTATACGTTCCAGACGCTTGGCATCAGATGACCGGCTGAGATCAATAAAACCTGCTATTCCACACATGGTTGCCTCCGGCGGTCCTTCGGGGACCAGAGGAGAGGGGGAAACCCTTTTGCTACCGCCAAAAAGTGTTTCCCCCTCTCCTCTGGACTCCTCTCCCCCATCCCAAAACGCGTTAGTTGGGGGGTGAAATTTATTTTTCTATGCCACCAGCGGTTTCCTGTCACAAGTAGGCGAAGCCTTAATAAAAGTTTTAGGAGAGTCCAGAGAACCCTTTTCCAAAAGGGTTCTTTGGTCCCCGAAGGGCCGCCGGAGGCAAAATCTTTTTATCAAAAAGCGCAAAGCGCATCAAAACAAAAGCGCTGCAGACTAACTGCGCACATTATCGGCAAATTTGAGTCGTCCTTTGCCCAGCAGGTCATGCAGATGGATCATTCCGGTGAGGATTCCATCTTCGTTGACCACGGGCAGTACGGTAATTTCTTTTGACTCCATGATATCGAGAGCCTGCGCGGCGGACATGTCCGGGGTGATGCGCAGCGGATTTTCGATCATGACCGAGCTGGCGGCCATGTCGATGTCAAAATTACCTGAACAAACCAGTCGGCGGACGTCTCCGTCGGTGATGACTCCGGCAAGCTTTTTGCCGTCGAGCAGGGCCACGAGCCCGAGTCCGCCTTTATCAAGCACATTCAGTGCTTCGGAAAGTTTGGACTCCTGCGCGGTGCAGGGGATGTTGTCCGTATGCATGAGTTCGCTTATACAAAGGGTCAGTCTGCGGCCCAGTGAACCGCCGGGATGAAATTTTTTGAAATCCTGACTGTCGAAGGCCTTGTGATCCATCAGGCAGACCGCCAGTGCATCGCCCATGGCAAGGGCGGCAGTGGTGCTGGAGGTGGGCGCAAGCCCGTGGGAGCAGGCCTCACATGGTACTTTGGTTCTGACCACGATGTCAGAGAGGCGTCCCATGGTGGAATTTGTTTCCGAAGTAATGGAAATGATTTTGGTTCCAAAGGAGCGGATGGCCGGGAGCAGGGCGGTCAGTTCGTCTGTTTCCCCGCTGTTGGATATGGAAATGACCACATCTTCGGCCCGAACCATGCCGAGATCTCCGTGTGCGCCTTCCACCGGATGCAGAAAAAAGGACGGGGTTCCGGTGGATGACATTGTGGCGGCAATTTTACGCCCTACCAGTCCTGACTTGCCCAGTCCGGTTATGATGACCCTTCCTGTGCATGCAGCCAGCATTTCAACGGCCTTCGCAAAGTGGAGGTCTAGAGATTCACGGATAGCAGCAAGTCCTTTTTCTTCTATTTGAAGGACTTCCTTACCTCTTTTGATGAAGTCGGAAAGTTGTTTTTCGGTCATTTGTTCCCTATTTTACGAGCGAGGTGAGGTCGAAAATCGGCCCCATGATGGCGACAACAATAAAAGCGATGAGCATGCCGATGAACAGCAGCAGCATCGGCTCGGCCAGTGCGACCACACGCTTCATGAAGTTGTCCACATCACGTTCAAATATTGTTCCCATGCGTTGCAGGAATTTGCCCAGTTCACCTGATTTTTGTCCGGCGGTGAGGGTCAGTATGTAGATGTCGGGATAAATCTTCTGCTCTGCGAGGACGGTGCTGAGCGAACGTCCTGTGGCTACTTCTTCACGTGCCTCGGCCATTTTCTTTTTGAAAAAGGTGGAGTTAACCGCATTGGCTGAGCTTTCCATTCCCTGAACAAGAGGAATCCCGGCATCAATCTGAAAGCCCAGCATTCCGGAAAATCGGGCCAATGTTGATTTTTGCACTAATGGAATTTTCCAGAACAGCTCATCTACTTTCTGTCTGAATTTGGGGACGGATTTGTATGCACTGACCAGCGCGAAAATTATACAAAGGGGAATTATCAGGGCCATCGGGCCTAGATTCTCGAGGGTGTTGCCCAGCGCAACTACGATTTTGGTGGATGTAGGAAGTTCGCCTTTGGCCGCTTTGAAAATGCCGGTGATTTTGGGCAGAACTTCGGAAAGCAGGAAATATACCGCACCCATACCAATCAGCAGGATAACTACCGGATAGACCATGGCAGTCATGAGTCTTCCGCTTACTTCAGCACGTTCTTCCTCATATTTAGCAATGTTTTCAAGAACATCACCCAGTTTACCTACTGATTCTGCAACCTGAACCATACCTACATAAACTTGCGGGAAGATTTTCGGATACTTTGCAAGGCAGGATGAAAAGCTCTCCCCGGACTGGACCGCATCGCGGATTTCCATCCATGTGTGGCTGGCTTTGCCGCCGGTCATGCGGGCCATCATATCAAGCGACTGGGCCAGTGCGGTTCCGCTCTGGATCAGGATGCCGAGATAGTAGAAAGATTCACCGAGCCTGATTTTCCCACCCATGGACATGGATGAAGACAGTGACTTGGTTGTGCTTTTTTCCTTCTGCCCGGATTTGACCTGTTCAAGGCGCAGGGGCATGAGTCCTTTGCCCTGTAAGGTGGCAAAGGCCTTTGATTGGGATGACGCTTCCACGAAACCCTTTTTCTTTTTACCTTCTGCTGTGACAGCTCTATATTGATAAGTTGGCATTTAGCTGGCTATGTTCCTACTTTAGTTCAACAATGAGCGAAAGAATCTGTCCTTTACGGTCAACATCAATTGAAATTGCGGAGGCGGAACTCAGCGAACCATAAACCTGAAGCAGTTTGGTCGGTCCGGTTATCATTTCGCCGTTTACACGCAGGAGTACGTCTCCGTCTTCAAGACCAAGCTTTTTAAGCATGGAATTTGATTTTATGTTGGTGACTTTAAATCCCTGGGTCTTGCCGTCTTTGGAGTTGGGCTTGAAGAGTGCCTGTTTGAGAAAGGCGTTGGGATCATCAAGAACTTCATTTGCTTCGGCTTTATTGACTGTAATCTTGTTGGTCTTACCACGTACGAGTTTCAGAGCCTTGACATCTTCCCACATGGTTATTTTCTTTTCTTCGCGTCCGAACTTCCATATAACATATTGAGGTTTGATCTCAGACAGGGTCCAGCCTTCGAATTCATCCCCTTCACGCAAAATTGTGGTCTCGCCTTTGATGCGGAAAACGGCCATATCGGTTTCCCCGGTCAGGATGCCGACTAGTTTCCATGTGGCGGGGGTTACAGTTGCTTTTTTCTGTACTTCAGCCGGGTTGTCCATGCCGAGAATATTCTTATCGAGAATAACCTTGGAGTCTTTTGCTATTTTATTTGCTGCATCAGTGGTGATAGTCTTGCTTATGACCGGAGCCGTAGGCTTGGGCAGCGGAATGAATGACGACACAAAATAGGAAGTGGCCAGCCCGAAAGCAAGCGGCCACAGCCATGCCGGAAATTTGGTGGCTTTAAGCTCCATTTAACAATATATCCTATAGTAATTAATCTTCAATTTCAGCGTAAGAATGGTAGTTGTTTTTAATCCACTTGTCCATACCCTTGGTATCGTGGTAAATGTCCAATCTTAATAGCTTTTTTTTAACGGTCTTAGCCGAACTGTAATAAAAGAGCCTTACTTTTCTGGAAAGACGGGCGCTGAAAACGTTCTGGGTTCCTTTGACCTTATGGATGTTCATACCAGGAGTCCCGGCATCCTGCACGTCAAAACGGATCAAAGTCTCAATCACCTTTTTGAACAGCTTGAACTGGGTAGAGTAAACCTTTTCGAGATCGGCGATAAAGCTGGGCATAGCCTCGCTTTTGGTCAGCAGGGATTCAAGTATCTCTGTAACCTTCTCAAATCCTTTGCCCGCGCTGTCAACTTTTTCTGATTTGCTTTGTTCCGCCATGCGGCGCTGTTCATCCTGAAGCTGCTCCACCTCTTCTTCGAGAAGTTGGTGGTAGCCTTTCAGCTCTTTCATCTCGGCCATAAGGGTGTTGACCTGTTCTGCGGTCTTTTTGCTCTTCCCGAGGTAGAAATGAAGCATGCGCAGCAAATGGTCTTCGGTCACCGGTTTGGGGATGAAATAGGTGAAAACATCGGACTGGGCTTCGTCTGTCGCTTCCGCATCCATTCCGGTCAAAAGGATCACCGGAATATAGGGGTACTCTTCACGGATGTGAGGAAGGATATCCACCCCGCTTAAACCCGATCCTTCGAAGTGAACGTCCAGCAGGATTACATCCGGTTCATCTTCTGATTCATTGAGAAAGGCCAGAAATGAAACCGGATCATAGAACGATTCGTGCTTTTCAAGCATGCCCGATTCACTGAGGATTGAAACAGTGTATTCATGCAGCCGTGGGTCATCATCTGCCAATACAAAAAATAAAGGCTCCTGATCCGGGGTCATTGCTTCTCTCCTGCTGGGATAGCCCCTGCGGGACCGAATGTCCCAAGGGGAATGAGTATCGTTACTTCAAGCCCTTTGGAACCTAAAGTCTCTGTGTTCTTGGCTGAAATGTCAAAGCCCATATTGTCGCCGAAAAATTTGATGAATACAGTTCCCTGTCCCATGGCTTTGCCTTGGCGTTTTGCTGAAGGGACAGCCCTTTTGAAAAGGTTTTGCAAACTGTCATCTGAAACTCCGCCGCCGGTATCCGTTATCCGGAGGCGGGCGTTATTGCCACGCACGTCTGCTATGACGGCAAGCCTTGGTTTGAAAGACTTGAATTCCCCGCTCCCCTGACGGATCAGCTCAATCTGGCGCAGTTCCATGGCCGTCTGGCTGTTTCTTATCAGGTTTAGCAGGATTTCCCATGTCTTGTAGCGGTCCACAAGAATCTCTTCATCCCTGTTTTTCCATTTATCAAAATTAAATTTGAATTCTAGTCTGTTGCGCGGATGCTTCTGATCTTTTTCAAGCCTATCTGTAAGATTTGCAGCCAGTTCGTCAAGCCTTATGAGCTGTGGTTTGAAGGAAAGTCTTTTTTCCAGATCACGCAGATGGCTGATAATACTCTCCTCAAAAGGGGTGACTATCTGCTCGTAAAGCTCGCGTTCTTTTACCTTGGGCAGGTCGTTGACAATGGTATGAATCTGGGACTTCCATGAATTCTGGAGCACCATTAATTCGTCTTTTACCATATTGGCCTGAGTAATCATATCGTCAGTCAGTTTTTCTGTGGCGACCATGAGTTCAAGTTGCCTGCGTTTCTGCCGCTCATCGCGGATGGACTTTTCGCGGTTTATCTTTTCGCGGTCGGCGGGTGATTTACGCTTGGTCATGATGAACATAAATATTATAGCCACAACATAGAGGGTCATAAATGAGCGGCTGAGAAAAAGTTTAGAGGAAAAATTACCGGTCATATACAGCAGGCGTGAGAATATGAAGGCAAAGAATATGTTGAAGAAACCGACATAGCTCATGGTCTCCCGGCCGCCGACCCGCCATGAAAAGTAAAGACTGGAAACAACTAGAAATATGCAGAAAATATAGTGGCGTGCAACGCTATCCGCGACTAGATCAAAGAGCACATAGGCAAGCACAAAAAAAGCCGCCAGCACAGGCAGCCGCCAGCTGGTATTTTTAATATGGGTTCCGTTTTTGCGGGCAGAATGTCCGGTCAGGTAATCCAAAGCTTTTTTGTATCTTTTTTTCATCTGCATTTGCCTGTAAATAATTTTTCATCCGTCGGCTTCTTGTGCCGTAATACCGGAGTATGGGCAAGGGTGTTTTCGCTTAGTACTTGACTTTTGTGCCGGCTGCTTTAAGACATCCTGTTGGGAAGTGTGATTGCGTTGCTACCACACTTGCTTTAATCTGTTTTCAAAATTTATCTCCCGAAAATGAAATAATTATGAATAAAAAATCCATTATTCTGGCCCTGGCAGCCCTTGTTGTTATGTTCTCCGGGTGTTCGAAACAGCCGTCCCCCGTCACTGATGAGCCTTCTTTGAGTACCGATGAGTCAATTGATATTTCAAAGTTGGTGGGGCAGGCCCCACTGAGTCTTGCGGGGCTGGTTGAGTTTTCCGCTTCCCAGCAGTATTCTCCGCTCGATAGTATCTATAATCGCCCCCCGGAGGATATGGCCGGGAATTATGTTGTGCAACTCAGCAAAAGTAATGAGATTGTCAACCTGGCTGAAGATGTAACCACCTTTGTGCAGGAGAAAAATATCCTTGCTGCCGGATTCAGGAATGGTGTTGTTCGCATGTATGGCGGTGGCTGCGCGGCGGTTCAGGCTGCATCCGAGCCGGTAAATTCAGTGTCTTGGTTTTCTGATTCTCCATTTGTTGCCGTTTCTTCCGGTGAGAATGACTCTGTCGAAGTCTTTAATGTCAGGAAATGTGCAAGGGTGCGCGTTCATGAGGTCAACAGCACTGTTGATGTTTTTACTCTTTCTCCCAGAGGGAGTTGGCTGGCATTGGTGGATAAAGCCCGCAGATTGTGGGTTGGCCCCGCGGATGGCCGGTTGCGCAGGATAGACCGTTTTTCCTACAAGCCCCTATCCCTGACTTTTTCCAAAGAAGAGGGCATTCTCATGGGTGTCGATGCCACAGGCAAGATGATCATGTGGAGTCCGCTTAAATTAACACGTATTTTTGATCAGAAGATTAAAGGCGGGCCGTTTAAGTCTGTCCATGCCGATGGCCCCCTACTGAATATTGTTACTGAGAAAGGAGATAGATTCCAGTGGGATGTGAGCAAGAGGTTGAAGTCTCCCTACCATGAAAGCGATAATGGTTTTTATCTTCGCAACGGCGTGCTGGTTTATCGCTCTCCGCGAAATATTTTTTCCAAGAAAGTCCAGTTTAAACCTGTTTCATTTGTTGTCGATCTCTCTCCTTCCGGTAAAGTTTACCGGGTCAAAGATGTTGACGGCGGTGTGCGTTATTACTCTTCGGTTAGTGGTGCAGCCCTTGATGGTGTGCAGGATTTTGCCGATTGGGAAAAAGTAAGGCTTGGGCTGGATTACGGCTTTTCGGGAAACGGCCGGGAATTTACACTGGCTGTTCCCATTGCACAGCGTGAATTTCAAAGGTTGTATTGCCGGTATATACCAAGTAAAGGGTATTACCTCTGGTGGAAAAAAGTGTCCCGCCCGGATGATTACTTCAAGTCGCGCGGATCGCTTCCCCGCCGGGAGGGCATCGCAGCTTCCGCTCCGCTTGCGTGGGAACCGCTGGAGTCCAAGAAAAATGACATCAGGGACTGATCCCCGATACATGCTAACAATAAGTAGAGGAAATTATGCAGAAAAGAAAAATTCGTATTGCCGATCTTAAAAAAGATCAGCGTGGTTTCAGCCTTATTGAGTTGATGATTGTTATCGTTATCCTCGGACTGCTGGCTTCAATGCTGGTTCCCAAAATCATGGACCGTCCTAACGAAGCAAGGGTGACCAAGGCCAAGATGGATATGAAGGCCCTTGATTCCGCTTTGAAGCTTTACAAGCTTGATACCGGACGCTACCCGACCACTGAGCAGGGACTCCAGGCGCTTATTACCAAGCCTGAAACCCGTCCTGTGCCCCGCAATTACCGTAAAGGCGGTTATCTTGATTCCGCATCCACTCCCGTTGATCCCTGGGGTTACGACTACATCTACAGAAGTCCCGGCGAAGAGGGGCGTCCCTATGAGCTTATCTCTCTCGGTGCCGACGGCATGGAAGGCGGAGAAGATTATGACGCCGATATCAAGAGCTGGGAATAATTCCCATAATATCTATGAATATGCATGATGCCCGCCGTTCTGCCGGCGGATTGACCTTCATAGAACTCCTAATTGTTCTATTCATTGTGGGCATGGGCTGGTTTACGCTCGTGCCCAATCTTGATCTTGCAGGAAACCGCGGAGAAGACACCCTGAGCAAGGTGAACGCATTTCTGTACGAGGCTAGGGTAGAGGCAGTGGAAAAGGACTTGCGTCAGGACATTGTAGTAGACTTCGCCAAAGGGAAAATTTTCTGGAACGAAGAAGAGATTTCCTTACCATCGCGGATTGTTAACGGTCATTTCAATGAATCCCCTGTTGATGAGGGGACAGCCACGTTCTACATCTACCCGGAAGGCTTCAGCGATGAAGTCCGTCTGGTTTTTGGAGACGGTCTGACCATTGTGCTTGATCCTCTGGATGTCCGGTTCAAGGAGTTGTAGCGTGCCTGACAAAAATGGTTTTTCCCTGATTGAGATCATTGTCGCGTTGACTATTGCCGCTACACTTTCAATAAGCTTCCTCGGTGTGCAGCGTCAGAGTGCGCTTATGGCTCAGTCCTCAAGGGATTCATGGGAGGTAATTAATCTTTCACAGGATATATTGGCCCATAAGTACCCGGATAATATAAGAGTTGTCTCTTCTGGATGGATTCCGTGGCCCGGGCCGCCTACGGGCAGCTTTAAGATGAATATGGAAACCCTTTCTACAATCGGCATTGGTTCATACACTCTGGAAACTCGTTGCGATAATTATACCCTTGAGTGGAAAATTTACCGTATTTCACGTAAAAAGAAGAATAAAATTTAATGGTTGGTCCATCTGGAAATCATATTACCACTGACCGTCAGGCAGGGTTTTCACTTATAGAATTACTCATTGGATTGGTCCTTTCCGGGCTGCTGATGAGCATGGTGGCTATGGTTCTGGGGCAGTCGATTACCAATAATGAAGTCGTAAGGTCCAGCTCCGGGCTGTCTACACAGATGTTTACCCTTCGTCGTATTCTTCATCGCGATCTCCAGAATATTGTGATCAACAGGCCCATCAGCGTAGAAAAGACCGGGCTTAGTTTTGAGTCAAACCATTGCATTTTATTGGAAGGGATTGGAGCCGTAAGTGTTTTTTGGGATTTTTCATCGAACATGATTCGTCGTACTGAAAATTCCAACTCTCTGGGCTATGGAAATACATATATGCTGATGCGCGGCCTTGACTCGTGGACTGTTGAGTTTCTTGGAAATAACAATGTATGGGTTTCAAGATCGCAGCAGAGCAACAGGGCTGTGCGGGGACATTCAGGTGTTAAGGCCATCCGGCTGAAACTGCGTTTTGACGATGGGCAGGATGTGATGATTGTCGAGAGGATTCCATATGCAACGGAATAAAAACGACAAGAATTCTCGTGGTGTAGTGCTGGTTATTGTGCTCGTCCTGTTCATGGCCCTTTCCAGCCTGACCCTGATGACTATTGAGGTCAGTTCTCGCGGGGCTGTTGAGGCCAGCAGGGTCCGCAGTGAATATGAGGCCGGTTTCAAAGCGGAAGAAGCCCTCTACGTGATCTACGATCTGCTGAACGACGACAATACCCCTTTTTCTGAATCTCCGCGCGAAGAGTGGGCAAAAAAATGGGAAGATGAGGGGCTCTCTATTGAAATAACTCCCTGCAACGGTAAGATAAATGTCAACAGCATTTTCAGCTTTCAGGATCAGAAGCGGGCGCTTGAAATTTTAGGTGAGATTCTGCCAAAAGGGACGGATACACGTATGATGGCAGGCAGCCTCGCTGTTTGGGGCGGCATGAACGTTAATTCCCAGCTCAAGCGGTTGGATTCCATATATTATGCGACCCAGTTTCCTTCATATTCGATGCGTGGCAAGAAGTTCAAGACCCCTGAGGAGGTACTCCTTGTCCGTGGATGGGGCGGGCTGGGCCGTGAGTGGATTGATAAGTATATTACTGTGTGGGGTTCAGGGAAAATAAATATCAATTTTGCTCCCCCGGAAGTTCTGGAGGCTTATTTCCCGGAGTTAGGCAATTCACTGCAGACGATTCTGCACTGGCGTCGGACAAGGGGTTTTACTGATATCAGCCAGCTGCTTTCCATTACCGGGATTGAGCCCAGCTCGAAACTGTATAAAAACATGATCAATGAGCTTACGGTCAGATCCGATTATTTCGATGCCAGAGTCAAGGCCACTGTCGGTGGATGTACGGTTGAGAAAAGGTATATTATAGCACGGAAGAGTACTTTTGAGGTTGGGGAACCGGAGTTGGTTCACCAGAATGATTTTTCGGTTACTTTTGCAGATGATGAAGAATGATTTGTAAAATGGACAAACTCACTGCTAACAGGTATAGGAAAAAGCCATAGATGGCCTTAAATAAAAAGACAGTATATATTCTTTCATTCAAGGGAAATGAGCACCAGTGGATGATGTTTGACGGCAATGGACTTACCGAATCGGAAGGGCCTGCTGAAAAGAACAGACATCCGGTGGTTGCCCTTTTGCCTGATTCCCTTTTCTTCTTTTTCAAACCTCGTGGTGTGATCAAGCCCCGGCACGCCAAGTCTGCAACCATGATGCAGATGAGTTATTCCTTTCCGGCAGAGAAAGAGAATGAGTTCAAAGTGTTGCGTCCTTCTGGCGGTGCTGTGCTCGGTTATGCCGCTCATGATTTGCTGGGCCGCTTTCTGGACCGGCATCGTGAAGTTCTGGCTAAAGCAACCGTACTGACTACTGAGTTTGCCGTTTGCTGGCGAGCGGCAGTTGCCGAGGGTCTAATTGTTTGGAGCTGGTCCGGACAGGGAATACGCATACTCGCCAGTGGAGAGGAATTTACTTACTTCCGTGGAAACGGAGATGAGTATAAAAGCAGATTTGAGCGGCTCGGACTTGAAGGAGAGCCTGAACATATGGATCTGGATAAGGCCTGTGCCTTGTTTTTCAAGAAAAAGATCCGCTGGTCAAGGCTCAATCTCGTCAGTGCCATGCGTTCCGGCTCGGATAAGACTGTCACTATCGAGTATAAGCCATTTGCTGTTGCTGCTGTGCTGGTTACTCTGATCGGCCTTCTTTTCATAGCAGGGCAATACCATCGCTGGCAGCAGAGTCAGGAACAGGCCAAGGTCTGGCGTGGTAAACTTAAAGAGGTTTATACCAAAGCACTTGGCCCAAATCCGGGCTCTGATCCTTACGGTAAAATTTTGTATAAGCTGGACCAGCTTAAAAGCGGCGGAAACAGCGGCGGTATTGATGTCCTGGGTCTGCTGGCTGCAATCAGTGAAAGTGCCCCTGTGGGTATTGTGATTGAAGGTTTTTCACTTGGTGCGGATTCCGGTAACATCCGGGGTAGAATAAGCAACTATGAGGAGCTTGATGCCATGATGGAAAAGCTGGCCGTAAACAGTAAATTTAATTTTGTACTGGAGCAGGCTAACAATATTGACGGCGGCATCAGCATCAGTTTGCGCGCGGAGTACAACCGCTAATGTTAGGTAGTACAATGGATTTGGAAAGATTTTATATCTGGCAGGACTGGCCTGCTGATAAGCAGAAACTTTTTTTCTCTGGCTTGGTTGTGGGCTGGGCTTTGATTTTGTTCCTGATTTGGTCAGGATTTGCCGATTCCCAGTACAAGGCTGACCGGGTCATGCTTTCCAGCAAACAGCAATACGCCAAGGTTGTTCCTCTTGTTGAAGAGCTTAGGACCGGCGAAGCTTCCCGCGGTGCATTGGTGGACCGCGAACCCATGACTGCCGCACAGCAGGTAATCCGCGACCTCGGCCTGGACAACAGACTAAGCTCTTTGCGCCCTTTGCAGTCCGGGGGAGATTCAGGGCAGGGAGTGCAGGTGATTCTGGAATCCCTTAACCTGCCCGAACTGGTCGCCCTTATGCGAGATTTTAAAGTCCGGGGCGGATTGAAGGTTACTAATTTTAATATCAATCACAGGCTGGACTCCCCTGAGTTGGCTGATGTGCAGATCATTCTTTTCAGGTAGGTCAGCCGGATGAAGTTTCTCCCTAAGATTTCCTTAAATTTTTCTTTCTCGTTTAAGAAGCTGTTCAAGAATTTTTTTCTCTTTCTGGCAGGTCTTACCCTTGGAGCATTTCTGTTCATGCCTTGGGAGGTTGCCTGGTCTCAGGCTTTTAAGCTTGCGGATGCCAAGATTTCTAAGGCCTCAATTCAGTGGGGAGATTTTATAAGTGCCGGTCCGTTTTCTTTTGAAGTGACTAATGTCAATGTGAAAACCAGAAAAGGACTGACCATCACTGTTCCTCAGCTGGGAGTGTCTCTTGGCTTTTCTCCGCTGGTGGAAGTGCGGGTTAATACCGGACCAACCCTGACTGCGCGTTTGTTTCAGACCAAATCCCTGACCTTTGGCGGAGGGGTGGACATATCCAAGCTGGTTCAAATGGAAGGATTAGGTGGTAAAGTGCGTATCACTGCTGATGTCGGTTTTCCTAACTGGGGTGCCCCGCCGCACACAGGAAGTCTTTTGGTGCATTCAGATATGGTAGAAATTCCTGGAGGCATGACTGCCGAGGATGTCAGCGTAAATGCAATTTTGGCAGGACAACAGTTTCAGCTCAATTCATTCAGTTGCGGACAGCCGATTCCGGTAACGGCCAAAGGCAGTGCGACCCTCGACTGGAAACAGCTCCCGAACTCTTCTTACAATATCACAGGAACAACTACTTTTGGGGAAACAGAGCGTCAGTTTTCCAAGTCCGGCAAACTTAGTAAATTCATCAATTTCTAATATTACAACGTGCTTTTAAAGAGAGATTAGGCTATCCTTTTCATTAGGGATAACCGTAGCTGTTAGTGTGGGTATAAGATGATTTCCAATAATATTCTTTCTTTTGCAAAATCGGTTCTTTGTGAAGTTCTCCAGCCCGGCAGCATCTGTGTTGATGCGACAGTTGGTAACGGCTATGACACAGTTTTTCTTTCCGATCAGGCCGGTTCTACAGGGCGTGTATTTGGTTTTGATATCCAGGAAGAAGCTGTAAAACAGACTGAACAGCGGTTGAATGAAGAGTGTCAGCCGGAAAACTGGACTATATTTCATTCCGGGCACGAGAAGATGTTAGAGCTTGTCCCTGCTGAATTTCATGGCCGGGTCAATGTCGTAATGTTCAATCTCGGGTTCCTGCCGGGTAGTGATAAAACTATTATTACCAAGTCAGAGACCACCCTTGAAGCAATCAATGCATCTCTTGAAATCCTAGCAAAGGGCGGCATTCTATGCATCGCTATCTATGCCGGACATCCCGGCGGGGACGAGGAAGACGTCGCTGTCCGAGAATACTGCAATGCTCTAGATTACAATGCCTTTAGAGTTATACAGAGCGAAATGATCAATAAGCCCGGCTATCCTATCAGGATGCTCTTTGTTACCAAGCTCTAGGAAATTGACTACGGCGTCTTGAGGGGAAGGGAAGATGTCTCACCCGAAGGGGCCTCTCCCCTTCTCCTTAAGAATCATCAGCCTCTCTCCACAAAGATGATCTTTCATAAGCTGCGCATGCAGTTTTTCAAGATGAATCAATAAAATAGGCCCCGCAATATATTAAAAATATTGCGGGGCCTTCTTAGTTTGTCTGATACGCGAAGCGGCGCAGGCCTAGTAAACTGTTTCGGGATTCTCGCACAGATTCTTGGCGAACGGGGCTTCGCGAGCATTAGAACCGGCGACTGCGGCACAAAACATTTTGCAAAATGGTTTAAGCCCCAAAGGGATTCCCGGCAAAAGCCATTGAAGGCAGCCTAAAAGAAAGCCTTAACGACTTCCACGACACGCTGAGCATCTTCTTCATTCATGTGCGGTCCCATGGGCAGGGAAAGCACTTCGTTGTGTATTCTTTCACTGATGGGCAGGGAAAGGTCTGCCATTTCCTCGTATGCTCCCTGCTTATGCGGGGGTACAGGGTAGTGGATTGATGCTTCGATTTTGTTTTCAGCAAGATGTTTGATCAGGCCGTCGCGGTCATTGCAGCGGACAACGAAAAGATGCCAGACAGATTGGATTCCCTCCCCGATCTTAGGGAGTATCAGCGGGGTGTCTTTCAGCTCTTCAAGGTAGATGCCGGCAATGGTTTTGCGGGTCCAGTTCCAGTTGTCGAGCTTGTCCAGTTTTACACGCAGGAAAGCAGCCTGAATTTCATCAAGTCTGCTGTTGAATCCTTTGCACTCGTGGACATATTTTTCGGTTGAGCCGTAGTTGGCAAGCTTACGCACGCGTTCGGCAATTTTTTCGTCCATGGTGGTCACGGCTCCGCCGTCACCGTAGGCGCCGAGGTTTTTGCCGGGATAGAAGCTGAAAGCCGCTGCATGACCCAGTGTCCCGGACATGCGTCCCTTGTAAACCGCGCCGTGAGCCTGCGCGGCATCAGTAACAACGAAAAGGCTGTGCTTCTCCGCAAAGGCCATGATCGGGTCCATGTCTGCGGGCTGTCCGTAGAGATGAACGGGAATGATAGCCTTTGTAGCCGGTGTAAGCGCCGCTTCGAGCTTGTCCGGGTCCATGTTGTAAGTGGATTCCACCGGCTCTACCGGGACAATATTGGCTCCGGTACGGGTCACCGCAAGCCATGTTGCGATGAACGTATTGGAAGGAACCAGTACATCATCACCGGGACCTACTCCGGCAGCGCGCAGGACCAGCTCAATCGCTTCAAGTCCGTTACCGCAGCCGATGCAGTGCTTCGCCCCGGTGTAGAGGGCGAATTCTTTTTCAAAAGCTTTAACCTCATCGCCGTGAATGAACCAGCCTGATTCGAGAACACGTTTTGCTGCTGCGTCCATCTTGGGTGCCAGTGCCTGGTAAGTCCAGCCCACATCGAGAAATTTAATCTGCTTCATTTTCTTTTACCGCCTTTATGAATTCATCATAGCTGTAGTAATAGTCACTCGGATCATAATACTCCGAGGCCAGCACCAGACATACGGAACCGGAGGAGAAGTTTTCGAGCTCCCGCCAGGTCATGGTCGGGATATAGAGTCCGTAGTAAGACCTGTTCAAGGAGAACTTGGTTTTGGTTTTTCCATCATCCAGAACCACATCAAAGCTGCCTGAAGCAGCAATAATATACTGCCTGAGCTTCTTGTGGGCGTGGCCGCCACGTGTTTCTCCGCCGGGTACGTCGTATAGATAGTACACCCTTTTGATATCAAAAGGAATATGGCGACTGTTTTCTATAAAAGTAAGGTTACCTCTGTTATCAAGAATCTTGGGCAGTTCTATAATTTGCGGTTTGTCTTCTTTGATCATTTTCTGTCCTTCATCTCCAGTTCTACCAGACGGATATATTTTTGAAATGTATAGAAAAAGCCATGCAAGGCAACGATAAAACCGGCCCGTCCGTCACGGAATCCTGCTTTGAGTATATACTGTTTGAGAAATTTGCCAAATCCGTGCCCCAGGGCTGCCCCCAGCGAACTTCTTTTGCCACGGGAATAGAGGTCTTCAGCTGCATCCTGAGTGTAGCTGTTGATTTTGTCCAGATGCTGAAAAAAGTTTTCGTAAGGGTAGTGGATTATATCCCCGGTAATTTCTCCGGATTTGTTTTTAGGGCGCAGCTCCTCGTGCGGCCTGATGCCGCCGATGGTGATGCCGTCCCTTTTAAAAACACGAAAAAGTTTGTCCGGGTACCAGCCGCTGTGCATGATGAAACGGTCCAGATACCAGGAGCGTCGCGGGCAGTAATAGCCGTCGACATTGTCGGAATTCTGTAATTTCCCGGTGATTGATTCGCGCAGCTCAGGGGATATTATTTCGTCCTGATCGATGGTTACAACCCAGGGGGTGGTGATCTGGGTTAATGCAAATTTGTGCTGCTCAATGGCCCCGTTCCAATCGTTATGCACGATTCGGGCATTATATTTTTTCCCGATTTCGTGTGTGGAGTCCGTGGACCCGGAATCGATAAGCAGAATTTCATCGCAGAAGGAAAGGCTTTGCAGACATTCATCAAGCAACCTTTCGCCGTTATACGTAAGTACCAGTCCGGTAATTTTATTCATCAGCGGATTGTAGGCAGGGGTACGGCGCGAGTCAAGAAAGTTAAGAATAGTTGATGCGCTACGAGCGCTTAAGTCATCTTCGGCTCGATGGCGTGGGCGATCTGGAAGGCACGGTTGGCTTTAACTCTTCCGGGCGAGCCGAGATATTTGAGGACTCCGCCGACTTCACATTCGAGCATGTCTTCTTCGTCAGTATCCAGCAGGAGCAGATCGCCCTCTTCGAGGTTGAGCAGCTGACGGCCTGTGATTTTGGTCTTGCCGAGGCGCACCAGAAGCTCCACCGGTGTTTCAAGGAGTCTTTCCTTGAATCTGCTTACCCATACATGGTCGATTTCCAGACGTTCGGACTGGAAGGATGCGTGCAGTTTGGAACGGATAGGTTCCAGTGTGGAGTATGGCAGACAGACAATAAGTGAACCAATGGCGTTTTCCAGCTCAACCTCAAAAGTGATAACTACAACAACATCTGAAGGCGGTACAATGGCCGCGAACTGGGGGTTGACCTCGGAACGAACAAGTTCAAGGTGAACTTCGTGTACCGGGCGCCATGAATCTTCGAGGTTGGAAAGCGCTATTTTTACAACCCGGTCTACGATAGCCTGTTCAATGGGAGTGAAATCACGTCCCTCGACTTTGGGCTGGGAACCGGAACCGCCGAAAAAGCTTTCGACGAGTGCGAAGACTAGGCGGGAGTCGACAACAAGGATGGCGTTACCGCGCAGCGGGTCCATCTTGAAAATCGACAGTGAAGTCGGCACGGGCAGGGAGCGCATGAAGTCCCCGAATTTGGACATATCAATGGAAATGGGGTTGATGTCCACGCGTTTACGCATGGTGTTGGCGAGATTATTGGTCGCCAGACGCGCAAAACGGTCGTTAACGATTTCGAGAACGGGCATACGTCCGCGAATAATGCGGTCCTGGTTGGCAAGGTCAAAGGAGACAACACCGGAGTCATCATCCGGTATGTCCTGCTCTGCTTCAACCTCTCCGCCGGAAAGGCCCCTTAATAGAGCATCGACCTCATCCTGCTGCAGAATTTTGCTCATGCTGGTTCAACCCGTATCAGTTATCGTTTATGTGGCCCATCAATAGACTACGATTATCCATTTTTGCGTATAAAGTAAACGCGTAAGCCGTGCGTGTATTGTCTGTATCGGTGAAAAAAATAAATTTCTTTAGCGGGATGAACCCCGGCTGAATCAGACTTTAATATGCCAGGGTTCAAAGCGCACACCCAGCATGTTGTTTTCCGGGTAGCGTAGTTGCAGGTATCCATGTTCGCGCAGCTTGATACATGTATTTGTCCTTGCAAAGCTGGCGCTGAAATTTGCTGCCCCGAGCCCTTTCTCCCCTACATCAAAATCACCGACACCATGATAGGAATATCCCGGAGGAGCCAGCGAACGGGAAGCTAAAGAGAGATTCCCGCCATTGGATTCAGCTTTGGAAAGAAAAAGTATGAACTGCTTGGGAATACCGCGCACTCCAGAAGTGAGATATACATTTTTGCCCAGCTCTTTTCTGATTTCCAGATATTTCCTGTGTGGTTCACCACGGTAGAGAAAATTTCCGGTCCTTGGAATTTTAACAAGTTCTTTTCTAGGAAAGGCTGCAGTCAGCTTCTTTTCTGGCTTTTCGCCGTAAAACCCGTATTTATGAGCGTCAAAGTGGAAAATATGGTCCATAAATTCGAGTTCCGGCTTGGTAAACCTGCCGACGGAAGAATAGTTCCGCCCGAATTTCAGGATGTCGTCGAAGCTGACGACGCAGAAATTACCGAACCCCACAGTGCGTTGCACGCGGCGCAATCTGCCCAGCGTTGACCGCAGGAGGGCCTGTTCTTTTTGAGACAGGATAATGTCTCCGGGTTGTTGTTTGTCAAAGTTGGCCATGCGGTGCAGATAGTCTTTGAGATCTTTTTCTTCTACAGCGCGGGCGGCTTCCTGAGCCTGCGCAAACTCCGAAATTTGGCATAGGTATATACCGGCGGAAGCTTGGCAGAGATATTTCAGGAATGTTCTTCTTTTCATATATTTTTGTGGTCATGGTTATTCAGATTGCTGCGCTTTTATATAAAACAGAATTTGCGTTGTGAAAAGGGAGATAGTTGTCCTGTTCGGATATATGGATCTTGTGGTTATTAATCTGCTTAGAGGTGTTTATTTCAAAAAATAGCTTTAATTATATTTGGGTTTTATATAAGTGATACTAAGCGTGAAGGCTGATTGAGGTTTAGTTTTTTATCTGGTGCAAAAGATGACATGGTTAACGCAAAATGGTTTGCGCTAACAGAGTTCCCTGACGTCCATTGGATTTTAGAGACCAGGAGGTCTTGTGTTTATTAGTGCCAAGAATAAGATTGTTCTCAGTGTCTTCGCGTTCTTTGCGGTTGTTATCATTGTAATGGCCGGATTTTCCTACCAAAGTTTCAGCTCGTCATCCCATAAAGCAGAGCTTGAAAAACTCGATACTGTCGCCCGGGCAGTAGGCAAAGCTGTTGCTGAAAAAATCAACATTTATTTCAATGCCCTTGAGCTGGCCGCAAGGATGTTCGACGGCTCCCAGGATATGTCTGAAGAGGAACTGTTTGCCTATCGCATTGAGCTGGCCAGACAGCTTAAAAAGCAGGCCAATATAGGGGAATCATATTTCTGTTTTGCTGACGGAAGTACTTATACAGCGAACAGGGGTGCTATCATTCCAAATTTCAAGGAGAAAGCAAAGCGGCGAGAGTGGTACAAACGTCTTTTCGGTGGCGAAAAGAGAATTATGACCACTCCATACACGTCTTCCATCGGCGCGCTGGTTATGGCCGTAGGCGTTCCGGTTATGAAAGATGGACGGGTTGAAGCCACTCTCTGTGTCAATCTGGGGCTGACAGACGTAACCGATTTTGCGAACAGTGTTCTGAATCATCAGAATATTTTTCTGACCCGAGCTGACGGCTATATAATGGCCAATCGTGACAAGAAGCTCATCGGCAAAAGCCTTTGGGAAAGTATTCCTGAGCTGGAAAAATTCAGCAGCCGAAATTCAAACGGCAGGGTAGAGTTTTCGCTTGCCGGTAAAAAATACGCAGGAAGCCTTTACATTATTGATAGTTTGAACTGGAAGGTCTGGACCTACGAGGAACTTGGTGTAATCAATGAAGATTCCATCACCAATCTGAAACAGAATGGTATTGTGGCTGTCATTGCGCTTGCATTGGCTGCTGTCATGCTGAATTTCCTTGCTTCCGCGCTTATCTTCAAGCCGTTGTTAAAGGGTGTTGAATTCGCAGCCGCTGTAGCCGACGGAGATCTTGATAAGACACTGGATATGCGGCGCAATGATGAGGTTGGCGTGCTGGCCGAAGCCTTGCGGACCATGGTTGGAAAGCTCAAGGCAATGCTTCGTGATACCGAAGAGAAGAGTCGCCTCGCCGAAGCTGAGGCCGAACGTGCGAGAGCTGCGGTGTCCGAGGCAGAGAAATCCCGCGAAAGAGCTGACCGAGCAACAAGAGAAGGTATTCTTCAGGCTGCATCGCAAATAGAAGGCGTGGTAGATCGCATTGCTGCCGGTACTGAAGAGTTGTCCGCACAAGCTGATGAGATTAATAGCTTTACAGATCTTCAGCGGGAACGCATGACTGAAACTGCGACCAGCATGGAGCAGATGAATTCCTCTGTTCTGGAGGTTGCCCGAAATTCTGCCGTTGCGGCCGCCAATGCCGTGAGTACGCAGGAAGCTGCTGATAATGGTACTGATCTGGTTAACCGTGTCATTGAGGCTGTCAGCAATGTTCAGCAGCAGACGCAGGCCATGAAAGAAGATTTGACTTCACTTGGTGCTCAGACCGACAGTATTGGCGAGATTATGGACGTGATCAATGATATTGCCGACCAGACCAACCTGCTGGCGCTGAACGCAGCTATTGAGGCTGCCCGTGCTGGGGAAGCCGGGCGGGGATTTGCTGTGGTTGCCGATGAAGTCCGAAAACTGGCCGAGAAGACCATCGGAGCAACTCAGCAGGTAGGTAAGAGTATCTCCGCAATTCAGGTTGCTGCGCGTAAAAGTATTCAGTCCATGGATAACGCTGCGAATACTGTTGATGAGAGCACTGAACTGGCTACAAATTCCGGTGAGGTTCTGGACAGCATTTTGAATTTTGCCCGTGAAAATGCGGCGCAGATTCAATCCATCGCCACAGCGGCTGAAGAACAATCCGCTGCATCAGAAGAGATTAATCATACAGTGGAAGAGGTTTCCAGAATATCCGAAGAAACTTCAGCGAGTATGGCCCAGTCAGCGGTAGCAATTCAAGATTTGTCACAGATGACCAGTGAGCTGAGCATGATCGTGGATCGTTTGAAGCGCTCTTGATGGGTCTTAAATAGAAAAATAAGCGTGGTAAACCTTTCGGCTTACCACGCTTTTTTTGCGGAAATTATGTCGGAAACTCTATTTGCCGCGTTTTGTCCAGAGTTTCATTTCCTTCATTTTTTTACGGCGTTCACGCTGCAGGGATTTGCAGACAAGAGGGGTCTTTTTCTTGAGACCGTATTTTTCGCGGTATTCATCAGGGGTCAGACCGTGGGAAGCAAGGTGCTTCTTGGTTATGATCTTAAAGGATTTTCCGCATTCACAGCATACAATGGATTTTTCCTTGATGGATTTTTTAGGCTCGCATGCAGGAGCTTCTTCCTGTGCGGGGATGGTATTTTCAGCTATAGCCTGAATGCCTGTAGACAGTTTGCGGACCATGGAAGTCATCTCTTCTTCACTCATGGTTCTAACACTTGCCTGTGCTTTGACTATCTCCAAAGCTTCTTTCAGATAATCTTCCACTTGAAATCTCCTTTCGGGATTATTTATTCACTAACGAGTCGTTGGAAAAAATATGGATAAAGTAGATTGTAGTAACTGTCAAATAAATGAGATGTGATTTTGCACATATTTTGATTAAAACACAAATTATGCATGACTGTAAGAATGTTTTTTTAAACCTTTTTTCTTTAATACAGTATAAAAGTTTGTTTAAAACATATAAATTTCGGAAAAAAAAATAAATTCCGAATCATATTTCATAATACAAAGTTTTATTTAATAGTTTAAAAGAATTGCGTAGCTGGGCTACTTAGGTATAGCTCATTGTTTTAAGAAAGTTGATTTGCGGTCTAGGCGTATGGGGTGTATTTTCTGGCCTCACTGGATAAGATCAACGGCATATTTATAGTGCGTTAATTTGTATGCGGCGTTCTTCCGCCGGGGAGTAGTCAGGTATTTTGTTGAAAATACGAGCACTTTCTTTGTTTATTCTATTGGCCTCCCTTCTGTCTTCCGGATGTATGTGGGGGACTGCAGCTATTGTCGGGGTGGCTGTTCTTGGTGCTAATGTAAATGAGTTCCAGGAAGCGCATAAAACCCGCAATGCCACACAGCCTCTTGATGAACATCTTGAGGATCAGCATAAAATTGATGCGGCAATTTCTGAATGCGATAAATATCCCCCCGAGCCTGTCAATACAGAAGAAATCATAAATACCTATTCCAGTCCTCTTGCAGATAAATAATTCTGCCGCCGCATTTATACAGCCTGAGATTATAATGCTCCTTTAATTATTTGCCTTGCCTTTATCCTTCTGCGAAGTGTATCTTAATCATTATTTATTTTAATCTGTTTTAAAAGGGGGCAGCATGTCCGAGGCATCTAGAAATACCGTCCTTGTAGTTGAAAACAGCAACACTCAGGCAAGAATCATAACTGAGCATATAGAATCCATTACCCCTTTTGATACCATGGTCGTTGATACCATGGACGGGGTGGAAGCAAGACTTGCTGACAGTGGAAATGATATTTTTATCGCGGTCCTTAACCTGAACATCAAAGGAGCGCCGGAAGGAGAAGCTGTTGATTATGTTTTGTCCCGCAGAATTCCGTGCATCATTCTGACCTCTACCTTTGATGAAGCTATCCGTAATCGTTTTATTGAGAAAAACGTACTGGACTATTTCAATAAATCAAGTCGCGAAGATCTTGAGGAAATGGTTGATCTGATTAGGCGTATTCATTCCAACCATAGGATTAAGGTTGTGGTTGCAGAAGACAATTCAACTGCCCGCAAAATAATGCAGAGTCTGCTGGAGCGGCTTAATTTTACTGTGTTGGCCGGAAAGGATGGAGCTGAAGCTCTTGAGCTGATCAGAGCCAACCCGGACGTGAAGCTGCTGCTTACCGACTACGAGATGCCCAATCTTGACGGCTTTGAGCTTGTCAGTGAGGTACGCAAAACCCACAGCCGTGATCAGATGGCAATTCTGGGTGTTTCTGCCCATGATTCCGGGGCCATTACTGCAAAATTCCTTAAGCGCGGTGCAAATGACTTTCTTAAAAAGCCATTTGAAGTAGAAGAGTTCTCATGGCGGGTCACCAATAACCTCAATGAGCTTGAACGAATCCGTTCCATCAAGGATGCCTATAGCCGTGACCCCCTCACAGGATTCTTCAATCTCAGTTCTTTTCTTGATAAAGGACGTGATCTTTTCGCAACTGCAAAGAAGCGGGGACAAAATCCGGCTATAGCCGTTTTTAACGTGGACAGTTTGTTGGAAATCAATGCTGCTTACGGCTGGGATGCCGGCTTTGCCGCTCTGAAAAAAACGGCTTTACTGTTAGATCAGAATTCACTTGGCTGGTCGCTTGTGGCGCGAAGTGAGTACGGTTTTTTTATTCTAGCTGATGATGCAGATGTCCTGAAACTTGATCTCGGTGCGGTAAAAGCCGCACTTGCCAGCTCAGAGATAGTTTCCGGTTCGAACAGGTTTATAGCCAGCGCGTCTTTTACAATCTGTAAGGATGATGCTGAAACACTTGATACAGCTATCTCCAGGGCCGCCAGAGGATTGAAAGAGATTCAGGTCAATGGTGTTAATTCTTTTAGTTTTGTATAAATAAAACGCAAAAAGAAATCCCGCGATCTTAAAGATTGCGGGATTTCTTTTTGCGATGACTTGAAAATTATTTATTCGTTTTTGTCCCTGAATAGGTGAAAGCTTTTTTGTCCATGGTCCAGTATGTTCCGCGGTCAATGCCGAAAGGTTTTCCGCAGGGACAGTGAACCTTGCCGTCACGTTCTTCTGCATTCCATATTTTCTGAATACGATCCTTATGGCAACGATGCACTTCGCCTTGTCCGATCTTGTAGTACTTCCATAGCTTGCGTCTGCAATTTGAACACTTAAGAACTAACATATCAATTAATTGCGCAGGGTCGTGAGCAGGCGAACCGGATGAGTGAACACACCAAGAGCGCAGGAAATATCAGTTGCCACCAGATCCGCGGCACGGGCGGCTTTCATGGACATACATTCTGCCCCTGAGATGATAATTCCCAGAGCGGCCTCTTTGAGCATAAGCATATCGTTTCGTCCATTTCCGATACATGCGCATTTGGTCGTGTCCAATGTCTTTATATAAGCGAGTTTGGCCTTGTCTTCGGGGCTGCCGTTGATGATGTGGATTGATACTGGCAGGTGGGCCAGTTCATCTTCACATTGTCCAAGGGTGTCGGCTGTGAGCACATGAACTTCAACGTCTTCAGACAGCTCCATAATCAGTTTGCCTACACCGGGGAGCAGATTGCCGTCGAGGGCAATAGTCCCGTTGTAGTCCAGAACAAGGTGTTCGATTTCAAGTTTTGCGAATCCCGGTATATCTAGATTGATCATGATCTTTCCCTGCGACTACGATTAAGCTGGGTTATCGGTTAAAGGCTGGCGTATCTTTCAATTTGTTTTTTATATTCCAATACACCGTTTACAATGCCGTCCGCAATGTAAGAGAGATAGCTGTCAGTTTTTAACCGCTTGGCTTCGGTTCGGTTGGTCAGGTAGCCCAGCTCAATAAGTACGGAAGGCATCTTCGCACCCATGAGTACGTAAAATGGTGCCTCGCGCACACCCTGGTCTTTGACCGACCATTTTTGGCGAATGCTTTTCAGCGATAAATTGTGGATGTTTTTGGCCAGATCTTTGCTCTCCTTCATTTTTGAGTTGAGCATAAGATCGGTAAGGATCACCTGCAAATCACTGATTCTTTTGGCCGAGACAGCGTTTTCACGGGCCGCTACACGAACGGCATTGCGGTTGCGCGCAAGGTTCAATGTATAAGTTTCGATGCCGTTTATTTTCGAGCTGCGGTGCGCGTTGCAGTGGATCGAAATAAACATGTCCGCTTTCTTGATGTTGGCCATGGCGGTGCGTTCTTCAAGAGGGATGAATGTATCGGTGCTGCGGGTGTACAGCACGTTGAACCCGGCTTTTTTGAGCTTGGCAGCCAGTATCTTAGCAAAGCGCAGGTTGATGTCCTTTTCTTTCAGTCCGTTGGCGGACGCACCGGGGTCTTTCCCGCCGTGACCGGCGTCGACCATAATGGTCTTGAAGGTCAGGCCCAGCTGTTCAAGCAGTTCCCCGGCCATCTTTTTGCTGTTGGCGGGCGGGGTGTATTTTTGCGGTTTACTATTTTGTGGTTGGGAATGGCGAACCGGACTTTTATTTTCCACAACCTTGCCCTCTTCCGGGGCCTGTACATCGATAACCAGACGGAATGGGTTCTCCAGCGGAAATATCTTATAATCCTGCATGGAATTAAAATCGAGAACTACACGGGTGGTCCGCGGATCACGCTGGGCGGAACGGATGTCTTTGAGGATGCCGTCTGCTACATTGGTCGCCTTGTGTACCCCATTGCCGAGTACCGTGTTTTCGAGGTCGACGTAGAGTCTGTGCGGGCGGTTTACGCTCTGGTTGGGGTTCAGAATCTGGTAGCGGTAACGCACCTCGTCGTCGAGGTCCAATACCACGCGGGTATAGCTTTCACTGCTGGTATAGCGCACTGAGAGGAGTTTTGCGCGGCTGGAAGAGTCTTTGTTGCTGGTTGCCTCAGGTTTTGTCGCCGGGATGATGGTTCCGGAAGGCTTTTTAAGTTTTGTATTTTCAGGAGCTCCCTTGCGGTCCATGGAATCAAGGCGCGCACGGGCTTTGGAAAACATGTCCGATTTGGAGTAGCGGTGGACGATGGTCAGGTAATCGGAGTAGGCGAGGTCTCTTTCATGCAGCTTGCGCAGTCTGATCTCAGCTCTGCGGTATATGCTGTCATCTGTCCACTGGTGTGAAGGAAAATTTGAGACCATTCGCCCATAGTAATCAATTGCGGTACGAAAATCTTTTTTAATGCCGCTGCGGTTACCCAGCTCTTCATATGTACGGCCAAGATAATAAAGGGATTTCGGGGCGTAAGGTCCACGAGGAGACCTTTTGAACACGTTGCGAAATCTTTTGCCGACCTTTTCCCATTCAGATCTGTACTGCGATTTAGCATCGTTTTTGGAAAGAGCGTGAAATTGTTTCCAGGCAATTGTAAAGTCATCCTTGATATTGGCACCAAAAGCACTGGCAGGAATGACAGAAACAAGCAGCCCCGCAAGAAAGAGAGCCATGATCAGGTTAGGAATAAAAAATTTGCGCATATTCTCAGGTAGTTTATATTTAAGTGTTTTGCCCAGCGTGATAACAAAAAAAATACAGGCAACTGTTCTAAAAAAAGTTTAGATGTTTTTTTAATAAGCTTGCGCGCCCGAAAAATCAACACCAGACTGCCGATAACGTATCATCTGGTTATACTCAATAGAAAAATTCGGGTATATAATTTTTGACCGCCTTTATTTTTTAGCTCTATTTTTCTGAAATCAAGCCGCTGTAATTTTACGGGTACTCTGTTATATCAATGTGCGATAACAGTACATGAAAGCTGGACTGGCATCACATTTTATGTAATTGGCATATGCATTGTTACGCAGTACTTAAACAAATTTACTTCACTCATTTTGGAGATAGATAAATGGAAGCTCCCCAGAGAAATTTGGCTCTTGACCTTGTTAGGGTAACCGAGGCTGCAGCACTGGCTTCTGCCAGATGGCTTGGCCGGGGTGATAAAAACGCCGGTGATCAGGCTGCTGTTGATGCCATGCGTCTTAGTTTCAACAGTCTTGAAATCAGCGGAACTGTTGTTATCGGTGAAGGCGAAAAAGACCATGCCCCCATGCTCTACAACGGCGAGAAGCTCGGCGTTGGCGAAGGTCCGGGCATGGACGTTGCCGTAGACCCGGTTGAAGGTACCAACCTGCTGGCATACGGTCGCCCCAACGCAATCTCTGTTGTGGGTGTTGCCCCTACCGGAATGATGCTTGATCCGGGCCCCAGCTATTATATGCAGAAGCTGGTTGTGCCTACTGCCGCAAGGAACATGGTCGACATCAACGCACCGGTCAAGGACAACCTGAACAAAATCGCAAAAGCACTGAATAAAGACGTGGACGACCTCGTTGTCTTCGTTCTGGAGAAACCCCGTCACCATGGCCTGATTCAGGAAATCCGTGATGCCGGAGCGCGTATCCAGCTGCACACTGACGGTGACGTTGCCGGTGCTCTGATGGTTGTTGATCCCCGCAGTCCTGTTGATGTTATGATCGGAACCGGCGGAACTCCTGAGGGTGTTCTTTCTGCTTGCGCCATCCGCATCATGGGCGGTGAAATGTTCGCTAAATTCGATCCCCAGTCTGAGTCTGAAAAAAGTGCTCTCGAAGATCAGGGCTATGATTTGCGCAACATCATGACCGTAAATGATCTGGTGAAGAGTGATGATATCTTCTTCTCTGCCACCGGTATTTCCGGCGGAACATTCCTGCGCGGTGTGCGCTATCTCGGCTACGGCGCAGAAACCACTTCCCTCGTTATGCGCGGTAAGACCGGAACAGTACGTCACATCGAAGCTGTCCACACATGGGACAAGCTGATGAAGATCAGTGCAGTTAAGTACGACTAGGCATCAAATCACAAAGAATTAAAAAATGGGCGGTCCCGACAATCAGTCGGAACCGCCCATTTCTAATCTATATGGGCAGCAGATTTAATATTCAGGTGCTTCCAGCTTTTCCGAGATGATCTTTGCATCTTCCGGGCGGGCGGCTGCGCCGAGTTCTTTGGCTTCTCCGTGGCAGGTTATTCCTGTGGGGCGTAATTGTACGTATCCTGCGGAGAGTACATTTGTATAAGGAATCTGTTCCCTGAACTCAAGGTATCCGATACGGTTGGGGATGATAATTGGCAGCGGATCGCCGGAAAAATCTTCAAACATGATGTATTTCATTTGCAGTCCTTTATGATGCGGCCTGCCGGGTTTGGCGTATGGCCGGAAGTTATTCCATCTGGGCGAACAATGTTGCCCGCATCCGCATTACAGATTATAGGCATACATATTCAAGATCAAGAAGTGTAGAACAGAAAATTCGGAGTTGGCAAATGGCTGGATTGGATAAAGACCCGCTGGATAATAACGAACTTGCCAGAATGAGGACCCTGCTGGCAAATGAACGCACTTTTCTGGCTTGGTGCCGGACTGCTCTGGGGTTGTTCGGTTTTGGCTTCGTTATCGAAAAAGCCAGATTGTATATGGAAAAAATGATGCCCGGAACCCCGGCAGTGATGCTGCGCGAGATGAATTTTCTAGGTGTGTTCATCATTATTTCAGGGATGGTTATTCTGGCCAGTGCGGCATTTCGCTTTTACCGTTTTGAACAGAGCGTCGGGGCCCGGGTTCGTTGGACAACTCCATATCCTGAAATGCTGGTTACAGTGGCGGTAGGGGTGGTTCTGATTGTCAGCAGTATGGCCGGGCGAATATTTTTTTGACCACGTAAATTTTAAAGCAAAGCGGCGAAGCCTTTTATCAATGGCGCACAGCGCATCAACGAACTGATTAATGAAAGATAATTATACAAAAATAGCCTTGTGGCAGACTGCTTTTCTTGGTGATGCAGTTCTGACTTTACCCTTGATCAAGGGACTTGCCTTACGTTTTCCAGAAGCAGAGATCCATCTTTTCGTTCGCAAGGGTGTGGAAGCCTTGTTCGCAGGTCAACCGGAACTGGCTGGCGTGCACGCCTTTGACAAACGCGGAGCCCAAAAGGGATTGGGCGCGGCCCGCGCCTACGGTGCGGAGCTGGGAAGGCAGGGCTTTGATCTGTTTATTTCTGCGCATACCAGCATGCGCTCGGCTGTGGTTGCCATGTCCTCAAGCATAAAGGACCGCATAGGTTATGATGCCCCTTGGTACAACCGTTTTGTTTATTCGCAGACAGTGCAGCGGCGTTTTGATGAGCTGGAAGAAGTTGAAAGACTGCTGGCGCTCGGCGGGCCTTTGGGAATTTCCGGAAAGGCCCTGGAAGTTATGCTTGAACTTCCCGCTGATGTGCTGGGTGAGGCAGAGTCCTTTTTCAAAGGACTGGGTGATGTGCCCATTGTAGGAATTCATCCCGGGTCAACCTGGGAAACCAAGAAGTGGCCTGAACGTAATTTTGCCGAAGTGATCGATAAGTGCGTTGCTGCCGGTTACAAGGTTATTTTCTTCGGCGGCCCTGATGAAAAAGAACTTTGCAGCTCTATTCTCAAGCAGGTCAGGAAGGCTGACGCGGTTGTCAGTCTGGCTGGAAAACTGGGGTTGCAGCAGCTGGCAGCGTATATACGGCAGCTGGATGTTTACCTGACGAATGATTCAGGACCAATGCATATTGCGTGGATTCAGAAAGTTCCGGTAGTGGCCATGTTTGGTCCCACTGTACGCAGGTTTGGCTTTTTTCCGCGGGGAGACAACTCCACTGTGCTGGAAAGTCCGGAAGAGCTGAAATGCAGACCATGCGGTTTGCACGGCGGCAGGGTCTGTCGGGAAAAACACCATAAATGCATGACGGATATAACGGTTGAAATGGTTTGGAACAGGATTTCTCAGCATATTGAAGAGAGCAGAGATGATTAAGTTTAATAAAATTTTTATCACCATCTTGGTTTTGTCATGCCTGCTGCTGATTTCCGGCTGCAAGCTTAATGGACTCAAAAAAACTGCTGAGCCTGTTCCTGCTCCTGTTCTTGCTCCGGTAAAAGTTTCCGAGGCTCCTTATACCGAGGAGAAGGAAAGTATAATTGTCTGCACTGAAGATTTTATGCGTGCCGCCCACTACTTTTCTTATCTGCATCGCGAGTTCGAGGGCGTAAAGTCCGTTATTCTTAAAGTTCCATCGTGTAATGGAACTGCCGAATCTGTGGATAAGGTAGTGTCCGGGGTGCGTGATCTGGTCGACCGTTTGAACAAAAACGGCAGGGTCATGTCTGTGCTCATCCTCGGTAACCGTGAGATTGTTCCCTCTGCACATTTTTCCGTTGCCAACGGAACTGATGTTTATTTTTCCGACTATGCATACGGCGGATCGGCCATGTCTCCTGAGAATGCACTTCCTGTAGGCAGGATTCCGGCTCGCGACTGCGCCGAGGCTGAAGCTGTGGGGGCCAAGTATGAGCGCTGGTACGGTGATCGTGAGTTCCGTCCGGCATGGCCTGTTTCTTTTATTGGCGGAGAAGGTTTCTCTGATCAAGGTCTTTCCGATTCAGAGTTGATTTTTTTCAACCTGCAGCAGGAAGGCATAGCCGGACCGGAAGCTATCCGCTATCTGGGCGCGGCCGGCGGGTGTACCCCGCAGCGGTTGCAGCAGTCACTGGCCGAAGACGATGTCTCTGTGCAGTGGATTGCTCTGAAGGCCGGTCCTGAAGGTTTCCGGGCCGGAAATGGCATTGTCTCTGTTTCTGATATTATGGAACTGGAATATAAGCCCGGACTGCCGGTTGTGCTTAATCCATACTGTGAGGTCTCCGGGTCCAATTCAACTTTGCCAACACCGGCTGAAGCTGTAGTGCTTTCTCCCGGCGGCGGTCTTGCGATGATGACCGGCTGCAACAGCGAGGGCGATATTAAGGCGGAATTGGATGACGGCCGTGTTTTCCGGGTTGATTCAAGCGGAACACCGCGTTTGCTGCTGGAGTTTCATAAAGCTTATTTCAGCGGTAAGCACCGTATAGGGGACGCCCTTGTCGAGGCTCGCTCACAATTTGTCCAGAATATGTTGAAGGGTGAAAAGCCCGGCCCACTTTATGACCTTGTGTTTTATGGTGATCCGGTAATGTCTCTTCCTTTGCCGGTACGGACAGAGTCGCCTTTCTTCAAAGGTTTGAATGTGGTTGGAAAATCTAAGAAACAGCAGGGTGTTGCTGTTTTTGCGGTTAATTCAACCGTGTCTTTTGCCATGGAAGAAGGGGGGATTTATCCGTCCGCCCGTTTGCAGGTGGTCGATAGAAGTGATGGGAAGATCGTTTCAGCTATGAAAGTTGAAGAGGATGACATTTTCAACTTCATGGCTGACGGTGAAGGGCAGTATCTCCTTTATTCCCGCCCGTTGGATGGTCCTTTGGCATGGCAGTTCTTTGATGTGCGTAAAAATGACAATTTGAACAAGACGCCCGTCGCCGCAGTGAAGAAGCGTACAACTCCGGCTCCAAGGATCAGCGCCGGGCTGAAACCTGTGAATTATGCGGTGCAGGTCAGCTCCAACCGCAGGGAAAAATCCGCTGTTAAGATGAGTAAGCAGCTGGCCGGTCAGGGATACGAAGCCTATGTCGTTGAGGTCCCTGCAAGTAACAATCGCAAATGGTATTGCGTTCGTTTTGGACGTTTTGATAAGTGGTCTGATGCTGTGGAAGCCTCTGCAGAGTATGAACGCAAAGAGCAGGCAGATGCTAAGATTGTCCGCTGTAATGACGGTTGACCTTAATTTTATAATAAGTCTGGCTTGATTGTTAAGAGTTGATCCAGTAACGATTTGTCTTCTTAATTTTTAGATTTGTTAAGAGGGCAGGTTTTGCTGTGGCTGCAAAGCTGAAAAAATATATACTGCTGGTTATCGGCCTGATTGTTTTTGCCGCCTTGGGAACCGGGGTGATTCTTTATTCCGGGCCGTCCGCTCCACCAAAGCCGGTGCTTTCTTCGGGCTATAAATTCTTCAAGGGAATTTCCCCGGTGAAACTCGGGTTCAGTAATGGTGAAGTCATCAGTCTGAACAGAACGTTCTGGAAACACCGGGATGTGGTCAAAAAGGCTATTCTCACTGTATCCGGGCAGGACTTGGATCAGGGACCGGAAGTGATAACACCGAAGTCCGGATTGAAGTTTTATCTACAGCTGGAAGGAAAAACCGGAATGACTTATGCGCCTGAAAAGGTCTGCTGCTCCCGGGGCAGCCTGGTCGAAAAGATAGAGCGACATCTGGCTGAAGGAGCAAGGGTGCTGGCTATTTATGAAAACCAGTCTGAATTCAACAACCGTAATGTTGAAATAATAGATATGTAAAAAATAATAAAACCCCGGACTCCGGTCCGGGGTTTTATTATTTAACCAGAGTCACCAGATCGTAGTCTGTAACGCTGTCAATTTCGGCTTGAACCAGCATTCCCGGCTTTAGCTCCATGCTGTCTTCCGGTGCACTGACGTAGGTGATACCGTCCACTTCCGGGGCTTGAAACCAGACCCGTCCGTTGAACAGACCGGGCCATTCATCATTTGGCTCTTCCACCAGAACCTGAATTGTATCGCCGACTTTTTCTTCAAGGATCTCACGGCTTATTTCAGACTGCACTTCCATGAGCTGTTGTCTGCGCTCTTCGCGCAATTCTTCTGGCAGTTGTGCCATTTCTCCGGCCGGAGTGCCTTCTTCGGGCTGGTAGGCGAAAACACCGAGATTCTGGAAGCGGGTTTCTTTTACAAAATCCACCAGTGTTTTGAAATGTTCTTCAGTTTCTCCGGGATATCCGACAATGATGCTGGTGCGCAGCACTGCCTCGGGGATATGTTTGCGAACCCGGTCAATTACCTTGCGCGGATCACGGGCAAAGGGGCGGCCCATGGATGAAAGAACATCCGGGTGGGCATGCTGCACCGGGATATCGAAATAAGGAAGCAGCGGTTTTCCTGCTCCGGCGAGGAACGACAGCATGGAATCTGTCAGCCCGGCAGGATAGAGATACATCAGCCTCAGCCATTCCAGCCCCTTGAGAGGCAGCAGTTTCTCAATCAGTGCACGCAGGTTTGTTTCCTTATCGTCAAGGTCGGAACCGTAAGCTGTGGTATCCTGCCCTACAATAACAATCTCCGGCACGCCCTGATCAAGAATATAGCGGGATTCATCCACCAGACCGTGTATCTCCCGGCTCACATGGGGACCGCGGATGGAAGGAATGGTACAGAACCTACAGGAGTGGGAGCAGCCCTCGCTTATTTTCAGATATGCGTAAGCCGCGCCTGTGCTGAGGGCTCGCTGTCGGGCAGGGAATTCCGCAGGGAGGTTGCCGGCAAGAGCACTGGACACCAATGCGGGCCACTGGCCAAGTTCACGGGTGGAGAGCCAGAGATCCACTTCCGGTATCTGTTCGGTAAGCTTTCCGTAGCGGCTGACCAGACATCCGGCAACAGCCAGAACCGGGCGCGGGGTGAGGTCTTTGATGGCGTCGGCAGCTTCAAGGATTGTATCTACGGACTCTTCTGTCGCAGGTCCGATGAAGCCGCAGGTGTTGATCAGAATAAGGTCCGATTCTTCTGCTGAAAGAGCAGGAGTCATGTCTGATCCGAATGCTCCGAGCATTACTTCGGTATCAACCCGGTTTTTCGGACAGCCAAGACTGATGGTGTAAATTCTTGTTTTATTCATATTGAAATTCCGTTTGTAATTAAATTTACGGATAGTTGTTTGATAGGTCAGGATTCCTTGTGCGGCAATGGTTAACCCATTCTTCCTTGAGAGCAAAGCAGTAAATGCCCTGTTTCTTTTTTGGAAAATGGTTTATGCTGGTTTTGCTGCCAAAATAAATGGGCGGGATGGAGCAGAAATGCTTGAAGATTTCATTGATAAAAAGAAAGACTGCATCGGTATTGTGGGGAGGTCATTTGCTCTCTCTTCATTGTCCATGCTTTTGCATGAAAGCAACCGGGAGGCCGCCGGTGTAGAGCTGAAAGCCGGAGTTCTTATTGATGAGTCCGGTAAAGCCCTGCTTGATGGTTATGATTTTCCGCTTTATGCCGACATTTGTTCAATGCTCACTGCCCATCCATCAATAAATATGGTTTTCGAACTTTCTGGTGAACCTGCAATGGTTCGCGAATTGCGTATTTCCCTGCCGCTGGACGTCACGCTTGTTGAACTTCCGGCCGCCCGTTTTTTTCTGAAACTACATGCTACAGACCGTTTGTGGATCGCCTGCAAAGCCAATCTTATGCAGACTCAGGCTTTATTTAAGTCCGTGGTTGATCAGTTCCCGGAAGATATAATCATTGTCGGCACAGATGGAACCATTCTGGATTGCAACAAGCATTTCGCAGAAAGAGCCGGTGAGCCTGTACTCAGCATGCAGGCTAAAAATCCACTGGATTACTACGATTCATTAAAATTTATCTGTCCGCTGAAAGATGGTCTGATAGACGTTCCGGCTGTTGCACTGGAAAATAGCGAACGGATGTTTTCCGAGACGGATGATCAGGGGAAAATGCATTTTTACCGTCTCTACGTTTATCCCATCACCGAAGAGGGAGGGGATAACGTCATCCAGCTGGTAATTATCTGCCGCAACATCACAGAGCGGACCATGATTGAACAGCGTTTGCAACAGTCCGAACGCATGGCTACAGTCGGTGAGCTTTCCGCTTATATCGCCCATGAAATCCGTAATCCGCTCATGGCCATGGGCGGTTTTGCCAAGGTGCTGATCAATGATGAGAGTATTGATCCTTCCGGGCGGGAAAAAATACAGATAATACTTGAGGAAGCGCAGCGGCTGGATCGTTTGCTTAAAAGTATCCTCAGTTTTGTGCGCTCACGTGATGTGCAGAAGAAGAATATTGATATCAATCGTGTGGCCGCTGATGCCATGCAGTTGCTTTCCCTAGGGTGCCAGTTACAGGAGATCGAAGTGGAAATGGATCTTGATCCGTCGTGCCCGCTCGGAGTCGGCGGGGCGGAGCAGATACGCCAGTGCCTGATAAATCTGGTCAAGAATTCCATGGAAGCCATGCCTGATGGGGGGACGCTCAAAATTTCAAGCGGAGTTAACGGCAATATGGTCTGGCTGGAAGTCCGTGATAACGGTCCCGGTATAGCGAATGATCAGCGCGCGCATGTCTTTGATCCTTTCTATTCCACCAAGGTCAACGGCAATGGACTGGGGCTGCCGATGGTTAAAAAGATTATGGAAGAATTTGGGGGCGATGTGGAGCTGGCCAGCCGTTTGGGGAAAGGGACAAGCGTAGCTCTACTGCTGCGTAAAGCTCCGGTTGCCTAAATAGTTTCTACAGCGTATTAGTTTCAAAACATAAATATGATGCGCTTCGCGCTTTTGGATGATTTGATTTCGTACCCGGCGGGCAAATGCCTATCACCGTCAGGTGAGTTTTTCCTGTTCGAGCCTTGCGGATATTGAGAGCAGAGTTGCTGAGTTCCTCTGCATTTCCAAGTAATTTTAGTCAGTAAATTTCAAAATATTAGAGAATACCTTACGGGGGATTGTTTTGAAGACCGTTGTTCTTGCCACTACCAATAAAGGCAAAATTGCTGAATTTGATGAGCTTCTTAAAGATATGGGTCTGGAAGTGAAAGGTCTGGACCAGTTTCCTGAGATCGGTGAAATCCCTGAACCGGGTGAAACCTTCCTTGAAAATGCCATAATTAAGGCCCAGACTGTAGCCAACCTGACCGGGCTGGTTGCAGTTGCAGATGATTCCGGCCTTGAAGTTGATGCCCTTAACGGTGCTCCCGGTGTGTATTCCGCGCGTTACAGTGGAGAAGACGCAACCCCTGAAAAGAATAACGCCAAGCTGCTTGAAGAGTTGAAAGGCGTGCCGGAAGAAGAACGCACCGCCCGTTTTGTATGCGTGATGGTGGCTGCAACCCCGGACAATATCCGCATCCAGAGCCGTGGCGAATGGGAAGGGCGCATCGCGTTTGAACTGACCGGAAAACAGGGCTTTGGCTATGACCCCCTGTTCTTTGATCCCGAGCTTGATTGCGTTGCTGCTGAAATGACCCGCGAAACCAAGAACGCACGTTCACATCGCGGCAAGGCATTGCGCTCTCTCATGGAACAATGGGAATCTTTTCAGGAAAAAATCAGCAGATAGACTTTTTTTGACCAAATAATTGGAGATCAATATATGTGCGGAATTATAGGATATGCCGGACACCGTCCTGCTGTTCCCCTTATTGTGGAAGGCCTTAGAAGACTTGAGTATCGTGGTTATGATTCAGCGGGCGTGGCTACCATACAGAACAAGGAAATCGAGCTGGTCCGTGCTGAAGGAAAACTGGCCGCCCTTGATGAAAAACTGGCTCAGAAGAATATTACCAATTCCACTTTCGGCATCGGCCATACCCGCTGGGCCACACACGGCGTACCTATCGAGCGTAATGCCCACCCGCACCTGGATCATGAAAAGAATATTGCCATGATCCATAACGGGATTATTGAGAATTATCAGGAAATCAAGACCGAGCTGCTTGCAAAAGGTTACGAGTTCCGTTCGGATACCGATTCCGAGGTGCTTTGCAATCTCATTGCCGAGGGCCGTAAACACAATCCCACCATGCTCGAAGCCGTTTCATGGGCTTTGAAGCAGGTTGAGGGCGCATACGCCATTGCCGTAGTTTCCATTGATGAACCGGGAACAGTTTACGCCGCCCGTGTTGCCAGCCCGCTGGTTATGGGTGTGGGGGTCGGTGAAAATTTTGTTGCTTCCGATATCCCCGCTTTCCTGCCTTACACCCGCGAAGTGGTTTTCATTGAGGACGGCGAGCTGGTTAAAATTACTTCTTCGTCATGGGAAGTGTTTGATGCCAAGAGCCTTGAGCTGGTGGAAAAGGAAATCAAGACCATCAACTGGGATGTGCAGGCTGCGCAAAAGGGCGGCCATAAGCATTTCATGATCAAGGAAATTTTCGAGCAGCCTAAGGTCATTTCCGACTGTCTTGCGGGCCGCGTGGATCAGGCCAACAACGAAATTGTCCTTCCTGAAGTTGAAGGAATGGAGCCGCCGGAAAGGTTGCATATTATTGCCTGCGGTACTTCATACCACGCCGGATTGTGGGGCAAATACCTTATTGAGCAGTGGGCCAAGATCCCGGTGGAAGTGGAGATCGCTTCCGAGTTCCGTTATCGCGATCCTTTACTCTCCAAAGGCGGAGTCGCCCTTGCTATCAGTCAGTCCGGTGAGACAGCTGATACCCTTGCCGGAATCAAACTCGCCAAGGAAAAAGGTCTGTCTATTATCGGTCTGTGTAACGTGGTCGGTTCCAGTGTTGCCCGTGAGTCTGATTACGTCATGTACACTCAGGCTGGGCCGGAAATCAGCGTTGCTTCAACCAAGGCAATGTGTAGTCAGTTGACTGCGCTTTTGCTGCTGGCTCTCTACTGGGGTAGGAAGAAGGGTGTGATTGATCCTGCAATCTACGGCAGGGCAAGTATGGATATACGCAATATTCCTTCAATCCTTGAAGCGGCGCTTCCAGACATGCGCAGCAGGGCACAGGAACTTAGCCGCAAGTATTCAGAAGCGCACAGTTTTTTCTATCTCGGACGCGGACTTTATTTTCCGCTGGCCCTTGAAGGAGCGCTTAAGCTTAAGGAAATTTCATATATTCATGCGGAAGGTTACGCTTCCGGGGAAATGAAGCACGGTCCCATCGCGCTGATTGACCCAAAGTTTCCAACCTTTGCCATGGCCCTCAACGATGATCTTTTTCCTAAGGTAAAATCAAACCTCGTGGAAGTTCAGGCCCGTGGCGGCGAGATTATTGCTCTGACCAATGCGGGAGTCGAACTTGACGTTGAGGAGCGCTGGTCCCTCCCTGAAGTATGGGGACCGCTGAACACCTTTATCGCTCTCCCTGCCTTGCAACTCTTCGCTTACGAAACAGCAGATTACCTCGGCAAAGATGTAGACCAGCCGAGAAACCTCGCCAAGTCCGTAACTGTCGAGTAGGATGCGGTGGTTATGAGTTAGGGTTTGTGGGAGAACAATAAAGTTTTATACTGAACAATAAAGTCGTATACTAGACAATAAAGTTGTATACTAAAGCCGCTTCTGTTAGACTGAAAATAAGGTATAAAACAGGAGCGGCTTTCTTATGTCAAAAAGAAGTAATGGCTTAACAGAGGCAAAGATCAAGAAGTGGATCAAAGAAGGGCGTGGGAATGGCCATGGACCTAAGTATAAGCCTTGGCTAACTGCTCGGGATGTTGCTTCCAAAGGTAGGTCTCACCGAATCTTTGGCCACAAATCCCGCCGAATTCATCATCTTTTTTCCGATCTGGAGCTGGCTGTTTTTTTAGTCTTGATTGGTGTCACAAGACAATTGATATCCGTGAGCAGTTTCCATTACAGCAAGAAGTCACACTTGAACTAGCAAGAGATGTCGGTATCAGACATCCCCAAGTCTCAGAGTCTTGCCAAGTCATGTCCTCAGATTTTCTGGTCAACTCTTCTGATCCAGCTCTTCCGAAATTTGTACTGCAAGCAAAATACGCTAAAGACCTAAGCGATCCAAGAACCGTGGAAAAGCTTGAGCTGGAACAACGCTATTGGGAATATAAAAATGTTCCATGGCGTATAATTACTGAAAAAGAGATTTCACGAACAGCTTCTCAGAATATTGAATGGTTATACCCTGACCAGCAAAGGGATTATAAATTTAGTGAGTTGGCTGAGCAATTGACCTTTTACTCTCACCATTTTGCGAAGAACCCTTCCTCAACCATAATTCAAATTTCAAAATTACTGGATGTTAAATATGACCATGGAGCCGGGGAGTCGCTGGCTGAAATTAGAGAACTTTTAGCGAGTCGATTGCTATCTTTTGACGTGAATATTCCATTCAGAAAGATAACCCCTGCGGATATTCGTTTCGTGGACGATATTTCTGTTTTGGAGGCGATTAATGTTTAGAGTTAATGAAGTTCTCAAATATGAAAGTAAGTTGTTCCGTGTTTTGCAAATTTTATCGGAACAAATCGTTTGGATTGATATGGCTGCCCCAAAGGCCTTCCCCGTGGTTATGCTTACTAAAGAGTTACGTATAGCTTTAGAGGACGGTGTACTTCTTCGTGCTGAAGATCCTTTTGCACAATTAGCGTTTGAAACTCCTGAGCCAGGTTCCTCTGCTCAGAAAAAACGAGACAAAAATTATACGCTGATTTTGGATATTGTTACTGATCCCCGTAGCTATCTTCCCAAAGTTAGGGCTGAGTATATAAATGAAATTGTGTCTGACGGTCGGGCTACGAAACGTAGTATATACATAGCCTTGCGCAGATACTGGCAGCGCGGGCAAACACCCAATGCTTTACTTCCTGACTATAAGAATTCAGGGGGTAAGGGAAAAAAGAAGAAGGCTTCGGGTAAATTGGGAAGGCCCCGGAAATATACTTCAGGTGTGGGAGCTGTAATTGATGAGCAAGTCGAACAGCTTTTCAGAAGAACAATTGATAAATACCTTTTGAAAGATAAAAAGATTAGCATTGCTTATGCTCATAGAAGGTTCAAAACTTTATATAAAAATATTTTTCCGGAGATACTGGACTCAGAAGTTCCCACCAAAAGACAGATGCAGTATTTTTATCAGCGTGAATATAGTCAGATAGAAAGGTTAAAAAAACGAACCAGCTCTATTGAATACAATAAAGACACACGCCAGCTAATAGGTACTGCAACTAGCAATGCTTTGGGGCCAGGTTCCCGTTTTGAGATCGATGCTACAATTGCAGATATTTATCTCGTTTCGGACAGTGATCGAGTAAATATTGTCGGTCGGCCGGTCATCTACATGGTTATCGATGTCTTCAGCAGAATGGTTGCGGGATTTTATGTGGGATTTGAATCCCCATCATACGTAACCGCTATGCAGGCTCTTGCTACGGCAATGACTGACAAGGTTGAGTGGTGCAAGCAATTCGGTTTTGAGGATGTTACTTACGAAGATTGGCCCGTTGTTGGCCTGCCTAGCGTAATCCTTGCGGACAGGGGAGAGTTGCTTGGGCACCAGATTGAATCACTTGTAAGTAATTTTGGTGTGCGTATTGAGAATGCCCCACCCTATCGGGGTGATGCAAAAGGAATTGTTGAGCGCTATTTTGGAACAATTCAAGCCGAATTCAAGCCATTTGCTCCGGGGGTTGTCGAGAAGACACTTATCAAAAAGCGTGGGGGCAAAGACTATCGGGCTGAAGCGGAAATGTCTGTTTTTGAATTTAAGCAGATAATTATGTCTACTGTTCTGCTTCATAATAAATATCACGTGCTTGAGAAATACGATAGAGAAGTCGATATGCCTGCTGATCTGGCAATGACTCCTTTGTCTCTGTGGAATTGGGGAATTCAAAATAGAACGGGCCGATTAAGGACAGCTTCAGAAGATGCTCTTAGGATTAGCTTGTTGCCCAGAGTCAAGGCCACTGCTTCTGAATTGGGAGTTTCTGTTTTTGGGGTATATTATACCTCCTCAGAACTCATGAAAAGTGGGTGGATGCATAGATCAAAAGATGTTCATAGACCGGTGGGGATGTCTGCGGCCTACGATCCTGCTTCAGCAGATAATGTTTACCTTTTTCCTTTTAAGGGAAAGTCTGATTATTGGGTCTGCTCGTTAACCGATTGCTTCAGAGAGTTTCAAGGAAGTTCTTTCTGGGATGTGTGGCAGGTCAAGGATGCGCAAAAGCGGACTATAGCTAAAAGTAAACAGGAGGAAGCTGAGCAAAAGCGACTTCATGAAGAATTTGTTAGCGGTCTTATCAAATCTGCTAAAAAGAAGAGTCCTGACACAAGGCATATGAGCAACGCCGAGCGGATACGTGGAATCAAAGGCAACAAAGTTCAAGAAAAAGAAACTGAGAGGAATGTCCCGTTCTATAAGCCGGAAAAGAAACGTAATGATGAACCTGCGAAGGTTCTTTCTTTGAATGGGGATATTCAGGAAGAAGACTATAGTTATCCCGAGTATATTGATGAACTTTTCAATGGTGAGGACAGTTAGATGAAGAAGGTTGATGCTGTTTATAGGGAATCAACAGTACGTAGATATAAAGGCAACCCTAGTATTGAAGCTTTGCCGCCCAATATGTCCTTGCAACAAATTCAAAAGAATCTGACGGGAAAAGTTGATTATGATGTACGGGATGTTGATGAGGAGGACATAGATCGAATCCATATGATCTCGTCGCTTCTTGATGATTTCTTCCAGCCTCTTTCCACGCATGTGAAGCTAGAGAAGAAATTATCCATCTTGATACGTAAAGGGTATGTCGGACGAAATTTGGCTGACGGCTCTCATAAAACACATATGCAAAACGGATATGAGAGAATCATGAGTGGCGACCTTGAGGCTCGTGTTTTTGAAGGTCCGGAGTCGACAGCTTCTAGTTTGTTACTGACCGGTGTGCCGGGGTGTGGCAAAACAACAACTATTAGGCGAATTCTCTCAACGTATCCGCAAGTTATTTTCCATGAAAAGTACAATTTTACTCAAGTTGTATATTTAAGAATAGACTGTCCACATGACGGTGGAATTAAGAACCTTTGTATCAATTTCTTTCGAGAGTTAGACCGAGTTCTAGGGACAACCTATGAACTCAGATATGTAAAGAAAAGACATAATATTGAAACACTATTAAATCTGATCCCTCAAGTCGCGAATAAACACGGTTTGGGAGTTTTGATAATTGATGAAATTCAGCATCTGAGCAGGAAGAATTCTGGCGGGATTAACAATATGCTGAGTTTCTTCGTAACCATGGTAAATACAATCGGCCTGCCAGTTGTCTTTGTGGGAACTCCTAAAGCCCGAGATATTTTTGAAAATGATTTGCGTTCTGCTCGCAGAGGTGCTGGGCTTGGTTCTCTGCTGTGGGAGCCTATGGAGAATTCATCGCTCACTTGGGTTGGTTTTACAGACGCGCTTTGGAGGTTCCAGTGGCTTAGAAAACATGATGATGTCCTAAGTGAAGAGCTTCGCGATTGTTGGTTCGACTTGTCTCAGGGAGTACATGATATTGTCGTAAAATTATTCGTTTTAGCACAAATGCGCGCGATCGTTACAAAGACAGAGAGACTCACTCCGAAGCTGATGGAACAAGTCTATTACGATGATTTGAAGCCTGTGCATTCGATGTTGGGAGCCCTTAGATCAAAAGACCCTGAAAAAATATCTCAATTTTCTGATTTGACTTTGCCGGATATAGAGCAAAGAACTCTTGAAATGTCGTCTTTCATTCTTGAATCCTTGAAAAAAAATGATTCCTCTAGAAATACCTATGGAGGCAATAGAGAGGCGGAAAGGATTCATAATCAACTTTTAAGATTAGGTTGTGATGAATCAAGAATAGTTCCGCTTGTTGAAAGAGTTTTTGATGAGCATCCAGGCATTTCACCACATAAATTGATGAGGATAATACTCAATTGGTACGAATCAAATGACCTCAAGGTCGAAGAATGCAAACCGAAGCCAGAAAGGGTAAAATCCGTACCCCAATCAAAATGGCACACGCTTGATTCTAATGCCTTGCGTTTTAAGCTCTCTCAGTCCAGTGGTGGGAATTTATACGGCCAGTTGAAAAAGGATTCACTTATCTTTGATATGAGTTCATGGATGCAGTAGGTGTTTCATTATGCTTGATTTTCCTGTGCCATACCCCGATGAGCTTATCTACAGCACAGTGGCGCGGGCAGGTGTGCATGCAGGACTGATGAGTCCTAAGCAACTCCTAGATGAAGTATTTGCCAATCGTAAAGTTATAGCGACCCCGGACCTGCCATCCCATACCAAACAAATTTCAGATCTGTACCCACACTCCCTGAGTCTTGATGTCACGAACATCATTTACAAACATACCCTTTTTCCTCTTTACGCTCCCTTTGTCCCGGAAGATCGAAGAATCCAGTGCCTAAGATGGATGGCCGGACAATCTAAAGGAGCCGTCCATCTTGCCTTGGGAGCAGCAGCTTCCCGAATAAAGCAAATTCGTTTTTTAAGATATTGCCCTAAGTGTCTTGATCAGCAGCTTGCTCAATTTGGAGAATACTATTGGAAGCGTGGCTGGCAGGTCGCAGGTGCGGATGTTTGCCCACATCATGGGCCATTACGTAACTCTCGAATAGAATTACATGGTCGGCACCGTCATCAGTTTTTTGCCTTGAGGGCGGATGTTTGTGTTGGAGAAGCGATTAAGTCCTGCCGTGTAGAAGCTGTCCGAGTTGCAGAGCGTATTCATGAGCTGCTGAACATGCCTCCAGTAGCATCTCCTTCACTTGAGCAGTGGGGACTTTTTTACAAACGATTAGCAGGAGATACAGGCTGCGCAAAGGGTAAGAAAGTTCAGCATGATAAGGTTTCTGAAAAAGTCACTGTCTGCTGGACGAATCAATGGCTCGTAAAGAGAAGCCTTTCACTATCCATCAATTCAAATTCTTGTTGGTTAAAATCAATTTTCCGAAAGCATCGGAAGTCTTTTAGCTATCTTGAACACATTGTAGTTTTAGAAGCTTTACTGGGGTCAGAATGGGATTTCCACTCAGTCTTGAGCAATGTGCCCAGTTTAGAGTCAAAGAGCATTGTGAGCTGTCCTGTGGATCTTTTAGAGGACAATCCCAGTCAAGAAATTCTCGATATGCGCAGCTCGTGGGAAGCGTTCCTCAAAAAGTTCGGGGCGAAAAAGGCTCGTTCTTGTGGTGGCGGAGCAATTTATGCGTGGCTATATCGAAATGATCGTGCTTGGTTGATGAAAATTAATGGGCAGTATCATCGATCATCCCATTCTGAAAACAAGCGCGTTGACTGGGGAAAACGAGATCAGGACGTTTTGATTACTTTGGAAGAAGTACATCAAAGGGCATTAAACGATATGAAAGGGCCGAGGCGTTCCAGAAATTGGTATTTGGATCAGCTCGGACCGAAAGCAACTGTCGAGGCAAATCTTGATAAACTGCCATTAACTGTTGAGTTTTTTGGGAAATATTGTGAATCGGTGCCGGACTATCAGATTCGGAGGATTGCCGTTGCTATCCGTCGTCTTGACGCTGGCTGTGAACCCAAACGCAGATGGAAAATTTTGAGATTGGCCGGTCTGAGTGACGAACGAATTCGTGTTGAAGCTGAGTTGTACTTGAAGGAAGTGAGATATCATGTCTGATAATTATACTTTTCATTTATTGGACCCTGATGCTGTAATTGAAGGCATTGGGCTGTTGTTCTGTAAAATTGGCGGGACAATGTGGGGGATTAATCTTGAGTTTGATTCTGAGCAGAAAAAAAGTTCACTAACGATTTCATACGCACCGATTCTATCTAGAAAAAGAACACTTCGTTCACAAGGAGAACTTGAACGTAGAGGTTGGAAAGATTACTTCTATATAGCCAGCACAACGAATTGGGATGTTTGCCGAATAAGAGATTGTCCAATGAAACGAACAGCAAAAGATAGAGATCAGTTCTGTTTTGTTTTTTCGATTGCCAACGGTAAAACAGTCTATTTGCCACAGTTTGAACTTGCTCGTGTTCTATTTCTTCGTGATGGATATTTGGCAAGAACAGCAATGGAGTCGGATGTTTTGGATTTTGATTTTCAAGTTATTCGTGACTGGGAAAATGGGATAGCGCATATCAATGTCATGCCTACCGCAGGATATCCTTTAAAGCATTTTAATGAGTTGAAAAGCCGTAATTTTTTGAGCTGGATATTGCTGGATGCTCAAGCTCGTAGGTCATACAGAAGTATAAGTTGGTGGCAGAAAAAGACGGGCTACCGGTCGGGAGGATACGAAAAGTGGAATTTTAGATTTGATCCTCCTGAGTTGCCTAACGCATATTTTAAAGTGCGTGGCCTCTTTGATAAGAGTACAAGGTCACTTTTCGTAAATGAAATTGTCAGAATTGGAGGAATTCAGGCCGATATTCCCGAGGTAATTGAAATGTATCATCCTAAATTTACAACTCCCAGCCCTGAATCAGTAAATGGTAAGATACACGTAGCTCCCAGCGGGGATATTGAGGGATATCATTTGCATGATGCTGAACCTGCAAATGCAGACGGAAGTAGGCGGATAATTCAGGGGGAAAAGGTCGAATCCGAATTCACGAAGGCTTTTGTAACAAATAGAGTTACTGAGAAAAAAAGGAAAATCAGCTCTTCTCTTCCAAACGGAGCAGAAGGAGAGGGTCATGTCATTGATGCCAGTTCAGAGGAGCCTATTGCAGGAAATGGGCGTACTGGAGTTGATTGGGATATCACTGAAGATCTAACGAAGAACGAGCATCTTTTTAGAAATAAATTCAAGTGCTTTTCAGAGATGATAGAGCTGGTGACAGCCAATAATGACTGTACAGTGGTTTCCGATCGAATTATTAAATTACCTCCTGTTTCACGTTGTTCAAAGCATCGCCTTTCTGACGGTAATCCTCGATGCTTGGCTGTTATTGAGCTACTGGTAGAAGATACGCATGTTATTCTTCTTGAGGTCGACACTTCTGACGCAGAAAAAGCCATGTCTACAAGGGTTTTGGCTCTTAGTATAGTTGAAAATTGGGATGATGATCTAAAACGGATTATGTACGAGCTTGTTCGTGGTTCTCTTGTTTGGCCATTGGATGTTTTGGATCAAGTTTGTGGGAAGAGCGGGCATACCTGGATCAGGCATCCAAAATGTGCTGGGGGGCATAAAGGGTTATTGCTTCCTGATACTGTTGCGGGATGGGCTAGTAGGTTTTATGGGCGAATTCTGGATTTATTAGGATATTAGTTGTTGAATTTTACTTTATTCCAACTTTCTTTGTAATGAAAAGGTCTGTAATGATCAGACTAGATCTCAAACCACCAAATTTCCGCATCTTCCATAGGGATAGCTAAAGCTGTCTATGTCGTATTTTTTATATTTGCCAGTTTGGTGAATATGGAAGTGGCGAAAAAATAATCTGGGTTAGCCATACTAGACAGTGGGTGTAGTTGTGTATATAGAATCGCGGATACATCAAGATGACATAGTGTTTTACTCACTGTCGTCTGTCATCATTTTACAAGACACTGGTACACATATGGGTAAAGCGCACTTGCTACAAAGTTTGGTTGATAAATTTAGCTCAGATTTGAATTATTATCGTTCTTCTAAATATAATGAAACCCAGCTTAGAACTGATTTTCTTGATCAATTTTTTGCTCTTTTAGGTTGGGACATTGTCAACTCGTCTGGTAAGCCAACAAATGAACGAGAAGTGCTTGTTGAGGAAGCGTTAAATAGCTCTGGAGAGAACACAAAAAGGCCAGATTATACATTCAGACTGTTTTCTAAAAGAAAATTTTTTGTTGAAGCGAAGAAGCCAAATGTTAACATCGCAGTATCTTCTGAATCCGCAAAGCAAGTTAGACGATACGGCTTTACAGCAAAACTAAAAATATCCGTCCTATCCAATTTTGAATACACAGCTATATATGACACTTCAAATCCAGTTAAAGATGATGACGACTCCACAAAATCGAGAGTTAAATTATATCATTACACAGAGTTAGTTGATAAATTTGAAGAAATTAAGTTGTTGATTGGGCGGGAAAGTGTTTATTCTGGACAATTTGACGAAGAATGGTCTGAAATTGAACTTAAAATTTCAAAATTTAGTATCGACGATTTGTTTCTTAAGCAGATTAATAGTTGGCGAATTTTACTTGCTAATGATTTTGTAAAAATAAAGAAAGACTTAGACGATACCAGCTTAAATGACTTAACTCAGAGCTACATAAATAGTATCGTTTTTTTGCGAGTTTGCGAGGATCGTGATCTTGAAAGGTATGAAGATCTTTATCATTTTGCAGAAAAAAAGAGCTGCAAAGAGCTAATTTGCAAACTTCAAGAGGCTGATAAAAAATACAATTCTGGGCTGTTCGCGCTTGAACATATTCAAGACTTAATTAATAATTCTAATTCCGCTGTTTGGCAAATAATAAGCGATCTTTATTATCCACAGAGTACATATTCATTCTCAGTTTTTTCATCGGACATACTTGGGAATATTTATGAAGTATTTTTAAGTGAAAGAGTTCATATTACAGATAGTAAGAATATCAAACTTTTGCCAAAAGCTGAACACGTAGAGCGTGATGTTGTCACAACACCAAGTCATATCATAAAGAGCATTATAAAAAACACATTAGTCAAGTACTGTAAAGAAAAAACAGCTAAGGAAATATTTGATTTAAAAATTGCAGATATTGCTTGTGGGTCCGGTGCATTTATAATTGAGGCATTTCAAGTTGTTCAGGATTTACTTATCGACTACTACCTATTGCATGATCATTCAAAGGTTGAGCAAATCTCTACTTACACGTATAAGTTGAAGTTCTCTGTCAAGAAAGAAGTTTTATGTAAGTGTATTTATGGAGTAGACAAAGATTATAACGCTGTTAGCGCATGTTCTTTTGGCCTCTTGCTGAAATTAATAGAAGGAGAGTCAAAAGAAACCATTGGTATGGTAACTCCAATACTTCCAAACTTAGATAAGAATATCCTTTTTGGGAACAGTTTAATTGATCAGCAAGACAACATTAAAGATGAAGATCTCTTTTCAGTAAATCCGTTTGACATCAATAATTACCAGTTTGATGTTGTAATTGGAAATCCTCCGTATATGGCTACTGAGCACATGAAACAAATTACCCCTAAAGAGTATTCAATTTATAAAAAAAAATACAAGTCAGCCTTTAAACAGTTTGATAAATATTTTTTATTTGTAGAACGCTCAATGCAAATATTAAAAGATGGTGGATGTCTAGGGTATATTCTTCCTTCAAAATTCATGAAGGTTGGGGCAGGGCAAAAGTTACGTAAACTATTGACGGACAACAAATATTTGTGTGGTGTAATTTCATTTGGTTCTAACCAAATATTTAAATCCAAAACAACGTATACCTGTTTGCTTTTTCTTAAAAAATCATCACAACATGAATTTTCTTTTTGTGAAGTCACTGATTTAAAAGCATGGTTTACAGATGATAAAAAAAATTATCCGGCTAACAAATATAAAATGGATCAATTAAGTTCTGACACTTGGATATTAGAAAAAGAAACAAATTTAATTCTAGATCGGATACAACAACGTTCAGCAACACTGGCTGAGGTTGTTGGAAAAAAGAATATAGCAAACGGCATTCAAACTAGTGCTAATCCTTACTATATTCACAAAATGATAAAATCAAAAGATGGGTTTGTTTATTTTCAGTATAATGGAATGGAGTATAAAGTAGAAGAAGAATTAACCAGACCATACTACGAAACAGATCGTTCGGGGCATGACAATTTTTATACTTATAAGAATGTCGAGCCAAACTCATTTGTTATTTATCCTTATCAGAAAAGAGCTGAAAAAATTAAGCTTGTCAGTTTTGACAAGCTGAAAAGTAATTTTCCTTGTCTCTTTGAGTTTCTTCATATTGTAAAAGATTATCTAGATAACAATAAGCGCTCTATAAAACCAACTCCAACAACAAAAGAAGAATGGTATAGGTATGGCAGAAGTCAGGCTCTAGAGAATTGTGATGTTGCCCGAAAAATTATTGTTGGTATTTTATCAAATGGCCATAAGTATTCAATAGACACAAATAGAACTTTTGTTTCGTCAGGAGGGACTGCGGGGTATAATATTATCAATGTCCCGGAAGAAACTCAATATTCTATTTTTTATATTCAAGCAGTGCTATCTTCAAAATATGTCGAATGGTTTGCTTCAATTTTTGGAGAAATTTTTCGTGGTGGATTTGTGGCTCGTGGGACAAAAATACAGGAACGAATGCCAGTCCCTATAATTAATTTCCAAGATAAAAAGCAAAAAGATAAACATAATAGGATTGCAGCGTTACAAGAGGAAATGAATGATCTTTTTGGGCAAATTGAGAATGCTGAGGAACGACAAAAAATTATACTGAAAAGACTTTTCGCCTCGAAGAAAGATGAAATGGATAAAGCCCTCAAGGATCTCTTCGATTTAGGAGAATTTGACATCAAGATTCCATCTGTAGAAGATCTATACGCTGGACTGCAACCTACTCCCAACTCCCTATAATTTTCTCTGTCTTCGTGCTTTTAGTTTTTGCCAGATTTTTATTAATAATTCATTATCAAGCGAAGAATATCCCAAGGACTCCATAATGGCCTTGCCATTTTCATGCATAACTTTTTCTGACCGTCCCTCTTTGACCAGTCGGTTAATTTTTTTTAAATCGTAATCAAAATTTTCAACAATAGGAATATGTAATTTGGCAATTTCCGATGGTACCAGCTCCAACACTCCGCCTCCATAGTATCTTCCTTCTAATTCCGCAGTAATCGCTGTGAGCGGATTTAAAAAACTGCAGACTAGTTTCTCGGGACTAATGAATGGGGAAGTTACACGGTAAGCGGTATCCGTTGTGTAAGCTCCAATGCTATTCAAGATTAACTTTGGGTACTCATGACAGCGCTTTAGCATTCCTATTTCCGAACTGTACACAGAAGGAACTCGATACCAAGGTTTACGAATCTTACATTTATACCTAGTATGATATCCGCTCTCTTCTCCGCGCGAAATATACTCCCTAGGACCTTGCAAAATTTTATCAAAATCATCATCAATGTATAAAAAGTTTGTGGGAAAACCTTTTTTACGATTTTCATTATGCTGATTTTTATCATAGAGTATTCCAGGGCAATGCTGGCTTCTACCAAACATCGGATGCGAATATCCTTCCAAATCATATTGCTCAACAATTTGATCCCTTACCAGAAAAAAATTATTTGCACCGGTGACAATTCCAACACAAACTTTTGCGACATCTTTGAATAGGTATACAGATTCATGCTCAAATAAATTTTTAATTAATGAAAGCTCATTTGGGTCTAATATTGCTTTAGTCCACTTCCCAGCTATCGTTTCTCCATTGATACCAGGTGTTTTACGAAATAGCTCCTCTGGATTTTCTTGCAAAAAATCAAATCCATTAACATTCACAATTCCAACCCCTTCCGAGGGAAGTTCTCTATTCTGTTTTTTTTCAGCAAGAATAATCACAGCACCCTGAAGTGTGTTTTCAAACCAAATTTCTTTTGGATCAATTATTACAATTTTTGAACAGTGTTTACCAAGATAACTTCGTAAGGATTGAGCGTGCATTACATGAATGATCTCAGAGGGTATAACCATTCCCATACGCCCTCCTGCTCGCAACAAAGCCAACGCCGAGAAAAGAAACGGAACCCATGCGTTTGTATGCTTGGTGAATTTTTGATCCAGATGCTTGAAGACAAGTTCCGCTTGTTCTTGAAAATCTTTTTCTAAAAACTGATAGCGAATGAAAGGAGGATTACCTAACACTCCATCAAATAAAATACTCTTTTGCTCAATTTTTTTGTTTGCCCATTTTAGGAAATCACCCTCAGTTACAGAATAGTTCTTAAATCCAAGATTGCTGCAACGTTCTATTGTCTTTTGGGCCTCAAGATCAAAAAGTTCAAAACAAGAAATTTTTGTGTTTTTATCGCAATTATTGTTGTTTAGTGCTTGCATAAAAGCACCATCCCCACAACTAGGCTCCAATATGCTCTGTGGTTTTTGGCTTAATACCCATTTTGTAATATAGTCAGCTAAGTTTTGTGGCGTATAATATCCACCTCTTAACTTTTGAACACTTTGATCTGACTTAAACTTCATTGCTTACCTTAAAATTGTCATCTATTTTACTCATACTACATATAAGAGCTAACTATTTAACATGAAAATTTTCGCCTATTTGACATAGAATTCCGTATTTTTATATAAAAATAACATAAGTTAAAAGATGCTTATTTCATTTTAAAAAATAGAGAAATATTCGGAGTGAGCTTTTTAGTTGATTAAGCTGTCGAATGCAAACTTTATCATACACACCAATGTTGTAGTTCTCAACAAACATAAATATAATGATAATATATTGATATATTGAACAAATTTAATTCTACTCCCACTGCTGGCCAAGCAAGCGATTTGGCTCCTCTTTTAGGTAGGTGTATTGCATCTCCAGTATACCACTTTATTGTTCGAAAAGATTTAATTCTCCAAGGCGGATTAACTCCAGTATACAACTTTATTTTTGAAACACCGAACTTGGTCGACGAGAAATGAGGATTTGAGGAGAGCCTAGTATAAAACTTTATTGTTCTCCCACAGGTTTGTCGTGGACTGAAAATAAAGTCTGATAAATTTGAAATTAGTCCGATAAATAAGCTAGTTTGATAAAAAAGACCTTCCTCTGGGATGATGAAAATCATTTCCAAAAGGAAGGCTTTTTTATGGCTAGGAAAAAATATTCATTTGACGAGAAGAAAATCCAGAAATTTTTGGATGAAGGACGTGGAAAAGGTTCCGGGGGTGAGTACAAGCTCCGACTAATTGTACAAGACGTTCCTGCCTATTCGCTAACTTCCAAACTGTTGCAAACGTCTTGTACTGGGTATCCGTGGACGGTAAGTTGTTATAATGCTGCGGTTTTGAATTCTTCTGTGTAACTATTGCCACTCATTGGATTTCTCCTGAAGTTGAGATTTCTCTATATTTGACCGGTACAAAATAGGGGGAAGACCTCATCGGCGAATATAATTTGAATTAGGATTATTCCATTATTTGGTGACTGTCCGTAAATTTGCGTATAAGACTCGGCAGTTCTTCCCCGCAGTACATTGGTCATCTCGTATCATAAATAACCACCGGCTTCTTTGTCGAAGCCGGGGGTTATCATACCATAGCCAATTCCCGGAACATCCGGGGAAGAATCCTATTCTTCTGTATAGCTTTAAGCTTTACTTCTTTATTTGTCTTTTGATCCGGCTATTCAAAGAGCTTTGCCAGATCAAAAGTCTTCATCAGTTTGAATTCAACACGGTAATCATCGGAGCAAGCCTTAGTCCCCTGATACCAACGTTGAACAGGGGCCTTAACTGTAAGACCGGCGAAGGTGCCCCATGGTTTATATTTGTAAGCAACCTTGGGACCTGCGTACCATTCAAGGGAAGCGTCGTTCTGCATGCTTCCATTCCTTTCGGACTCGTCATACGATTCAAGACTTGATTCAACACCGACATCCCAATTATCATTAATGGCATATGCGTATGCGGCGTTCCAGCGCAGTCGGTTACCCTTCTGATAATCATGTCCGCCTTCTGCAAATGTCGCGTAGTTCACTTCCATGTCAAAGCGGTTGGCATCGATAAAGTAAGTCGCCCCAATACCGCCCATTGCACCCCATGCGGCATTTCCTGCTGCATCGGAAGAATGGGTACTCACGGTGCCAGTAGGCATAACAAAACCGATATCAAAAGCCATAGAAAAAGGGTCACCTTTTTTCTGGCTCAGCAGTCTCTGGTGAAAAAGAACTGTGGTATCCCCTACACCATATAAATCTTTATCATCAGTTTTAGTCTTGTCCAAATGTACACTGTAGATCGGGGTTGCTGAGCGGACATCAAGTCCGTCCCAGATACCGTAGCGCATTTTGACTACCTGATTGAACTTGGTACCTTTGACATTTCCATTGATCCTTTTGCCGTGATGCCAGAGGCCATTGCTGTCGCCAAAGACAATATTACCGCCTATAGCGAATTTTCCAGCTGGCATGCTAAGACCGCTGGGACCGAATGTGGCACTGGCAGGTCCCCATGCTACAGGGGCCTTTTCTTCTGCGTATGCGCTGGTCACAAGGCATAGCAATACCAATCCTGCCAGAAGCAGGACTCTCTTAGAAGTCATCTTTCCTCCAATATGTTTGGTAGTTATATGTTAGCCTTTAAGGCTCTCGACATATTTAGCAGCGTTGTTGGCTGCGATGGCTCCATCGGAGCAGGCTGTAATAATCTGACGGAGTTTTTTACTGGTGATGTCTCCGGCACCGTAGATACCTTTCACGGAGGAGTTCATCTCGTCATCCACTTCAATAAATCCGAAATCATTGAGTATTCCAAGATGCTTGAAGTTTTCGGAGGTAGGCATGAGTCCAATATATTCAAAGACCCCATCGCATTTCACATAGCGTTCAGTGGCATCCTCTTTAGTGGACTTGAAACGGACACCATCAAGAGCACCTTCCCCTGTAAATTCGAGTACATCCTGATAGGGATAGATTGTGACATTTTCCATAGCACGCAACTGATCGCAGGCTTTAGGGTCGGCAGTGAGGTCAAACATAGTCACAATGGTCAGGGATGAGGTAATTCCGGCAAGGTAAATGGATTCTTCCACTGCGGAGTTCCCTCCACCGATAACCACTACGTCTTTGCCACGGTACTGCGCACCATCGCAGATTGCGCACCAGCTGATTCCGGTTCCTGCAAAATTATCCTCGCCAGCAACATTCAGTCTTCTTGGCACGGTTCCGGTAGCGATAATCACGGTACGGGTTTCAAAACGGGCATCATCTTCTTCACAGATAACGGTCTTGGTTTCGCCGTTATCCACGATATCCAGCACAGTCTTATAATCGAATTCCACACCCAGATCCTGAGTATGTTCAAACATCTGCATACTCAATTCCGCACCGTTAACAGCACCTGACCCGGTGTAGTTTTCGATCTCGTTGGTATTGACCATCTGTCCGCCGGGGGACAGCTTGTCGATCATAAGTACGGACATGTTTGCGCGGATAGCATAAATAGCGGCAGTCATGCCGGCGGGTCCTGCACCGATAATGAGAACATCATATGTTTTCATGATAACTCCTGAAATATATAATATTATGCCCGCAGTGGCATCGGTCCACTGCGGGCATGTCAAGGGAGGTTTATCCAGCGAAGATAGAAACACCAAGGTGGTATTTCTTCTCATTGATAATCAGTTTGAGGGTGTAGCGGCCTTTAAGCCCTTCCTTGCTAACGTTGAATTTTACGTCGCGATCATCATCTTCAAGGAATGCACCAGAACACATGGCCAGATGGCGCACGGCAGCAGTGTTGATGAAGTAGTTGTGTTTGCCCTCATTACCGTCAAGGCAGAGCATGGCCAGAGTGCCACGCTCGAATTTGCCATGGAAAACAAAGCGGTCTTCATCCTCTTCAATGATGATGTTGTGCCATGAATCGGGCAGCTCATTAACTTCTTCAACTTCAGGGTCAGTGTCGAAAGTGGGAGTAACATCCAGCTTTCCGAGAAGCTGACCGGGGCCGAAGGAAACATTTTCACCGTCATGATACAGGGGCAGCTTTTCTGCGCGGTAGAAGTTGCCCTCAGTTTCCATTTCGTAGAGGACCACTCCATTTTTTTCTTCAATAGTGACGGAACGCAGCTCAACGTTGGGGTCGTTCTTGTCGAGGAAAGCTCCGAGTGAATCAGCGGGCAGACCGTTTTCATAACCAATACCGCCGGAGTGGACCATGTAGTGGCCGTCTTCGTAGTATTCAACGTTGCAGATGTAAGGAGAGAAGAACTCGGGTCCGCGTTCTTTACCGTACTGCCAGACCTGTTCGATTTCCATTTTGTCGGTATCAATACGGTAGCGCACACCACGGGAGAAGTTTTCGGAGTTCTTGAGGTAATTCTCTTTGGACTTGGCACGGAACTGACCGTTGTCAAAACACATGATGTCTCCGGTCGGTGTAACCAGACATGCATGCTGTTCGTACTGCCAGTCGAAGTTTTCCACATCACCCACCGGGGTAAAGAAGTATTTGTCCACCATTTCCTGCGGCCAGCCTTCGGGGTCGCCAAGAATCCAGTTCAGTTTACCGGAATCATAGTCGATGCTGATGATGGCATCCTGATGGCGGCCGGAGAGCACAAGGGAGTTGGTGTTTCTGTCGTACCAGACAGCGTTGTTGTGGAACCAGTCATGAGCATCCTGAGAACCGGAACCGGCAACATCCTGAGGCAGTACATCTTTGAAATCCCATGTCTTGAGGATTTCACCGGTGTTGCGGTCAACCAGAACGCACTGGTCTTCCACGGTATCGGAATGCATGTCCTGAGTAAGGATAAGCAGGTTGCCGTCTTCCATTTCCCACTGATCATGGTGATAGCTGCCGGGGAGACGGTATTCCTTGTAAATTTTACCGAGCATGTCGATTTCGATCAGACCGGTTGCATTGTAAGGCATGTGGCAGAAACGGGGGGAACCGGTGAGCAGATTTCCGTTTTCAGCACGCTTGAGGTCAAACATTGTGTTCACGGTCAGCATCCAGCGGATGTTACCTTTGTAGTCATATGCAGCAGGGCTGTTTTTGCCGGCTGTGCTCAGGAACATGAAGTTGTTTTTGAGGTAGTCGATGGAAGTGGAGATATGTCTGCAACGGCTGACCCGTGCGGGCAGCTTTGCAGTCTTGATGGTCAGGGTAGTACTGGAACCGTCGGATAGTTTAATCTCAACTTTGTTGCTGAAATCTTCGTATAAGCCGAGGATAGGCAGCTTGTGCTCTTTAGCCGGAGCAAAAGTATGGCTCAGATCTTCACGTTGGATGCGTTTGCCGTGGACTGTGACTGTTACGGAAACTTCTTCGGAAGTCTTGAACATTACAAGGGCGCAAAGAGGGTTGATGAGGTAAGGATTCTCAACAACAAGGGGATTTTTCAATGTGTATCCGCCCTGTTCAAAGTCAGCTAGAAATGCCTTTTCAGCTTTGGCCTGACTGGTGATCAGGTGGTCTTCGCAGGTGTAGGTGATGCAGTTGCTCATAATTATTGCTCCTTGATTATAAGAGTGCTTCGATTTCTTTTACGATGGCGGGCTTCTGTTTCAGGCCCTGCAAACGGCTCACTTCAGAACCGTCCTTCATAAACAGCATGGTGGGGAACCCTTTGACTTCAAGGCGTTCTTTAAGGTCCTGGTTTTCGTCATAGTCGATGGTGAGAATTTTGAAATCAGGCATCATCTTGTCAATGTCTTTGAGAACGAAAGCCAGCATTTTGCAGGGTCCGCAGCTTTTAGAGTAAAATTCAACCAGCATGGGGCCGGAAGCATCAAGGGCGTCGTATTCCTGGGTATTAATTTCTTGAATCATTTTATATTTCCTCAGATTTATTTTGATTACGTATGTTTAATCGTTAAACAATTCCCAGCAGTGACCAGTAGGGGACCGCTATCAGACCAAGAAAAACCGGGCAGAAAACCATGCGGATGGCAAGGAGTTTCATTGCATGACGCAGTTGCAGGTGACCGGTGGAGCAGAAAAATAGCAGCAGGGCGAATTCGTATGCAAAAAGATACTGGTCGGTACCGTAAAGGAAGCTATAGATAACCGGGTAAGGTTGCACATGCATGGATACCGCCAGCTCGGAAAGGGGAACGGTCATCAGGGCCTGAGCTGCCAGCGGGGTGAGGATGAAGTTGAAGCACACACCAAAGGCATATGACAGAGTTGAAAGTCCGAAGACGCTGTCCATTGACTGCGCAAGCGGCAGCATGTGTACGCTGAGCCATTTACCAATACCCACATGTCCGGCCACAAATCCGATTGCCAGAGAACCGGCCACAAAGAAAATGATCGGGAAGGCAAGCGAGTTGAAATCCTTCTGATTGAGGATGTTGATTTTAGGGATAAAGGCAACGGCGCTGATGGCAACAAAAAGGTGCATGCCAGGAAGACCGTGGTATTTTGAAGTCGCAGCAAGGGCCACTGCGAAGACAGCGAGGAATCCGGCTATATATTCATCGCGAGTGAGTGATCCCATTTCGCGGTACTGCCTGAGCAGTTCATCCTTGTTGAGCTTACCTTTTCCGCGGACCATAAACAGGACGAGGCATATGGAAAGACCGCTGTAGATAATGGCAGGGATGAAGTTATGCATGGCGAAGTCAGCATAGCCGACGGTTTCGCCGGTTACAGTTGCCATAAGTCTGGTGATGGTCAGGTTTTCAAGCGATGCAGTGAGAATTCCGAAACGGGGACCGCACACAGAGAGAAAAGCGGCGAAAACAACAGCGGTTGCCTCTCTGCTTCCTTTTTCCAGATTCAGGGCATCACAGGCTCCAACACCAAGTGCGAGCATAATTGCGCATTTTGCCGTTGCGGATGGAACAAGCGGGGTAAGAATCAAGCCGCTGATGAACATCGCAAAGAACAGGCCGGGGTAAGTTGATCCGGTCATGACCATACATTTAAGGACAATGCGTTTTGCGAGCCCGGTTTTCTGGGCCATAAGGCCGATCATAAGCGCGCCGATTACCGCCCAGGGAATAACAGTGGCAAACGGCTTTGCCAGTGCAATTGAAGCCGGGGCGATCTTGGCTGCGAAATAGAATATGGGCAGGATGATACCTACCAGCGGGGGGGGCAGAATTTCAGTAGCCCAGCAGACTACTGCCCAACTTGTGATAGCCATAAAAATAATCATTTCGCGGGACAGACCTTCTCCGCCTACTGTCAGCAGGATAAAAGCAGGTATAGCTAATGACAGAATCCAGCCTATTTTCTGGACTAGAGATATTCCACTCGGTGGTGCAGTAGCACTTGCACTCATTGTTGTTTCCTCCAACTGTATAACGAATCAATTTAATGCAAAGTTGGTCTGATCAGGACTTTGTGAATAATTGGATTAATGCCCGTAGTCCGGGCCGTGTTCAAGACAATTAAATTGACTTGGTTTTAAGTTTTAGTTAATCCGCCAGAGAACTTGTGGGATTTTGGACAAAGTATTTTCAGTTTTGAATTCGGATATAAGCTAAAATAATAAGATAAAAACAAGATTTAAATCTGATTTGTTAAAAGTCGCACAGAGTATCTCTCCGACAACAGTTTAAAGCAAAAATTATGAAGATAAATCTAAATCAGCTACGCAGTTTTTACCTTGCTGCAAAATTCAAGAGTGTTTCCAAGGCGGCTGAGTTACTTTTTGTGACTCCTTCCGCTGTGACCATGCAGATAAAAAAACTGGAACATTGGGCTGGGTTCAGGCTGCTTATTCGCGAAGGGAATTCTTTAAAGCTTACCCAAGACGGAATGACAATTTACGCTCAGGCAACAAAAGTTTTTCAGGAGGCGGAAGCTCTGGAAAATATATTTGAAAAAATGATGACCGCCCATGCAAACGAGGTGATTATAGGGTCGCATCATATTCTCGCAAAATACATACTGCCCAATCTCATCGTATTGTTAAAAAAGTTGCATCCGAACCTAAATGTAAAAATGATTTTGGATACGGTGCCGAATCTGCTTGAAAAACTTCAGTCGCAAGAAATTGATTTTGTACTTTCCGCAAGTCTTCCCCAAGGCCCTGATCTCAAAAAAATTCATCTTTTTTCCGAAGAACTGGCCCTTGTCGCCTTGCATGATAGTAAGCTGATCGAGAAGAAGAAGATTACACCAAGAGATATCGGCTCTATTCCACTACTTTTGCAGGAAAGAAATATTTATATTGTTGATGAATTTATCAAGAAAGAAGTGGGCGACCCCAACGTGGTCATGGATAATATCAGTGCCGATGTCATCAAACAGTTTATCCATCAGGATATCGGCAGCGCAATTCTTATGCGTTTTACAGTTCAGAATGAACTCAAGGAGGCTGTTTTTCAAGAAATTGAGGTTGATGGGGGGTTGCCTGTCGCGGACTTCGTCCTGGCTTATCTTGATGAAAAAAATTTTTCAGAAGAAGTGCAGGAACTAACAACCTCACTAAAAAAATATCTGTTTTCCAGAAAGACTTTGATTCAAGGATGATTTTTACAACAAGCCGGACTGTGACCAAGCATCGCAAGGTTTATCCATCAATGTACGCCACCGCAAATATGAAATTAATCATCTCAAAAACGATTGTTTTTCCTTAGTTTTTCTGATTTGGCTGTTCTGCGCAAACTATGCTACAGGGCATTCAACATCGGTTATTCCGCATCAGCTTGCGGCACCTGCACAATTTCCATTTTGCATACGGAGTACACTCATGAAGGTTGTCCGACTGTTCTGCATGGCATGCTGTCTTATGCTCTGCCCCCTTGCCGCTCAGGCTGCCCCCCACCTTTTCAATGTGGGGCTGCGCCAGCTTTCCGTGCCGTATCCGCCCACAACTAGCAACATACTGGGCAGTATCTGGTTTCCTACGGCAGAAGAGCCACACAGTATCGCAATGGGGCCCTATAAACTGAACGTGGCGAAGGATGCATCCATTCAGGATGGCAAGCACCGACTGGTTGTCATTTCACACGGTTCGGGCGGAAGTCACTTGGGACATCGCGACACGGCCATGTTTCTGGCGCAACATGGAGATATCGTAGTCTCTGTCCTGCATCCTCAGAACAATTTTCTGGATAATTCGGCGGAGGGGACTTCGGCAAACTGGATCAACAGACCGCAGCATATCACAAGGGTATTGGATTTCCTGCTTACCAGTTCACGCTATGCGCAATATATAGATGCAGACCGCATTGCAGTTCTCGGTCATTCCGCAGGCGGCTACACAGCCATGGCGCTTGCAGGCGGGGTTCCCGATTTGTCGATCCTAGAAGCGCACTGCCGGGAACATGGCGAAGATGTTCTCTGTGGTAGTCCAGACAGTCAGAGCCTTAGCCGCATCACGAATCTCCCCACACCGCAGGCTCCGGCCACGAACCAACGTCTCGACAATCTCTATGACCCAAGAATCAAGGCGGCAATACTAATGGCTCCTGTTGGTGTTTTCTTCAATTACGATGGTGCGTTGAATGCGGTATCTGTCCCCATTTGTATCTTCCGTGCTGAAAAAGATAATTTTCTTCATTATCCTTACCATGCAGAAGCCATACGGCAGCATCTTCATGTCCCATGCGAATACATGGTTGTTCCCAATGCCGGGCATTATTCCTTCCTCACCCCGTTTCCTCCTGAAGCTGCCGCCCGTGCCGGAACTGTGGCCGAAGACCCTCCAGGATTCGACCGCGCGCGGTTCCACTCCCGGCTAAATGAAAGAATTTACACTTTCCTGTCCCGCACTTTGGACTGATTTTAGAAAATTCGCCGAAGCAGGAACATCATAGAGGGGTGAAGGCATAGTGCTGACTGTGCCGGAGCCGAGGTGTGTTGTTCTGCCCAACATCCGTTTTTGTCTCAGGGGAGATAATAGATATAGATGGGTCGCGATTTAGACCTGTTACTTTTCGTAAAGTAAAAATGCCCTGCGAACGTATGTTCCGCAGGGCATTTCAATTTGACTTTGGATTTAAACCTAGTTTCCGACAAGCATGAGGGATATTTCGGGGATATAGGTTACTGCGAGCAGTACGAGAATCATCAGGCCGAGGATCGGCATTATCTGCTTTGATACGTCTCCAAGTTTAACCTTGGCAACGGAGGAGGCCACGAAGAGGTTGACCCCTACCGGAGGTGTTACGAATCCGATGGCGAGGTTGACGACCATAATGATACCGAAGTGGACCGGATCTACCCCGACCTTGGTCACGATGGGCAGCAGGATCGGAACCAGAATTACGATAGCGGCTAGTGCTTCCATAAAGGTACCGATTACCAGCAGCAATACGTTGATAAGGAGCAGGATGAGAATCTTGCTGTTGGTCATGCCTAGGATGAAAGAGGCTATTTTCGCCGGAACCTGCTCAACCGTCATGATATAACCGAAGATGGTTGCCATCGCCATGAGAATAATTACGATGGCTGAGGTGGAACAAACTTCCATGAAGGAGTCCACGATATTGTGTCGGTTGAGGCCCTTATAAACGAAGATACCGACAATTAGGCCGTAGAATGCGGCAACCGCAGCAGCTTCGGTGGGGGTCATCAGACCGCCGTAGATGCCGCCGAGAACGATGACCGGAACCATGAGCGCCAGTTTCGCATCCCAGAATGCCTTGGCGATGGATTTAACGGAACGTTCTTTCTGTTCCCCCATCCATCCTTTTTTCTTGGAAATCCAGTAACTGAAGGCCATGAGTACCAGACCGGTAAGTATTCCGGGCATGATGCCTGCTATGAACAGCTTGCCGATGGATGCCTGAGAAGCAACACCGTAGATGACAAAAGGATTGGAAGGGGGAATCATAACCCCGATAGCACCGGCAGCGGCAACAACCGCACAGGCAAAGTATTTATCGTACCCGCGCTCAATCATGGCCGGGATGGTCAGTGAGCCGATGGCAGCAACAGTTGCTGGGCCGGAGCCGGAAATGGCGGCAAAGAACATGCATGTCGCAATGGTTGCCAGTGCCATGCCGCCGGGCAGGGGCCCGAGCAGTTCATCAGCGAGGTTGAGCAATCTTTCGGACAGTCCGCCGGAGCCCATGAAGATGCCGGCGGCAATGAAGAAAGGTATTGCCATGATGGGGAAGCTGTCGATTGAGGTGAAGGAAATTTGCGCAACGTAGTCAATGGGCAGCGAGCCGGAGCTGATCAGGGTTACCAGAGATGCAAGTCCGAGGCTGATACCGATGGGTACGCCTATTATCAGAAAGAGAATAAAGTAACCGAATAGAACCGTGGTTGCACCGAAATCAATACCCAGCAGGACCGGAATGAATATGAGCGCAGTTATTCCGACCGCCGCAACTCCGTGCATGATACTGGATTTCTTTATCTCCTTGATGGTGTCCTGCACAAGGCGCAGCACCATGAGGCTGAACCCTACAGGCAGGATCATGTAAGGAATATAGTACGGAATCTGGAGAGCCGGGGCGATCTGGGGAGAACGCATCTGCATGCTGATCAGGTCCATACCCATGATGGCTACAACAAAACCAAGTACGATAAAGCAGAGGTTGTTGACCATCCAGAAAATGTGCTGCCATTTCTGGGACAGTCTGTCGAAAACAATATCCACCCGGATGTTGTCACGGTTTTTAATTGCCAGTGGCGCGGCAAGGTATGAAATCCAGACAAAGATGAAGCGGGCCAGTTCTTCCGTCCATACTGCTGATCCGGCATCTTCGGTCAGATTGGTAACAACGTATCTGTAAAATGTCTGAAAAGTAATGATGAGGATGATTGAGAGCAGGCCGATGAAGAGGAACGGCTTTTCAAAGTCATCATTAAGCATCTGCAGAAACCCGCGGCGGGGTTTTTCCTGTGAAGGGGCTCCCACCGCAGTGGGAGCCATATTGGTTGCCATAATAATCTACCCTTCTTCTGAAATTGTCCGAATAAGCCTTATTTGCTCTGAACTTTTTCCATTATCTCGAACAGTTCTGCAGGTATAGTGTCATTGAACATATCCCAGACAGGGCGGGTCAGCTTCTTGTATTCAGCCAGTTCGGCTTCAGTCAGCTTGTGCACCTTGATGCCCTGATCTATGAATTTCTGTTCAGCCTTGGCTTCAAGCTCAGTTGTGATACCGCGCTGGTAGATAAGGGCTTCCTGTGCAGCTTCATTAATGATCTTCTGGTTCTCGGGGGAGAGTTTTTTCCAGAAATCGAGGTTCATCATCAGAATGTGCATGCAGTAGTTGTGACGTGAGTCAACGGCGTACTTGATAACTTCATCATGTTTGGCGTCACAGAGCAGGGAGAATGTGTTTCCTTCTGCGTCAACAGTACCCTGCTGCATTGCTGTGTAGGTTTCGCCCCATGCGATGGGAGTTGGGCTCATGCCCAAAGCTTTTGCAACTTCAATCTCAACAGGAGATGCGGTTACCCGGACTTTAAGCTTTTTGAGGGTATCAGCAGTGGAAATGGGACGGTTGGTGGTTACAAAGTTGCGGTAGCCATATTCACTAAACATGATCGGCTTAAGGTTAATTGATTCTGCAACACCGTTGAAGTATTCGCCTAGCTTTCCGTTATCAAGAGATGCGTAAATTTTGGGCTGATCCTTAACGTCAGTGATGTATGGAAGGTCAAAGATCATAAACTTGGGCGAAAAGTTGGCCATGTTCGGGGAGGAGCTGGAAGCCATTTCAAGGGAACCGCGCTGTACAGATTCCATAGCAACGCGGTCACTGCCAAGCATGCAGCTTCCGTAAAGCTCGACTTTGATTTTACCGGCTGATTTTTTTTCAACCAGCTCTTTGAACTTTTCATAGCCGAGGGTAACGTTGTTACCCGGAGCCATGGGATGTGCAAGACGAATTTTGATTGCATCGCCGTCTTTTGAGCCACCGAGTTTGCAGCCGGTCAGCGCGAGCAGCAGGCAGGAAAGAAGTACAGTCACTTTGAACAATTTTTTAGAAAACATCACGTATCCCCCCATAGGACATTAATTGTTTTGGTTAACACAAATCTGGCTTTGCCATTTTTTTCACATTGAGCAATTGCTGTGCCATGAGTGCTCGCTCCATTTATTTTAGAGGTCTGTGAAATCGTGGGAAATCTAAAAAGAAGCTTGTCACCTGTTCTTAACGTACAGAGTATAAGGAGCTAGTTGCGGGCAGAAGGTGAAAAAGTTCACATCCGGATCAGGTGCGCTTTGGATACCGGGGGAGCTTGATTTTGTAAACCTCGTTGCAAAACGGCAACCTGGGTTAGATATGTAAGAGAACAGCTGATGATATTTACTTGAATTCCTGAGGGATACTATGTAGGTGTTGCAATAATGCACCGGGTTGCATAATTGCACATCATTGATAAGTACCTAATTATAAAGGAAAACCCCCGAAAAGAAAACTATTCGGGGGTAACTGTGTGGAGCAGTTTTTTGTTAGTGAGGTCTTTATAATGGAATATTAAAGGCCGAGAACTCTGGCTGCGTTATTATACATGACGTTCTCGTAAATATCTTTTTCGAAGGGTAGATTTGCGTATTTCTCAAGCTGCTCACGGTAGTCAATGAAAGGATGCGCGGAAGCGAACATAAGCTTATCGCCGATGATTGTGTTTGCCGCCTGCACATAGGCTTCTGCTTGAGGCCAGAGCTCATATTCGGATATTTCCATGAAAACGTTTTTGTTGCGCTGGGTTACGATGATCGCTTCATTTACCCATGGGTAACCGCCGTGGCTCATGATGATTTTCAGTTCCGGGAAGTCGCGGGCGACAAAGTCGATATAGCGAGGTGCTACGTGGTCGATGACTGCGCCGGGTACAAAGCTTGCGGTTCCGGTTGTGAAAATAATGGGGATCTCAAGTTCACAGCATTTGGAGTAAACAGGGTAGTACTTGGCGTCGTTGGGGTAAATCTTGGCTAGGTACGGGTCGACAGCAGCACCGCGGATTGAGTCATTTTCAGTTACAGCCTTTTGCAGGTCGCGGATAGCGACCATGCCCTTGTGCGGGTCGATACCCCAGTAACCAATGAATTTTTCGGGACATTTTTTGCAAAAATCGAGTAATGCGCCGTTGCCGTTGGCCATGGATGCATATGTTGTTTCGCAGTCGCGGCCGGTGATTACAGCTTTGACTACATTATTTTCGTCCAGCCCTTTAATGATGTCTTCAAACGGTTCGGGCTTCTGTTTGTGGAATTCAATTGCTTCACAAAGATCCTTGAACATTGCACTGTTGGCAATGCCGTTGATTACTTCGGGGGTATTGGGTCTGAATCTGAAGTCGATAATGTTCATTTGGTTACTCCTTAAAAGTATTAATGCGAAATTATGTCTCGCTTTGAGCAAGCATGATGCCAATCAAAAATGATGGCAGAAAAATTGCTAAGACAAAAATATGGAAGACTTACTTATATACGTTGGAGCGTGGTTTATAGCCGGGGTGGTTAATCATATAGCCGGGTTGGGGGCGGCCATGGTTGCCATGCCTATTGTGGTTCCGTTCATCCCCTTGAATGTGGCGGTCCCCAGCTCAACATTGATAGTGCTCAGCATCAATCTGCAATTAGGCTGGAATTTCAGGCAATATATTCAGTGGCCTGATCTGCGGTATATTTTTATCGGCGGTATTGGTGGAACCGTTGCCGGGATTTATATGATCAGCTCTCTGCCCAACGAGACTTTGAAAATGCTGATGGCTGTCTTTTTGATCTGTTATGCTTTTTACGCTCTGTTCCTTGAAAAGAGAGGCCCGGGCGGTCTTGATTCCCGTTGGGGCATGCTTGCCGGGAGTCTTTCCACATTTTTCGGTTCGGCATTAGGGTTTAACGGTCCGCCGCTGGCTGTCTATACGGCCATGTCCGGCTGGACTGCGGATGCAGCAAAGGGAACATTGGGGGCATGTTTTATCCTGACGGGATTTGCCATACTTTCCGGGCAGATATCTGCCGGCTTGCAAAACATGCAGACTCTGGCCTATTTTCTGGCTGCCGGTCCTGCCGCGCTGGCCGGTGGCTGGGTGGGCATACGCTGTTCGCGTAACTTTAAAAAAGAGACCAGTCGTAAGGTGCTTCTGGCACTAATTTTATTCGCAGGCAGTTCTATTTTGTATTCCTGCATTTAAGTAACAGGATTTGAGCCATGAAGAATGAAGAAGCTTACCCCAAAAGAATTTCCCAGAAATATAAGTACATAATATCCAATTACCTCTGCCAGGTCTTTGATACCATGAGTGATGGTCTCTATATCTCCAACAAGGATGGGGAGACATTGGCTGTAAACACCATGTATGAGAATCTGACAGGATTGGACGCCCGTGATCTTCTTGGCAGGAATGTAAAGGATCTTGTTGAGGAAGGGGTGTTTGATGTGGTCTTGAACTCCGAAGTTGTGCAGTCCAAGAAGACTTCCACCACCGTGCAGATCACCGGTAAGGGGCGCAGGGTTGTACTTACCGCGCACCCTATCTTTGATTACGATGAAGACGTAGAGCTTGTTGTCACCTATGTTCGCGACATCGCCCTTATCACACAGCTGAAGGATCAGGTCGCTGCACAGAGGCAGTTGATCGATAAATACCAGCACGGTATCAGCCAGAAGCCTGAAACCCTTTATCTTGCGCCGCAAAGCAAAGTGATGAAAGATTTATTTACACAGGTGCAGCGGGTCGCCAAGACAGATGCTACTGTCCTTTACCTTGGCGAAACAGGAGTTGGTAAGGATGTCATGGCCCGCGAGATGCACGATCACAGCAAGCGCAAGAAGAATTCATTTTTTAAAGTCGATTGTACATGCATTCCGGAGAATTTAATTGAATCGGAGTTGTTCGGTTACGCGCCCGGAGCCTTTTCCGGGGCAGATTCAAAGGGCAAGCTCGGGTTGTTTGAAATGGCAGACAAGGGCACCCTTTTTCTTGATGAGATAGGTGAACTGCCCATGCCCATGCAGGGCAAGCTGTTGCGTGTTCTGCAGGACGGAGAAATCCAGCGGGTCGGAGCCACCAAGGCCCGTAAGATCGATGTGCGGATTATTGCCGCCACTAACAGGAATCTTGAGGAAGAAGTCGAAAACGGGAACTTTCGCAGCGATCTTTTTTACCGTTTGCAGGTCGCGGTTATCAATATCCCCCCCCTGCGTGACCGTGGGGAGGATCTGCATGCCATCATCAGATTTTTTATCAAACAGTTCAACACTCGCTACAAAAGGCAGGTCCGCCTTTCTGCCTATGCAGAGGAGGTCATGCTCAACTACCGCTGGCCCGGTAACATCCGCGAGCTGGAGAACCTGATCCACAGCCTGGTTGTCACCTGCGACAACAACCTTATCCAAGTTGAAAATCTGCCCACAGCCATGATTGAGAAAAGTGCTGTATCCAAGGTTTCGCAAAAACTGGAACTGAATATCGACGGTTACGGCGGTATGGACCTTAAGGAAATAATGGCTGAATTTGAGATGCAGGTACTGTTGAATGCTGTGAAGATTCACGGCTCAATACCCAAGGCGGCAAAGGCTTTAAATGTCAACAGGACCACTGTTTTCAGGAAATTGAAGAAAGCCGGAGTTGAGATTTGATGGAAAGCAGCTGAGTAATTGTTGTTCAAAATTTAAAGGGCTTGCGAGTAATCGCAAGCCCTTTTCTTAATATATTCTAAAAAGACTGTGTTGCGTTGACATGCTTTGTATCTTTGCTAATCTCTAAGATATTTTTCTAAACCTTAGGGTGGGAGATCCTCATGAATAACGCAACTGATTCTGTTCAAGTCGACCATTCAACAGTGTTCGACTGGTTTGAGCATGTTAAAGAGTTTGGGCTGGACATCTGGCAAAATGGAATATCTGGAGCAAGTCTAATCAGTATTGGGCAGGCAATAGGTATATTGCTTCTTTTTCTGATTCTTCGGCGGTTTCTTACAAAGTTCACTATGAACCGTTTGCAGAATATTCTGGAAAAGCATGATACGCGTGGCGGAGGCAGTGTTTTGAAGGCTCTGGCCGAGCCTATCCGTTTTATCCCTGTTGTGCTGGGACTGTTCTTTGCCGATCAATGTGTTGATTTCCCCATGCCTGTGGAGAAGTTTACTAATACGATTGTTAAGGCTTTAATCCTATTTGTGTTATTTTGGGCTCTATTCAATCTTGTTTCCGTGGCGACCAAAATTTTTCGCAAACTTGAGAAAGTTCTTACTCCATCTCTTGTAGACTGGCTTATCAAGCTGGTTAAGTTTGTTGTCGTTCTGATGGGGGCGGCAAGTATTCTTGAACTTTTCGGTATTGATATCGGACCTATTCTTACAGGTCTCGGTCTTTTCAGTGTGGCTGTTGCCTTGGGTGCGAAAGATCTTTTTCAGAATATTATTGCCGGAATTTCCATTATTGCAGAGAGCCGGTTTGACGTGGGGGATTGGGTTACTGTTGATGGAAAAGTTGATGGCACAGTTGAATTTATCGGATTTAGGTCCACCCGTATCCGCCGTTTTGATAAGGCTCCTGTATATGTCCCAAATTCAACCCTTTCCGATAATTGCCTGATAAATTTCAGCAAGATGAGCCACAGGCGTATTCTTTGGACTATCGGTGTTGAGTACCGCACAACAACCGAGCAGCTTAAGCTGATACAAGAAAGGGTAATGGAGTATATTCTGGGAAATGAAGATTATGCCCAGCCGCCTGAGGTTTCCACTTTTATGCGTGTGGTTCAGTTCGGTGATTCGTCAATAGACTTTCAGCTTTATGCATTCACCAAAACTACGAATTGGATGGAGTGGCTGAAGATAAGAGAAAATCTGGCCTATCGTATCAAGGAAATAGTTGAGGTCGAGGCCGGGGCAGGTTTCGCTTTCCCATCACAGTCTATTTACATAGAGGAAGTTCCCGGAGTTGTTGCCGAGAATTTTGTCCGCCCCGAGGATAAATAGAATTAAATTTTTCTCGGGTTTTCAACTGTAGTCAATCGATATGCCCCGCGCCAAAAGTTGCGGGGCATATCCGGGTTTGCCGACCTAAATTACCCTGCCGGGATATCCCCGGTACGGTTAGCGTGAAGGGGTGCTGACCGGAGATATCCCGTGGTGCTGCAGAGTGTGAAAGATTATGCCGTATTTTAAGACCGCAGATGGCGGACAGTAGTATTTACGGGAACGGATGAAGCTAAAGAGGATGCTATGCACTCAAATCCACAAACCACACCCATCCGTCCCCGTTTCGCCACGGATTAAAATTTATTATACCTGTCCACCAGAGTTTTGATTTTGGTGAAAACTTCCCCATCCAGCATTGTTGCTGCATCGAGAGGGTATTCGCGGCCGAGATTCTCGTATTTTGGCTGCCCCATGCGGTGGTATTCGAGGGCTTCGTACTCACATTTCTCGCCGGGAAGTTCAGAAATGAATTTGATAATTTCAGCGATGTCTTCTTCGCTGTCATTGAAGCCGGGAATTATGGGGGTGCGGACCCTGATTTTGGTTTTGGGGAAATGTTCCCTGATTTTTTTCAGGTTCTCGATGATGGCTTCGTTGGAATGACCGGTGAATTTCTTGTGCTTTTCTTTGTTCATGGACTTGATGTCGAACATGAGAGTGTTGATGTAGGGCATGCATTCTTCAATGGTTTCCCATTTTGCAGCACCACAGGTTTCAACTGCTGTGTTGATATGTCTGCGGCGAGCTTCTCGCAGCAGGGGAAGTGCGAATTCCGGCTGTGCGAACGGTTCTCCGCCGGAGATGGTCATGCCGCCACCGGACCGGGCGTAGAACATTTCGTCTTCCTCTACGCGTTTCAGGACTTTATCCACAGTCTGCTCTTCTCCGTAAACGATAATTGCATCATTGGGGCAGGTCTTGGCGAGATGCAGCTCATTCTTAGCCAGATCATGATCAAGATCTATTTTATCGTCCTCGCCGAAAGTGATGGCACCGGAAGAACAGTGGTCCACACAACGGGTACACTTATCGATACCGAGGCACTTGTTGCGGTTATAGGCCAGTTCAGGCTTGAAGCTCTGTGATTCGGGGTTGGAACACCATGCGCAACGCAGGGGACAGCCTTTGAGGAATACGAGAGTCCTGATTCCCGGACCGTCGTGAACGGAATATTTCTGGACGCTGAAAACTATGCCGGTCTGCTTTTTATCAAGAAGAGAACTCATTGTGTAATTGCCTTATTCAGCCCGAGGTTGTCTCTACGACGGACGAAATGAAAATTTTTATTGGTATTTAAAGATGCCAAATTAACAACGTTTTGCATGGCACATACAGCGAAGCCCGATAAAAGTTTTTGGGATTCTTAAACACTTTTTTCAAAAAGGGTTTAAGCCCCCGGAGGGACCGCCGGTAGGCATTCTTAAAAAAAGTCGGCGGGCTGAGGAGGATCAGCCCGCCGACAGGGCTCACGTAAGAGGCCTTAAAGGGTGTTGATTATCTTTAAGCTCTAGAGGGTTTCGTGTGCTGTTCTTCTGATCAGGTCGTCCTGAAGGTCTTTGGACAGATCGCAGAAGTATGCTGAGTAACCGGCGATACGAACGATGAGGTTGCGGTACTGCTCGGGGTTGGCCTGAGCTTTTTTAAGGGTATCCGCGTTAACAACGTTGAACTGGATGTGCCAGAGACGCAGGTCGCAGTAAGTGCGGATGAAGTCTACCAGCTTCTTGGTGCCTTCTTCGCCTTCAACGCACTTGGGTGTGAACTTGATGTTTACCAGACGTGCTGCACGTTCGCGGTAGTTGAAGTTCTTGGTGGTGTAGTTGGAGAGCATAACCGCGGTGGGACCGTTCTTGTCTGCGCCGTGGGATGCGGAGGAGCCGTCGGAAAGCGGAGTGTATGCGTAGCGGCCGTTAGGAGTAGCGGATACAACCTTACCGAAAGGTACGTGTGAAGTGAAAGGCACGTAACGAACGTCGAGGTGCACGCCGAGTTCCATCTGGTATTTGTTGGCAAAAGATACGCAGAGTTCGTCAAGGTCTTTGGCAATGGAATCCGGGTAGGGATCGTTGTTGCCGTAGCAGGGAACGTTCTGGAGCATTGCGCGAACATCTTCATGACCTTCGAAGTTTGCACGGCAAGCTTCAACAATCTGTTCCATGGTCAGAACCTTGTCTTCGAAGACAAGCTTCTTGATGGCCACGAGGGAGTCCACAACAGTACCGAGGCCCATGAATTCGAAGTAACCGAGGTCGATTCCACCGGGAACATCGGGCTGGTGCAGATCGGTGCAGCTTTCCATGCACAGGTCATGCATTGCGGAACCGAAAGGTGTTGCGAAGTGGTTCTTACGCAGACGGATAACGTTAGCCTGCTGAACGAAAGCGTTCTTCAGGAAGTTGTTATGCTGTGCTTTGTATGCGGCGTAGAACTCATCCCAGGTCTTGAAGGAACAGGGATCGCCGGTTTCGATGGAAAGCTGTTTGTCGCCGTACTTGAGCATCTTTCCGTTGTAGAGAACCATTTCAACTGCTGCTGCAAAGTTGATGTATGGGTTACCGGAAGTGTATGTGTCACGGTTGGGCATTCTGATTTCTGCGCAGCCGGATACAGCATAGTCGTAGATTTCTTCGAATTTTGCGCCCTTGGAGAGGTGCAGGGGAATTACTTCTTCATCGTTGATCAGTTTCGGGAAACCGGAACCTTCTTTGATTGTTTCAGCAACTTCAGCAAGGAAACGTTCCGGGGAGCGTGCGTGGATACGTGCCGCGAGGTCGGGGTAGTGATGCGGGAATTCACGTTTGGAGCGCAGGAAGAGGTAAGTAAGGTCATTGGTTGCGTCAAGGCCGTCTTTTGTCTGGCCGCCGACGGTGACAGCTTCCCAGTGTGCGTAGCCTTCGTTGAATGCGCCGCCCTGAGGGGAGATGTAGAGGTCGATGAACTGAGCCATACCTACGTACATGCATTCGATGAATTCGATAGCCTTGTCTTCGTCAAGGATACCTGCTTCAACATCCTGCTCGTAATAGGGGTAGAGGTACTGGTCCATGCGGCCGTTGGAGATAATGGTACCGGTCTTTTGCTCAAGGCGGGAGAACATCTGGGTGAACCACTGGGACTGCATTGCTTCGTGAAAGTTGGTTGCAGGCTTTTCAGGAACATTGCGGCATACTGCTGCCATGGTTTCCAGTTCAGCCTTGCGGACAGGATTAGTCTCTTCAGCAGCTTTTTCAGCAGCAAGGTCAGCATGGCGGTTAGCCCAAAGGATAATAGCGTCGCAGATGATTACAATAGCTTCGAGGAAAGGCTTATCCTGAGTGTTGGCTTTGGGTGAGAACTCGTCGAGAGCGTCGAGTCTTTCCTGTGCTTCAGCACGGATGCCGCCGAAACCGCGTTTGAGAATTTTTTCGTAGTCGTGGACCCACTGCAGGGATGAACGGAAGGAGGATGTTTCGTTAACGATGAAGCGGGAGATCAGGCCTTCGGGATCATCGTAGGTCAGGGTGTGAACTTCTTCGGGAAGAGCCTGATTCAGTGCTTCGTGGTAGGTCTTGCCCTTCCAGAAAGGAGCGATTTCTTCGATAACGATTTTTGCATCTTCTTCAGTAATGGAGAAAGGAGAACCGGAACGATTAGGCAGTTCTTCAACAGCCATATCGAGGAAGTCACCGTCGAGTTCAGGGTAGAGGATGCCGTAACGACCGAGGTAACCGGCACGACCGCAGAGCAGGTTGTCATCATCAATGTATACAGTGATGTTTTCAGCAACGTGCTTCATGGCTTTGGCCCAGCGCAGGATCAGGGGCTGGCCTTCGGTTTTTTCCATGGATTTGGTGAAGTAAAGAGCACGCTCTACGTCGATGGCGGGTTTCAGGCCTTCGATGGTATCTAGAATTTTGAAAACACGTTTATGTGTTTCGCGGAAAGGGTTGGTTTTACCGGCAATCTTATCTTCGAGCATCTGCTCATGAGGTGAACGACAACATTCCATTTGGATTCTCCTTCTATGTTTACTGTGGAAATTTTTGACCACAATTGTGGGCTAATTGTTTTCCTACTGAGCATGGAGTGTGCCAAAATGAACAATCTGTCTATCTTGCTGTAAATAAAGCTTTTTTTGTCTAAGATGGTTTTATGGAAGCCTTGTGGGAAAAATGGAATGATGTTGCAATTCGGAAACAGAAGCAGATCAAATCCGGTTTATGCAAGTAAAACGGGGAGTAATCACTTTGTGCATTTCTGCAACCTGACTTCAGTGGTTTCAGTTTTGCAACGGTTATTTTTAAGTTATTCTCATGAGAAATGCACCTCAATTGCAGATATGCATGTTCACGGGCGCAACTTGTCCATTTGTCGGAAGTTGCAGGATAGTGCTGTATTTTAGATATATTTTAGAAAGTTATGGGTTGTTCTGAGATTTTGAACAACCCATAACTGTTGAATCAGAGATCTTGGTGGTAAGGTTTAGGCTAGAAAGAAACTCAATCCTATAACCGGGGAAACCGTGAAGTGTCGTTATCCCAGCAGTGGCCCCTGTAGCGCCGTCCCATCCAGATAATTTGAGATATTGGTCGACCTTATCGCAGCAGCAAGTTCTCCATTTCCGCAACAAAACAGAATCATGATAGAGTCCATTGATGTCGGCGGGGATAGAGCCTCCGGTGCGAGGGGCAGGTGGATGAGCTGAGAGCATTCCGGGCCGAAATCAAGGTCGATATAGCTTTGAGTCCAACTGCTGATAAGTGCTAGACTGTTTCCCGCCCCTGCTTTGCTTTCAGGTTTGGTAAAGGACGAAAATGATCCGACAGAGGCCCGTATTGCTGCCGGGGATTCATATTCATCAGGGTAAAGCAGGAATCCGACCTGGTAATTTCCGGCATGGAGCATCCCAACTTCAGGAGATCTATCGCGGGAGTTGATTGCAATGGACCCCATACTGGTATTGCTTCTGGTCAAAAACCATGATGAAATTACGTCATTCGTCGAAATCCATGGAATTGTTTCATTCCCCTTAAAATTCCGTTTTTGCTCCGCTACCCAGTCCCGGTTAACCCGGAAAAGGCCTCCGCTTGTTTGAAACTCCTGTTCCGGGATATCTTCTTCTTCCCCGTGCTTCATTCCTATGGCTTCGCGCGTTTTTTTAGTACACCAGATAGCCCTTGATTCCAGCAGCCAGTCCAGTTTTTTGTTGGGGGTTGATGGAGTTCCAGCTTTTGGAATCCACATGCTGCCCGGAAGTCCGCCTGTAGTGTTCAGTATATTCTGAAAATTTTTTATTCTTTGCGGAATCAGTGCAACGACAGGTTCCGAACGTTCAAGCATCTGATAGATTCTGTATATGGTAAAACCGTCTCCAAGAACATGACTCATAGAGACGACAAGCATGAACCGATCATCACTTCCTGTGCATAGTCGTATTTTATAGAGTGGTTCATCAGAATTCAGAGAATTAAATCCATGTTTTGTGTAAATCTGAGACATGGATTTAGAAAGGGGCATTGCGTATGTTTCTGCCAGTATAGCATCCACAGTTGTCCCGGTTGCGCAAATATCTGCGATTTCTACTTGCTCATAAAATGGATATAGCGGCGGGTTTTCCGCATGGATGAGGCTTGGTTTGCCAGTCTGCTCATTGTCTACCAATCTCGATGCCAGCCATGGGTTTGCGGACAATATTTGCCGGACCCGTTCCTCAAGGAAACCTAATGGTGGCTTTCCTTTGAAAATAGTCGCGATGGTGACAGGAGCATCGTACATGTTGTGCGCGATTTCCGTATCCTGGAGCGGTATGGATATAAGGTTTTCAAGCATGGTGTCTCCCGTGATTAATACAAATAAAATGCGTTATAATACCTTAAAAAATTGACATTTTTAAAAAAGAATGGTTAGTTCATTTTTAAAAATGAATATCCTGTTCTTTTTTAAGAGTCAAGGAGGTATATATGGTTCAAGTTCTCAAAGAGACTGTACGGTTTAAAATTGTGAATGCTGCTGAGATCCATTTCGCTCGATCCGGATTCAGGAAGGCCACGATTAAAGATATCGCTCAAGAAGCCAATGTTTCTATTGGCAATGTATATAAGTACTACCCGAACAAGAAAAGCTTGTTCGAAGCTATAATAACTCCTGAGTTTGTTGAAAAGTTTTCACGTTTAACTCGCAACAGGATTAGCGCGTTCGAAATTTCGCAGAAAGAACATAGCCCCCATCCTTATCTGGATAATGAGGCGGGAGAACTGTTGCATTTTTTGATTGAAAACCGTCTTAAGGCCGTTATCCTGCTGGCACGTTCGGCTGGCACCAAGTATGAAGACTTTAGTCAGCAATATGTAGAAGCTATGGTTGCTCAGGCTATTGATAGAATTAGTGAGCAGCATCCACAATTGGAAATCAGCCCATTATTACAGTTTATGCTTAAAAAGGTGCTTACTAATTCTGTCAGGGGCATTGTTTCCACTCTGGAGCACTTTGAAGACAGTGAGTCCATTTTAAAGTGTTTTGCAGCTGCCACAACATTTCATCTTGGAGGAATTACCGCCCTTATTGAATGGGCTGCCGGCAATAGCAATCCATAAATTTCCAGTCTGAATTCTGTCCTACAAATGATTTTGGTGGAACGCATATTGCTGGTCCATTTTGATAGGAAAAAAATTCTTAGTGGAGGATTGTATGATCAATTCCATAAGCACTGGATATGGCGCTCATCAAATTGACCATACCGCAAGAAACTCTTATGCGGCCAGACAACAATCCCGGCAACCCGGTACACAGGACACTGTGTCTCTTTCCAGTGCTGGAAAGCTTATGTCCAGTTTCTTTTCCGGATTGGGCATTGATTTCACTTCCGGCAAAAGTATTTCTTTGGATGATTTAGAAAAAGGTTTGCAGGAACAAAAAAAGGAATTGGAAACTGATATTAACTCTTTATTCCTTAATAACGGTATAAAAGTTCCACCCGAAGTAAAACTGACATCCGATGAAAATGGACATGTGCGGGTTGAAGGAGATCATCCACAATCAGAGCAGATAGAAAAATTATTCGCTGACAATCCAGATTTGGAAAACGACTTTAAAAAGGTTTCAGGTCTGTCCAGTATGGTTAATGCCGGGCATGAGCATGTTGATTTTGCAAATCAGTATAAAAAGAACCCATATGCGGCCGTTGCACAATATGGCGACCGGCTTTTTGGCAAGGATGCTGCTGACTCATTCGTTCTGACTGTAGGAGAGTCGATATCCTCGTCCAGCCAGATTGATGGAAAATCTGTTCAGGAGCAAAAGACAAATACCGGAATTTCCCAGCCCGGGGAAACTGAACCAAGCGCAGGGACTGTTACAGAAACAGACTCTGTTTCGGGGATAGTAGGAACTTCTTCAGCTATAGATTTTACTAATGCAACCCGGAAGGATGTGTTCGATTGGATGAACAATGAAATCCGCGCAGGAAGAATGTCACTGGATGACAGCTCTCCATTTATGGGCATGACCCTCAAAGTTTCTGTTGCAACAGGACAATCCGCAGATATGGAGAGTGATTCGACGCATATTAATTTTATGGAGAAAGCTCTGTTGGGGCTGGAGGCAGCCGAAACCCGTAATGATTTTGCCACCGCCCGGCAATTGCGAAGCGCGTTGAATATTATGAATACTACAATGGTCAAAAATCAGCGAGAGGCATAGATCCGGATAAACGGAGCCACAGATCAGGATTGCCTTCATTGAATTTCATGGGACTGATCTTTGTTTTTGTGGGGTCAGCCCCCGTATCTATCTGCAAAAATAGAGTGCGTTGACCAGATTGGCGCAGATCCACATTGTAATTGCGTAATGAAAGTTGTTTGCCAGTATTGACCATGCTGGTACCCGATAGCGACTGCTTAGTACAAGCCCGACTCCGGATAGAGGGCTGCTGCCCGTTGATATGGCCCAGCAGGTTAGAAACAGGAAGGCAAGTTGTGAGTTGTCGGGTTGCAGGGGGAGCAGCAGGGGACTGACTATGGATATGCCAACCAGAGGGTGTACGCCGATGAGTCCCATGCTGATCAGTAAAGCTGAAATTAGTGCAAATAATGTTGGGTTGAATGTTGTTCCTGCAAAATCAAATATTTCTGGGTAGACCTGAATAATTGAAGTAATACCGACTGAGAAGATCCCGGCAGTAAGAAAGAGTACAAACTGGCTTACTGTTGAGGTGATTCGATGGGTGATAAAGTCCCGTAGGTATAGTGCTCTCGGTCTGCTGGGCATCAACAGTATCGCAGCTGGAGGCGCAATCAGGCAGATCAGCATGATCATGCCCAGTTCAGGAAAGAAAGAATGGCCAGCTATTACGGCCACTGCGAGCAGAAGCGGTACTGTCAGGCTTTCCTTGCGCACCGGATAACCGGTGAATTCAATTTTACGAACAAAGCCCAGCTCTATAATTGTGTAGCATAGGGCAGTTGCGCTGAGAATGATGCCGGGCAGGAGTATCCGATTATACTCCATTCCGGGGGCATAGGTGAGGGCTACCCCGGCCGAAAGGAAGAATGGTGACCACCATGCCGCGGCACAGAACGAGCGTCCTAGAAGTATTGCCTGCCCCTTGCTTAAAGTTTGTCTGCGTTCCAGACGATCTCCAAAAACAAACATGATGGAAAGGTTGATTACCCCGCCGATCAGGTTGGTTCCGATCGCGGTGGTGGCGATTGCACGTTTCCCGCTTGGCAGTTTCTCGTCCTGATTCATGGGGTTGGTTAATGACAGAAACGAGACGGCTATAAACATGGGCAGTAACTGTAAATTCTGGGTAAGAATTTTTTCCCAGCCCGGAAATATCCCTTTCTGCGCCGAGAATATCAGGGCCGCAATCCCGGCAAAGAGGAGAAAGGATGCCTGCATGCGGGACCCGGATGGCAGTCTGTGCCACTCCACTATGAGCACCAGCCATGCCAGTGAGGCAACAACGACTGTGGCGGAAGGAATGAGGTTACTGAGGATGAACATTATCAGGGTGGCCAAGATGATCCATCCTGTATTGCGTTGTATGCTGGCAATCATGGTTTTCTTTTTTTGGTTCCTGTTTTTAATGATGAAAGCCCCATATCCCGTGTAAACGGGACCATGGAGCTTTCCAGTGCGGATTTGATAGTATTTGATTTATTTAATGCGGGCTACACATTTTATTTCAACCAACCCGCCAAGCGGTAGCGCTGCAACCTGAATTGCTGTCCGGGTCGGTTTGTGGTCCTGCATGAAGTCGGCATAGAGTTCATTAAGTGTTGAAAACTCGGCCATATCCGTAAGAAAGACATCTACGCTGATAATGCCCGCACAGTACAACTTGCTTCTTCAAGAATTGCAGCGAGGTTGGCTAGGGATTACAATCAGCCATTGGGAATAGTTTTTTTGCCTGCATACAATTTTACTATTGGGGAAAGGTCCGATTTTACAAGGCGGACTCGATCCAGTATACAACCATATTTTGAAACATAGAATTTATCGCTGATAAATGAGGATTTGAGATGAAGGGACTTGAGCTTTCAAAAGAGTTCTACCGCCGTTGCGCGGCTCCGATGATGGAAAAGGTGCTGGCGGATATCCTTGATCAGCTGGCCGTCGGGCTGGTTGGTGAAGGCTCCGAGTGTTTCGGCTTTGATGACGAACATTCAATTGATCATGACTGGGGTCCGGCATTCTGCGTCTGGGTCCCTGATGATAAGCTGAACGAACTGCGCAGCCGGGTGGAAGGTCTTTTTAATTTTTTGCCTGAGACTTTTGAAGGCGTTCCAAGCCGTATGGTTCCTGATAAAAGGATTGGTCGTTGCGGACTGTTCGGCATCGGTGAATTTTATAGTCGTTTTACCCGTTCTAAGCGTCCTCCGCAGAGCGTGGAAGAATGGTTCGCAATCCCGGAGTCTTTTCTGGCTACCTGCACCAATGGTGAAGTCTTCCGTGATGATTGCGGTGAATTCTCAGCTTACCGTCAGATTCTACTTGATTATTATCCGGAAGATGTGCGGCTGAAAAAGATTGCCGCCCGCTGCGGCACTATGGCCCAGAGCGGGCAGTACAACCTGCTGCGTTGTGTAAAAAGAGGCGACGCGGTTGCGTCTTTGCAGGCTTTATCAAAGTTTGTGGAGGCAACGCTGTCCCTGCAATTTCTGCTTAGCAAGAAGTATATGCCTTTCTACAAGTGGGCTTTCCGCGGGTGTCAGGATCTCCCCGCTGCGCAGGGAGTGCTGGCAAAACTTCAGATTCTGCTTAATTCTTTTAATGCCGCAGGCGCCAACGATCCGAAAGTTCTGGAAGATAAAGTCGAAGCGGTCTGCGTTGAATGCGTGTCCCAGCTACGGCAGGCCGGACTCTCCAGTGCTGATGGTGACTGGCTCATGAGTCACGCTGAGTTTATTCAGAACCGTATCGGAAACGTGTCCATTCGCAATCTTCCGGTTTTGATCGGTTAGAAATTTTGGAATATATGTTGGCGCTTCTATTCATATCGAGGCGGTTTTAGAAATCTCGGTTTGGCTTGTAAAATGAGCTGTTGTAACGGCGAAGGAAAGATTTTGCGCGGTTTGGTTCTTATACCGTTTGTCTTTTAACCAGATTGAAGAATGTTCCTTTATTGTTCAGCAGTTCATTATATGTTCCTATTTCTTCTACACGTCCATTCTCCAAAACAACTATTTTGTCGGCATTCTTTATGGTTGAAAGGCGGTGGGCTATGACTATGCGGGTTACAGTGAGCCTATTCAGGCTTTGGGTTACTATTTCCTGAGTCCGGTTATCCAGCGCACTGGTTGCTTCATCAAAAATAAGAATCTTGGGTTTGCGGGCAAGAGCGCGTGCAATAATCAACCTTTGTTTCTGTCCTCCTGATAATGTTCCGGCCCCTTCTGATATTACTGTATGCATCCCCATTGGCATTTCCTCTATGTCATGGTCGAAACCTGCCATGCGGGCTGCTTCCCATGCATCATCAATAGTCAGATTTGCCGTACCTGTAATGTTGGTAAAAATATCGCCTGGCATCAGTCCGCCGTTTTGCAGAACAACGCCGAGCTGATTTCTTAGTTTATGAATATCCAGTTGTGATATTTCTTGATTCTCGTAGAAAATTGCTCCGGTTTCAGCTTTTTCAAATCCGAGCAGCAGCCTCAATAATGTCGTTTTTCCTGATCCAGAACTTCCCGTAATAGCGATAAATTCACCCTGGTGAATCTGGATCGATACATCGTTCAGGATTTTTGGCCCGTCATGTGCGTAACGGAAGTCTATACTGGAGATTTCAATGTTGCCTTTAAGCTTTACAGACCGCCCTTTATTTCCGGAATTTTCCGGGACTTCAGATAGAATCGGTTCTAACCTTTCAAAATATGGTGTTGCCTGAAAAAATTTCAAGACTCCGCCTACAAGTGAAAGTACCCCGTTCTGCAAGCTTCCGTACGCCATCCAAAAGGCTATAAACGTTCCGAAATCCAGCGCATTGTCACGTTTAAAATATAAAACTCCCATAAAAATAAGTGCTGAAGCAGTTACCTTATACACTGCGTTGAATGAATTGAATGCTATCCCGACAGACTTCATTTTGTAAGATGTGCGGCATTGTTTGGCAAAATTGCCAGCCCAAAGCATCAGGGCTCTGTTTTCAGCTCCGCCAGCCTTTATTTTGGAGACTCCTGTAATAAATTGCAGGGTTTCTCCGGAAATTCTGCCTGCAAGATTTACTGCCTTACGCTGGAATCTGATCTGGATAAAACCTATTCCGATTACAAGAACCCCCGAAAAAATAGTTATTCCCAAGGCAAGAAAGGCTAATTTCAGGTCATAGTGGAAAAGAAGCCCAAGATATATAAATGAGAAGAAAGCTGAGCTCATTCCAGTAAGAACGGCACCAGTTAAAATATTCTGGACAGAGTTCATGGCCATGGCCCGCTGGGCCAGATCTCCGGCAGTAAATTTGCGGAAAAATTGTACAGGCAGACACATCAGCCGTTCCCATAGCGCTGTTTCCAGATTATGTTCTGTTCTTGTTGTCATGCGTATCATGGCGAAGCTTTGGGTTATCTGGAAGAGGAGTGACGCAACACTGAATCCGATCATGATTGCAACCAGCTGCATCAGTCTTCCACGTTCTGCGCCGGGAATGATATCTTCGAAAATTATTCTGCCTATGGAAGGAGTAACCAGCCCCATAATCCCGACAACAATTCCGATGCAAATAATTACTCCGATATCCTTCCAGCTCCCATGCAGCCCGAATTTAGGGATGTCCGCCAGCTTTAGTTTTTTATCTGGTAAAGGGCGATACAGGACATGGGCTTCCGGTGACAGATTTGCCAGTGTTTCAGAGTTTACAGCTGTTTCTGTACCTTTCTCGGGGTCGATCAATTGATATGAAGACGGCGAGGAAGGTAGAAGGGCTACCGGAGAGCCAGATATTGTGAAACCCAGCAAAGGTCCGCCGTCCTGTTTATACCAATTGTCACGCAGAAGAACCTTTCTGGATCGCATTCCTGCGGACTGAACAATTTCATCAAGGGTGTCTCCGCTAAACAAGCCATCTTCAACAGCCTGTCTGTGACCGGTTTTATGGGCAACCATTGCGCATGCAATGGAAAGTTCGCCAGAATACTGGTCGGATAGCGGATGTTGTTCCCCGGAGTCCATAACCGACGATAAGGTATTGAGCCCTCCGGTGGTTAAGCGTTGCTCAGCGATATCCTTGTCTTTCAGCGCGACATAGCGGTCAACTGTGTCCAGGGAGACGTCTATTGAAAGATGATTAATGATTGCAATTAAATAGTTGTTAAAAATTTCCCAGAAATCTTTGCGACGTGCTATTTCAGCTGTGAATGAAACAGCAATGATGGAACTGCTGATAGTTTTAATCCATGCTTCAGGTACTATGGGAAACCATTCCGTATTGTTATTCAGGTTTTCAACCCCCATAAACAGGGACTGACCTTTTATATGGCGAATCCAGACCGTTTTGTTTTCAGGTCGTCCTATTTTAAATTCAGGAACAACAAGCCCTGATCCATTTTCAAGGATAAGGTCGCCCTGCGGAATATTCTCTACTGCCCGTGTAACGGCAGAATGAAGGTTGTCTATGCAGTTATCGATCAGCCGGGCTAATTCTTCGTCTTCTTTTATTTTGCTCAGGGTCGTTTTATGTACCCGGTATGCCTCGGTTCCGGGTGTTCCCACTGCCAGCAAAGCAGAATCTGCATCAGCTGGATGCCCGAACAGAATATGTCCTGATTCCACACTGAAGCAGCGGGTGCGCATAGATGAGTCAGGGTTTTCTTTGTTTACAATAAAAACGTCTGCGCGGCCTTTTGCAATAAACCACGCCTCCTCGCTCCCGGCCAGCAGGATAGGAGAACCTGCATTCAAGTCCATCCTGATACCGTTTTCAGTAAAAAAAGATTGCAGATGAAGGAGTTTTGCCATTTTTAATTCTCGATAAGTTCTCTGTACGGTCCGGCTGTTTTGATCATTTCATCATGCACGCCCCTTTGAACAATCCTGCCCCGCTCAAGAACTATGATTTCGTCACAATCGCGAATTGTGGACAGCCTGTGAGCTACAATCAGGCATGTGCAACCGCGTTTACGCAGGTTGTTATCGATTATCTTTTCTGTCTCAACATCAAGGGCGCTTGTGGCCTCATCCAATACTATCAGGCTGGGATTGCAGGTCAGAGCCCGCGCAATCTCAAGACGTTGCCGCTGCCCGCCTGAAAGGTCGGCACCATTTTCATCCAGCACTGATTCATAACTTCCGGGGCGCTGGACAATTGTATCGTGTATGCAGGCGTCCCGCGCTGCCTCCACTATCATGTGCTCCGGTACGGCCTTATTCCACATGGTCAGGTTGTCATGAATTGTTCCTTTGAAAAGGATGATATCCTGATCTACATATGAAAATGAATTGAGGTAGACATCACGGGGGATATCTTTGAGGTGTTTGCCGTCAAACAGAATTTCTCCGGACCATGGATTTAGCAACCCGCAGATTAGTTTGCCTACAGTTGATTTACCCGATCCGGAAGGCCCAACCAAGGCAATGCGTCTGCCGGGAGTCAGGGTCAGGTTGAAGTCTTCTATCAGTGGCGGGTCCAATTTCGAATAGCCGAACTCAAGATTCCTGATTTCAAGGTGCCCTGTGAGCAGAGGCCGGTCACCGTCTTTCAGGCTCATCTCTTCTTTGCTTTCATAACCGGAATCATGTTTGTAATTCATAACATCATCCAGCCTGTTGATATCGCCCTGAAGAGTCTGGAGCTCGGTTCCCAGCTGAACAATACGGTTAAAAGGGCTGAGAAAGCTTGACATAAGTGACTGGAAGGCAACTAGCGTCCCTACTGTCATTTCACCATCCATAACCCGCAGCGCTCCCAACCCCAGAATAGCGGCGGAACTGAGTCCTGAAATAAAACCAGGTACAGGCATGATAAGATTGGTCCAGCTACTCATTTCCTGCACAGCATTACGGTATTTGGCGACTTGGCCTGCCCAGCGGGAGAAAAAATCCGATTCTGAGCTGGTAGCCTTGATTGTTTCAATTAATTGTATGCCGCCCATGGTCGTGCCGGACAGTTTTCCGCCTTCCTGTAGTATCCTTTGTTGCAGATCTGATCGTTTTTTATTTATCAGCCTGAGTATAAAGATGTTCGTAGCCGCGAAAAGAACGCCTATGAAGGTCAGGAGAGGGTCATATAAAACCATTATTGCGGCAAAAAATACTGTTGTGAAGAGTGATATGCAGGTTGAGGCAAGCGATCCGGTAAGCAGTCCTGCTACAGTGTTATTAAGAGCGACTCTACTGCCTATTTCCCCACTGTAACGCTGGTCGAAGAAACTCATGGGCAGCTTAAGAATATGGCTGAAGAAATCTATGGATGTGATGATAGCCAGTTTTGTCTGCTGGCGCAGTAGAGTTTGGTCCTGTAACCATGTTAAAACTGCCCTTACAAATGCTGTTAAAAGCATTCCGATAAGTAACGGTTTAAACCAGTCCTTAGTCCCTTCTATAAGAATTTTGTCGACGAAAACTTTGGATAGAACAGGAAGAACAAGGCCGGGAATTACTAATGCTATCCCGGCAAGTATTGCGAAATAAAGAGCATTGCGTCCGATAGTCAGCCGTTTTTTCAGTGCCCGGATAACGCTGGGCTTATCCCCGCCTTTGACGAATCCGGGGCTCGGTTCCAAAGCCAGGGTCACTCCTGTAAAAGACTGGTCAAACTCCTTGAATGAAACGGTTCTTGCTCCGCTCGCAGGATCGTTGATATAGACCTTGTCCCCCTTGATACCTTCAAGGACGATAAAGTGGTTGAAATTCCAGAAGAGAATCAGCGGGAGCTTCAGCGTATGCAGTGAAGAAGGCTCCATGCGGTAACCGCAGCCTTGCAATCCGTAATTGCGGGCTGCCTTGATCATATTGCTGGCCTTGCTACCATTACGGTTGACACCGCAGTCTTCACGCAGTTTTTCCAGCGGGACATACCTGCCATGGTAGGCCAGAACAATCCCCAGTGCCGCAGCTCCGCACTCCAGAGCTTCCATTTGCAGCAGAGTCGGTGTTTTTACCCTTGTGTTTTCCCATATAATGTTGCTGTCCGGCATTATTGATAAGTCTCCCCAATACCCAGAACAGTCTTTTTGAGGTAAGGGAGTACCAGGCTGACAGGTTTCTGCTCCTCAACCACTACATCCGCTGTGCACATAGTACCGGACTGCAATATAACCGGAGCCCCTTTACCGGAAGACCATTTGAAACCGCTGAAGCTGGATGGGTCTTTAAGGATGCGGGCACGCACCCTGATTGGCGGTCCGTCTTTGGTCAGTAATTCCACCAGTCGCTGGTTATCCAGAATATTCATCATGCCGCGCGGGGAAGCAGGAAAAGAAGAAACACTGACAACTTCACCGAGCATGACACCGAATTCTTCGCGTTTGGCAACCGAGGGGGAAATAAGCATGGTCATGCCTTTTTGTATCCTCTTACCTTTTTCAGGGGAGAAGTATGCGGAAATATAAAAATTATTATCAGGAGAGTCCGTTTCGATATTCAAGAGGGCCTGTCCTGTTTTGAGGTAGGAGCCGGGCGATTTGAAAATTTCGTTCACTTTTCCGGTCTTGGGGCTGATTATATGTGAGGCAATATTAAGTTTATCTTTTTCTGAATCAAGCTCCTCCTCTGCCTTGATTATACGCAGCTCAATATCAATCTGTTCTTTTTTCTGTTCCGATGTGGCTTTGAAACTGGAAGTGGGAAGCGCAGAAAGCTGCTCCCTGAATTTTAGAATCTCTTCCATTTCCTTGTTGTATTCAGCCTTTGTATCAAGGTAGGTCTTACGGGCTATAGTCCCGCTTTCAACCAGTTCCTTGTATAGCGTGATCCGTTCGTAAAGGTCATTAATGTGGCTTTCGGCAAGGTTGATTGATTCCCGCAGCATTTTGCGTTGTTGACTTATATGTTCCTTGCGGGAAGAGTGTATTTCTGATCCAAGTTTAGTGATGACAGCCCGCTCTTCAAGTAAGTGGTCAAGTGTCCTCCGGGCTTTTTCTACTCTGTGGGTCAGTTCCGGCTGGCTGATTCTGGCAATTAACTGACCGGATTTAATGATATCTCCAACTTCGGGTATGACTTTGAGTACCTGTCCTTCTCCGACAGCAACCACATCAAAAAGCGACTCTTTTTCAATTAGAATCCCCCGTCCCGATACTTTTGTGGGAACTGTCCCATAACACCCCCATACAACGGCTATTGCTATCAGTACGGAACAGGCTAGAAATGCAGCCCATCCCGCTGGAGATGTAACACGCATAACCTGATCCAGTTGTTCCGGGGAAGATAAACGATCTAGTGCTGTTTTGCGAAAAATTTTAGACATAATACCCGAAAATATTAATGCGTAGCAGGAGTGGTGTTAACAAGTTCACCTATTGCACATAAGCCCGTACCGAATAAATAATCTGTTTTATAAATTGTTATCATGCGCCATACTGTCATGACAACATGGTATATATTTGAATCCTTAAATTAATAACAATGCATTGTTGATCTGACTCAGCTTGGAAACACGGCATAAATAAGCCGGGTACCCGGTGTTTTATTGCGGGCAGCCCGGCATACCTTACTGTTTCGCAGGGAGTCCGTGGAGATGATCATATCTTCTTCTATGTTAATTCTCCGTAATCGTGGACTTGGCTATCCTCTACATCGGCAAAAGTCTGTTTTATAACATCATCGGAAAAACCCATTTCTTGCATCGTATCGGTTATATATTGTTTGTCTCTTTTATAGGTTTGACCGCCAATATTAAGGGTGTATGTTCCATCACCGTTTGCAGACGCTGTGAATTTGTCGCCTTGAAACGTTCCCGTAACAACCCCGCCAGCAACCTGATCAAGGTCTAACATGTCTAATTTTTTGTCTTTCATTGTAAGTTCCTTGGTTTGTGGTTATTTATGTGGATTATCTTATGTTGTTTTTATGTTTTGTGCAATATAAAGCAATTTAATGTTGTTTGATTTTGTATCATTAATCCTTGCTTAAGGGGTTAACGTTTTAATATTTAATAATATATGGCTCTCAGTATTAAGCAATTTTAAAAAAAAATAAATAGTGGTGGGTTATCTTCGTATTAAAATACGTTTTTTTCATAGAAATATTTGATTATTTATGGCTTATCTGCATGAAATTAAAGAAAGAGTATTGATGTAGAAGTATATATCAGTCAGTTGTAAAAGATGAACTATCCAAGAAAGAAGCAGGCAATGACCTGTTACTAAGAGTAGCAGGAGTCGCCGGACTTTCCTCATGCCTGCGTAGAGGTGGGTGGCGTTATCAAAATTATATAAAAAAGCGTGGATGCAGCCTTGGTAAGCTTTGCATCCACGCTTTTTTTTAAAATCATATTTTATGTGTTATCGGTTTATTGCTCCGGTCCGTATGTCTGGCACTGAGTTTCGTATTTAATACACTGTTCGTAAGTCTGGAGAGGCGTACCGTCACTTCCTGCGGATTGATCATTTTTGGGTTTGTATGGTTTGCAATAGTTGAGCTTGGCGGAAACAACCGAGCTGTTTGGACCGAGCTTTTTAACTTCTTCCTGCTGGCAGCTATACCAGTAGTTATCTTTCATGCAGTCTAGAAGAGTGGTGTAGGTTCCGCTGCTTCCCGGAGGCAGTGCCTGACATTTCTTGTCCTCGAAGGCCCAGCTTTGCTGGCTGTTGTAAGGCTCTTGACCTTCCTTGCCGGGGCAGAGAGTGAGGTGGACCGCTACACCGGCCTTTTTGCAAAGTACGGTTGAGGCATCATCATTGAATTGCCATGCATATCCGTCCACACCTATGGCCTTAAGATATTTTACATAATTAGTGTACGGTATCCCTCTACCGTTTACCAGGTTGGGTTCGTTGTATATTCCTACTTGGCCGTCAGGTCCGACCGCACACTGCGGACCACCGCATCCCGGGCCAAAACATGACGCAGGATCTCCCGGGTCCTGATTCGGCGGGATACCGTTGCAGCCGTACCAGTCAGCTATATTCAGTTCGTTCAACGCAACCGGATTACCGCTGAGAGCCACAAGTTGTTTGTTTTTCGGGTTCTGCCCGCCTGCGTTAAGCCATTGCGCTGGGGTTATGCAGGCCGCCCGGTCATTTCCGCCGGGGTCATTGCTGATATACAGACCTATTCCGCTGGCTTGAGCTAATTGCGGGTTGTTGTAGGACCGGACGTTTTCTCCTGTGGCCGAGATAGTGGCATTGGTTTCGTTCGGGCAATCATACAGGTCGGTAACACCGTTAATTTCCGTAACATTGCATTCATGTGCTGTCCCGTTGGTGACAGATGCATGCATAGGTACGCTGTAACCGTTTACCATGCTTAAATCATAGTAGTCGGAACTGCCGAGGCAGTATTCTTCATTGGAGGAAGGATTGACGGTACATTTTGTTTTCCGGTCTGTTTCCGATGTGTATGTGCAGCCTGCGGAATATTCAAGTATGGTTCCGACGCCGGTACTTGCCGTTCCCGGAACCGGGCCGATTGTGCAGTTCCCGGGCCAGCCTATACCGGTGGGATCTGTCTGGCATTTCAGGAGGACTCCGATGTTACCCGAGGCGATGCCGCCTTCAGGGACCGGGATGGTCATATTAGTACCGGACTCAAGTTTTTTGCGGAACATAAGTGCCGAGGTAAGGTCATTGGGGTTGGCGTACATTGTATCCATCTGTCTTCTGGCGGCAGCCATTTTCCAGAGTTCCCTGTTGTATTGCTGATACGTGGCGTTGGCATTAGGGGGAGTGAGCACAATATAGGCATCATCCGCGCAGTTGTTGGTGATTGTTATACGGTTGTCGTCCCAGTCGGTTGTCTGGGTGTTGTTGCCGCATACCAATTGGGGCGGCGGCGGTGGAGTATAGCGGGTTTCCTGGCAGCCGGCATTGATTGTCGGAGGAGTTGTTGACGTAGGACTTAGCAGTTCGGCGGCAGAGCATTCCTGGTTTTGAGAAGAACTGTTACAATTATTAGCGTATTCCCAACCGGAGGATGTTACTTTGAAATAAGCGGTCCTGTTCTGGTTGAAATAGCTGTTCGCCACATCCACTTTCCAAAGAGCATCCTGCTTCATGTAGACGATCATTGAGCGTGGGTCTTTATTGTTCACTGAAAATTGATACTCGGTGTCCGCTCCTGTTTTAACTGAGTAGGAGGCGGTAATTGTTGACTGGGTTCCATTCACCGAGCATGCCCCGAGAGCCATGGTGATGCCCGTGAATCCGGTCTGTTCCGACATAGACCAGTAGGAGCTCGGTACGCCTGAAGGGGTGTGGGGAGCTATGTATTTGTTCATCTGGCAGCCCGGAGTTAAATTGGGACCGCCCTGCGGTGGAGACGCAGGAAGCGGCGGCATCAGGTGTCCGGCGGAGCAGTTGGGGTCTGTGGATGCTGAGTTGCAGCCTTTAGCGTATCCCCATGTGCCGTTTCCAATGTTGATATATGTATTCAGCTTTTGGTTAAAATAAGTATTTTTCAGCTCGACTTTCCACGTCCCGTTCTTCACGTAATAGGTTTGGGACGGGGATGCTTTACTTGTACTGCTTACAGAAAAAGCCTTGTTGGCAGAACTTCCGTTGACGTAGTAAAATGTTACGGTATTGATGGTACTTGTGCCGTTCACGGCAAAGACCCCGAAGGCGATGGTAATAGGGTCATACCCCGTTTTGGATGAATTGGAATAGTACTGGTTGCTGTCCGCCCCCGCTGCATTTGTAAAGCAAGTGAGTACTGCCAGAAGTAATGCCGGCAGAATCACGCCTATTTTCACTCCGTTAGTTTTCATATCCCCTCCCTGATTCCGAGATATTTTCAATAGAGATTATTACCAGCATAAAACAATATTGCGGGGTTGGTGTCAAGGTCGAAATAAGTATTTATTCTCCTGCTCTATTTTAAAGAACATTTAAATGTAACAAATACAGAAAGTACTTACCAAAATTTAAATGTTTGTAGACAAAAAAATATTAACACCATATAAATGATAATAGGAGTATAAAAAGGAGGGGAGCAGTGAAGTATGTATATCTGCTGAAATTTTGCATTGCTGGTGCTGTTGTAAATAGTATTTTGCTTGCATTCTTGATGTTGTGTTCATTTTCGAGTGATTGCGCTGCTCAATCCGTAGAGTACTCCTCTGGAAATGGTGGAAATATCGGCGAGCTGCTCGGCCCTTTACAGACTTTGCATGACGACCTTTCCCGCATTGAGGGCAAGCTGGATGCTTTCATCAATGCCAAGTGGGAGTATAAAATCCTTGTTCCCAATGTTCTTGGAAATTCAAAATTTGATCCTTATGAACCGAATCTTGGGCCTTTGGGGGCCGAGGGTTGGGAACTTGTGACTTATTCACCTGATGTCGGGTATATTTTGAAGCGCAGGGTGATGCCCAAGCAATAGAGATTGTGCGGAAAAGGAATATGACTCAGCCGTTAAACAACATGCTCCATGCTCGGATGGAAAACGGATTCACCCTGCTGGAATTAATTGTGGTCATGGTCATCATGTCTATCGTCATGGCAGTTCTGTTGCCTCGCTTAAGCGGGCAGCTTACGGGCAGCAGCTTACAGTCCGCAGTTTCCGATCTTGGCAGCATAGCGACCGCAGCCAGATTCCGGGCCGCGGATACCGGGAAAGAGCATGTGCTGGCCATTAACAGTAAGAGCAGGGACTTGAAGCTGCTGAGTGGAAATAAGAATAAAATTTTAAGTCGTGTCAACTTGCCGGAAAAAGTGACTGTCGGTCCTATGGTCCTTCTGGGAAAACCAGTTTCAGGTCCTGAAATGCAGATCGTTTTTTATCCCGGTGGAACAGCTACTCCGGCCAGATTGCGGTTTTCTTCCGGTGATAATGAAAGCCTGAATGTGTTTGTCGCTGGGGCAGATGGTGGTGTGTATGTACGTTAAGGCTTCCAGTTCCGGGTTTTCGCTCATGGAAGTCATGGTCGCCATGGCTATTTTATCTATCGGGCTGGTAGCGGTTGCGGGTGTGTATTCACTGGCTGCCTCGTCGTTATCACAGGTGGAAGGATATGAGCGGGCGGGCATGGAAGCTGAGATGCGGCTGGCTGCGTTTTTGAATGCCGGAGATATCAAGTCCGGTACCACCGCTGGCAATTGCGAAATCCTGCCTCACGGCAGATGGAAGATTGTCAGCCAAAAAGACGCTGAATATTCCGGGGTGTACCGGGTCAGGATTACGGTGTTGTTTTTTACTGAAGGCAGGGAGCACGAGTATGTTCTGGAAACAGCTCAGGTCGACCTGAATCTCCCTGTGGAGAGCAAAAATCAGATAAAGGATGCCAGATAATGAATGCGGTTTCTCAAAAAGGTAAGTGCTGTACACGGATATTTGTGCTTGTGGTGCTCGGTTTTGTTTTAGCCGGGTGCCAGCTGACTGCCGACCCCATAGATGTCGGTTATCAGGAAATGCCCCGGCCTTTGCTGGGTCTTAAGCTGAAGGTTGTCCAGAAAGATATGCATGTGATCGAAGAGGAATTGCGGGATCAGACCAATGAAGACCAGAAGCGCGCCCTGCTTGTGGTGGACTGCAAAAAGGACAGTCCGGCGCAGAAGGGAGGCGTCCAGCCCGGAGATATCCTGCTGGAGATAGACGGTATATCGGTACAGGGAATGCGGGATTCAACATTCATCATGCAGCGCAAACGTCCGGGCAATGATGTTGCCCTGACTATCTATAGAAACGGTAAGATGTTTAAATTGGGAATCCACCTGCCTGCTGACGTCCCGGTCAAAAAGGCAATCAATTCACCATTCGGGGGGACTTCATGATGCTTAAAGGAAAACAGGGGTTTACACTCATCGAGATGCTGGTGGTTATCGTGATCATCGGCGTATTGGCAGCAATTGTAGCGCCGAGGTTCTTCGGAAAAACCGACGAGGCCAAGGTCGCTGCGGCCAAGGCCCAGATTGAGGACTTTTCCATGGCCCTGCAAAGCTATCAACTGGATACAGGTGACTTTCCAACCACTCAGCAGGGCCTTGAGGCTTTGGTGAAAAAGCCTTCCACCTCCCCTGTTCCCGAAAACTGGCATGGTCCGTATATGAGCAAGAATGCCATCCCCAAGGACCCGTGGAATAACCCGTACGTTTATACATCTCCCGGTAAGCACAGTCCGGACTTTGACCTGCTCAGCTACGGTAAGGACGGCAAGGCCGGAGGAACAGGTGAAAACGCGGACATCACCAACTACTGATGCGGGCGGGTTCACGCTGCTGGAGCTGCTGGTGGCAATCACTATCGGCTCTGTGGTACTGACCGCGGTTTATTCGATTTTTGTAACCGCAACCAAGGTTGAGACCAAAGCACAGGCGGTGCTGTCGCCCATGCGTTCAGCCGCTTATGTTTTCAGCATGCTCGGCAGGGACGTGCGTAATCTGGACCCGCAGTGTCAGGATTCAGATATTACCTGTCATGAAGGAAAGTGTCAGTTTCCCATTGTGAATAAAAAAGGGGAACGGATCTGGGTGCGCTATGTTTTGGAAGAGCGCACCCTTTGGCGGGAAGAGCGCGCCGATAAAAAAGGAAAACCGGAAAAAGGTAAGCCGCTCTCAAAAATGGAGCTTTGCTCCGAGCTGGTGGAAAGCCGTTTCCGGTTGACTGCCAGAGGGCATGGCGGTGGAGTTACCGGGGAGTTGAATGCAGCCAATGAATCCGGCCCGGGAATGATCGGTCTGGTTCTGGATTTCAGGGAAGGACCTTCGCGAAGGGAAGTTTTTCGTTCACAGGTATTGTTGGAAGTAACACCGCACCGGAAGGCAAGCTAGAGATATGCTTAAGAATGCAGCCGGAAAGACACAGCTCCAGAAGCAGCGGGGGTTCGCTTTGGTAATTACGCTATGGGTAATGGCCGTTCTGGGTGTTATGGCTGCTTCATTTTCCTATGAAGCCTTATGCGAGACAAAGGTGGAAAGCTGGAGCAGTCAGGATATCAGGGCCTATAATCTGGCTCGCGGAGGTATCCACAGGGCGGCCGGCATTGTGAGGGAGCATGCCCGTGATCAGGTGCACAGTATTACGGATAAATGGTTCTCTGGCGAATCCCTCTACAAGGACGTTCAATTGGGAACGGGTTACTATTCCATTATCCGTCCCGTGTCTGAAAGATCACATGATTCAAAGCAGGGTAAGTTCTCCGGCAGACCGGCGGAAAGTAAAAAGGAGAAACTGCAATACGGTCTCGTGGATGAAGAATCCCGGTTGAATATCAATGTGGCCACCATGGATCAGTTACAGGGCTTTCCGGATGTTTCAAATGTTCTGGCTTCAAATATCATCCTTTACCGGACAAAGAAGCAGAATAAGGACCCGAAGGCAACTCCACCTTCGGTTGCCATCACTCAAGGGTTGGTGGATGGGCCGATTCTTATAGTGGATGAGTTGCTCCAGGTGAAGGGGATGACCCGTGAAATTCTGTATGGGACTCCAGACGGCAAGGGTGGAATCGCACAGCATCTGACCTGTTTTTCTTCGGGCAAGGTGAATATTAATACTGCGGGGAAAGAGGTGCTTCATGCAGTCGGCTTTACTACAAAGCAGGTTCAGGCTCTTCTGGCTTACCGTCTTTCCGGGTGGAAAGGATTCGCAACCATCAATGCTGCAATCAGTGCTCTGGGTGCGGCAGGTCAGGAATCTCATCTTTCTCCTGTGCTGGGAGTGCAGTCCAAAAATTTCAGCATGACCTGTTTAGCCGGATTTAGTCCGGGAAAACCGGTTGAGAGGATTATCGCCAGAGTCAGTGTGGGTAAGAATCAATTACGTTTTACCCGTTGGGAATCCGAAGCTCTTCCTCGAAGATAAACGGAGTTGTTCTATGAATTTTAAGAAGTTGCTCCAGTCCATATCAATGCCCGGATCTTTTGGGAAAAAAGTTTCGGTCGCCCTGATTTTTGACGTGCACGGAGACTGCGCAGCTTCTTTTGAATATTCCCACAAGAACCAAGCGTGGCAATCTCTCGATAGCCATACTGATTCTGATTCTCCCCGCCCTTGTGTGGCGGTACTTTCCTCTTCCATGCTTGCGCTCTGCCGCACTCATAACCCAAGCAAAGAACAGAAGGATGCCGCTGCTGATCTGGACGTGGACGCTTCACAACACCTGTTCCGTTCCCCTGAGACCGGAGGCCGGGAAGTCAGGTTTTACAGTTCGGAGAAAGGTGTAACAGGTTCTTTGGGGTGGGTTGCCAACGATTATTTCCACGGGTGCCTGCAAAAAGCGAAAAGGATGGGCTTTCAGGTCACATCAGTTTTAGTACCGGAATTGGATATTAAGACTTCCGGACCGACCCTGTTGGTTTCATGCGAGAATGGCGAAACGCGTCTTTGCTGTATCCATAAGCATGTGCCGCTGAGCTGGCAGGTGCTGCCGGCTGGAGGAGCTTCGTTTTCAAGTGCTCTTGGCGCCTTGCTTGCTGAGCTTAAAGCGGAGCAGATGCCTAAGCCGAAGAAGGCCGTGTTATGGGTTGCCCCCGAATGTGGTATCGAGCCGCAAGGCTTCGGAAATGCAATTGAGAGTCTGCTGCCGGAGATTCAGCTTGAAACAATAAATTTATATGAAGGTCTTTTGGATACGTTGCGCATGGGCCGTGCGCAAGGTTCTTTTCATGAAAGCCTTGAGGACTGGGAGCGCATTCCACTTGGCCCGAAAGATTATTTCAAGTCGGGGTTGGGCCTCGGCGGAGCTGTTGCCGGCTGCCTTCTGCTGTTCTTTTCCGTTATTCATTTGAATGATCAGGATGCTGCGGTCCTCAAGGAAGAAGCGCACAAGATTATGTTTCTGGCTAAGCGCACTGATCTGGTAACAATGGAGATCCGGGAATACGTTCGCCGTAATAGGTCAATCCTTAGATATACGGTTAAAAAACCTTTTGTCTCGCATATTTTCAGGGATCTTGGGGATGCGGTTCCGGCTCAGGTAAAGCTCAATACCATGCGCCTCGGGCAGTCCGGCAGGTTGACCCTGCAAGGTGAGGCTAAAAGCGAGATAAGTCTGATGTCGCTGCTTGAGAACTTGAGCAGTACCGAGATTTTTTCCAATGCGGTTCTTTCATCCATGAGCAAACTTGATCACGGGCAGGGGTTTCGTTTTGTGGTCGAGCTTGATTTCCCGTCGTGGCAGACTTTTTTCAAGCCAAAGAAGATACAGGAGGGTGCACAATGAATGCTCTCCTGACTGCATGGAACAAGCTTGCTCCGCAGGATCGGCGTGCTCTTTCTCTCTGCCTTGTCTTCCTTTTGAGTGTCGGTTTGTACATGGGGGTGCTGGCTCCACTGGGAGATATGTATGAAGCCACGGTTCAGGAACAGGCCGGACTTAAAAACAGAATTCAGCTGAATACGCCAAAGGCTATGGTCCTGCCGGACCGGGAAGCCAAGTTGCGGCAGGTGAAAGATGAGTATGCATCTCTGAAGCGGCAGCTTGACCTTATTGATCGCGGGGATTGGGCTTCATCTGATATTTACAATGAAATCAGGGATTATGCGTCTATAACCGGAGTAATTATCAAAGAGATCCGGCCAATGACGAGCAAAAAGGAAGGATTTCTGCAAAGCCAGCCCATGGAAGTAACTTTCAGCGGGGCTTTTACCGCTATTGAGAAGTTCATTTATTATCTTGAAACCTCACCTCAGGTCTTTGTGGTTTCAGAGATTACGCTTACCGGGGAGAGTGGAGCCATGCAGGGCGGTCTGGTGGTCAGCAAATATTCCATCCCGGCCAGAGTTGATTCCAAGATGCAGGAACAGGGAGGCAGGTTGATTCTCTCAGTTCCCCCGTGGATCGGCTTTGCCCCGTTTGAAATAGCCCGGCACAATGGCTGGCTCCATGCAAATGGTACACGTATCGAGTGCTATTTTTCCGAACATGAAAAGACGAATTTTGATAAATTGTACGCCGGGGAAATTGACGGCACAGCTACGCATGCCCTGGAACTGATTCAGCTGCTTACTAAAGGCGTTGATCTGCGCATAGTGGCGCCGCTCGCGCGGTTCAGGGCCGGGGATGCCTTGATGGTTGCGGGCAGCTCTCCTGTAAAGTCGGTTAAAGAGCTGCGTGGAAAAACTGTTTTTCTGCAAACAGGTGGAGCAGCTCATTACTTTTTGTACGAAGTGCTTAAGAAGAATGGCATGTCCCTTTCAGATGTTAAGGTCAGCGATATGTCGCGGGAGATGGTTTCGCAAAGTTTGCAGGCCGGGTTGATTGAAGTGGGGGTCACTTTTGAGCCTTACGTAAGCAGGTTGCAGAGATTGCGTATCGCCCGACCAGTGGCCGGTCCCGATGATCTGGATAATTGGACGTTGCAGTTTCTGGTGCTTCGTAAGGATTCACTGGCCGGTAACGGGGACGCGGTTGAGGCCCTGATCAAAGGTTTTTCAAGAGCTGTCCGCTGGTGGCGTAAAAATCCGGATCAGGCCATGGCGTTTCTGACTGAAGACAATCCGCAGGGCGTGTCGCGCCAGACCGTTGAAGAGGTGATGAAAAGTGTTCGTTTTCTGGATCCTGAGGAGGGGCAGGAGTATTTTTGTAACGGACCGGAATCCAGAAATAAAACCGATGAGTATTTCAAAAAGTATGAAGGTTTTTTCAAGCAGGAACTCGGCTATGATGTAGTCGTTCCAAAGGATGACATTCTTGACTGGCGGTACGCCCGCAAGGTGTTCAATTGCAGTGCGCAGGCAAATGCCACCCATATTAACTCCAAACATATGAATGCAACTCATATGAACTCCACGCACGGGGCGGGGGAATAAGTTATGGGCTTGGAAAAGTATCTGCATAAAAACGCAGCGGACAGCTTTTTAAGGATCGCTATTATCATCGCAGTCCTGACGGTTTCAGGGGCTGTGGTCATTCTTGTTCTGCCTGCCCCGCATCCCAAAGCTATAAACTACGTGGATGCTACCCGCGATATCCCCCCGGCTGACCCTCTGAATTATCCCCATTATTCGTTTTTCAGTACCAAGCGGCATCACATTTTTCAGTTCGGACAGCTGCATCTGGTGCACCGTTCATATAAAAAGCAACCTGCTGCGCCGCCGCCAGCTCTTCCTCCGGGCCCGGATCTCTCCAATCTTACCCTGAGGGCAACTATGCCGGGGGCGGGAAAATCATACGCAATCATTACCGGAATCAATGGCGGAACAAGCTCTCTTGTCACATTGGGGCAGATCGTCAGGGAAAGCATACTTGTTGAGATAGCATCCGGTTATGTGGTTCTGGCCCGGAATGATCAGAATGCCACATTAAAAATGAACAGTGCATGGGACGAACAGGCAGAAAGCCTGCTGAGCGAGTCTGGCATTGCAGAAAAAGCCGGTCTGTCCTTTGCTCTTTCCGCTTCTCCTGATGTGCCTGCCGGAGGCGGAAACGTGACGGTCGGCGGTTTGGGAGTGAACCTTATTCCATTGTCTGATGCCGAACGCAAGGATCTGGGAATCCCGTCAAGCAGCGGTCTGAAAGTTGCCCGTGTCGTTCATAAAGGGTCCGGGCTTCAGCAGGGAGATCTGCTGCTGGCGGTCTCGGGAAGACCGGTCAGTTCCATCCCGCAGGTAAGTGCTGTTTTGAAAAACAAGATTGGCAAGGACGTGTTCCTTACAATCATCCGAAAGGGTAAACCCATGAATGTGGATATCAAGGTTCCTTGATCTGCACAGCAGGAGAAACAAGAACCATGACACATTCAAGAAAATATCAGGTGAGAGTTATTATGATGAAATTTAAACGGAGCATACGAAGTTTTGCCATCCTGATAACGATCTGCGCTTTTTCTGTTGCATCGGGCGGAATTTCCTTTGCCGCACCTGTCGCTAAAAACAGGATTGAGATCAATTTCAGGCAGACGGATATTATGGCTGTGCTGGAATTTTATTCACACCTGATGGGTAAGACCTTTATCCCAAACCATCAGCTTACCGGACCGGTAACGGTGATTTCCCCGAAGCCGGTAACTCAGCTTGAAGCTTTGCAGCTGCTCTATTCTGTCTTGGATATGAAAGGGTACACTCTGGTGCAGCAGGGGGGATATTACAAGGTTGTTTCTAAAAGCGAAGCTGTGCATGAAGGTCTGAATGTGGATGCCATATCCATCGGCGGGGACCAGATGGTAACGGAAGTTATTGTACTTGAGTATCTCAAGTCTGCTGATGTTATTGCAGATTTTAAGCAGATATTGTCGCCTGAGGGTTCAATTTTCTCCGGAAAATCGAATAACTACATTGTCTTTACGGACACGGCAGCCAATGTCCGGAAATTGAAAACTTTGATCAGCCATATTGATAAACCCGGATCACTGCCGACTTCCAGAACATATTCCCTGCAATACATTGAGGCCCAGACCGTAGCTCCGCTGCTGACCAAACTATACACACAGCAGGCGGCGAGTATCGGGCAGGGAACCGTTGAAATTCTGGCTATGGCAGAGACTAATTCCCTGATCGTTCTGGCCCCTGAAAGCGTCCACAAGGATATTGAAAAAATCGTGAACAAGCTTGATGTGCGGACCATGCAGGTTTCAATTAAAGCCTATCTGGTGGAGGTTACCCTCACTGATGAGACCAAGCTCGGTTTTGAGTGGATGTTCAACACTAACGCGGACGGCACGGATCTTAAGGGGGCCTTGGATTTCGGACAGATTTTCGGAACCGCCGGAATCGCCAATGCAGCGCAGGAGGCGCTTAAGTTTTCCATTGTTAATTCTGATAGTTTTAAGATGATGATGCATTTTTTTGCCTCGGACGATAATGCGCGTGTTGTTTCGGCGCCGCATATAGTTGCACTTGATAACCAGAAGGCAAGCATTTCTGTCGGCACTGAAATTCCCATTCTTAAGCTGACGCAGACTTCAATGACTTCACAGCAGAATGTGATCAAGACCTATGACCACCGTAAGTTCGGCATGCAGCTGGATATAACACCGACAATCGCCGAAAACCGGGATGTGACTCTCAAAATCGACCAGACCCTGTCCAGTCTGCAAACCGATGATACAGACCCGGACAAATGGCAGTCTACAGACCGTGCAGCTTCAACAACCGTACTGGTAAAGGATGCCCAGACGCTGGTCATCGGCGGGTTGATGAGTGCTAATGCCGATCTGAAGAAGAAAGGAGCACCATATCTGCGTGATACTCCTATACTGGGGCCGCTTTTCGGTACTCAGGAAGATCAGGTCGCCAAGTCTGAACTTCTGCTCTTCCTGACTCCGTACGTAATTGCCACCCCGGATGAAGCTGACGAGATGAGCGGTCTGCGTAAATCTCAGAGTCCCATGTCTGTAGATGAGTTCGGTCTGATTTTCGACCTTTAGCACCGGAAAGCTTTATGCAGGAAAACGAAGTTAATCTCCTTCCGGCTACTCCGCACGACCTGTCGTCACCCGACAGGGTCAGGGCATGGTGGCAGCGTCTCCGGCAGGCCGGGGAGTCCGAGCAGGATGCCCTCAGAAGCACGGCGGAGTTACTCGGTATGGAATGGATGGAGCTTGATAAGACCTATCTTGCCGAACCGGGGCTGATTCAGCTCGTGCCCGAGGGATTCGCTAAGAACCACCTGCTACTGCCTCTTTCAAAAGAAGATAACGGAAAGGTCAGGGTGGCCGTGGCAACTCCTTTCATCGGTACTGCCGTGTCCGAGATGGAACAGGCTCTGGATGTGAAAGTGCATATGGTCTTCGCCCCGGCTGATAATCTCGTTGATGCCTTGGAGCGGGCCTACTCCGGTGAAGGCATGGAAGGTGTTTTCACCAGTCTGGACGATGATCTTGATTCCATGGATGACGTGGAGGACCTGCGGGATATGGCACAGGCCGCGCCTGTTATCCGACTGGTCAATAATACCTTTCGTGACGCTATTTCACAGGGCGCATCGGATATCCATATTTCTCCTTATGAAGACGGTCTGGAAATACGTTTCCGGGTGGATGGGATTCTGCACGTAGTCAACACCGTCCCCAGAAAGTATCAGGCAGCAATCATTTCCCGCATCAAGATTATGTCCAATCTGGATATTGCCGAACGCCGCATTCCGCAGGACGGGCGTATCCGCCTCAAGATGGAGCAGTCCGATTATGATATACGCGTGGCCTCTACTCCGACGGTATTCGGGGAAGGCGTGGTCATGCGTATTCTCGATAAATCCTCCATCAAAGTTGATATCGCGGATGTCGGCTTTGAACCGGAGATGCTTGAGACATGGAAATCCTTGGTCCACAGACCACATGGTGCAATTCTGGTGACCGGACCGACAGGGTCCGGGAAAACTACCACCCTTTATGCTTCTCTGAACTATATTAAATCACCGGAACTTAAGATCATCACCACTGAAGATCCGGTGGAATACCAGCTGCGCGGTATTGATCAGATACAGGTTAATTCCAAAGTCGGGCTGACTTTTGCTGCGGCTTTGCGAAGTATTCTGCGTCAGGACCCGGATATCATCATGGTCGGGGAAATACGCGACATTGAAACAGCAGAAATCGCGGTCCAGTCATCACTGACAGGTCATCTAGTGCTGTCTACCCTGCATACAAATGACGCTCCTACTGCTGTTACCCGTCTGGTAGAGATGGGCATTGCACCATATCTAGTCGCACCGACTCTTGCCGGGGCTATGGCCCAGCGTCTTCTGCGTCGGCTGTGCTCCAATTGCAAAACGCAGGATGCGGAAGGTAAATGGCAGGCTGTGGGCTGTGACGTCTGCGACGGCTCCGGGTACAAGGGCAGGCTTGGGATTTTTGAAATTCTGGTTAACACCCCGGCCATTCAGACTCTGATCCAGAATGAAGCCAGTGCTGCTGAAATCGGGGCTCAGGCCCAGAAAGAAGGCATGCGTACACTGCTTCAGGACGGTCTTGCCAAGGCGGCTAGAGGGTTGACCACGGAGGAGGAAGTATACCGCATGGCTCAGGATAATTGAGATAAATGTAATTAGGAGCACTTATGGCAACGTTCAGTTATACAGCGATCAAAGATGGTCAGCAGCTTTCCGGTGAAATGGAAGCGGCTGATATCTCGGCTGTTCAGCGTGAACTTGCCGGGCAGGGATCGCGGGTGCTCCGGGTGGAGCGCAAGGGCAGTTCCGCGGGCGAGGAAGGTAAGGCTGGGTCTAAAGGGCAATCCCTTTTCGGCGGCCGGATAAGCTACAAGCAGGTGACATCCTTCACCCGTCAATTTGCCACTTTACTGGGGTCCAGCCTTCCACTTGTGCGAGCCTTGTCCTTTTTGCAGGACCAGAATGCCGGAACCATGCTGGGGGAGGTCATAACCACGGTAAATTCCCGTGTGCGTGAGGGAATGCCCTTGTCTCGGGCATTGTCGGAATACCCCAAGCATTTTGACACCCTCTATATTTCATTAGTGGCAGCAGGTGAGGCCGGAGGAATGCTTGATCAGGCCATGGACAGGCTGGCCTTCATGCGTGAAGCTCAGGAGGATCTGCGTTCCAAGGTTTCCGGGGCCATGATCTATCCGGTTATCATGCTTGTGGCCATGGTCGGGGCGATAACAACCATGATGCTGCTCGTGGTTCCAAGATTTGCTCAGATGTTTTCCAGCATGGGCCAGAAGCTGCCTATCGCCACACGTATTCTCATCGAAATTTCAGATGTTCTGCAACAGACATGGTGGCTGATGCCGCTGACGCTGGCGATCGTTATCCCTGCATGGAAGAAAATTGGCTCTACTGCCGCGGGGCGTATGCGTATTGATTCCGGAAAGCTGAAAATACCTGGCTTGGGGCCTCTTGTGATTCAGGTCAGCATGGCTAGGTGGTGCCGCACTCTCGGAACCTTGATCGGTTCTGGTGTTCCGCTTATGTCCGCACTGCAATCCAGTGCCGGAGTTACCGGAAATGTCGCCGTATCAAAAGTCGTAGCACAAGCCACATCCGAGGTTCGTGAGGGCAGCAAACTAGCTACTCCGCTCAAGCAAAGCGAGGTAATTCCCGCTTATGTAACGGAAATGATTTCCATGGGAGAGGAGTCCGGTTCTCTGGATACCATGCTGGGAAAAATTGCTGAACATTACGAACGCGAAGTGGATCAGTTGGTCAAAAACCTAACCTCCATGCTCGAACCGGTTATGATTCTGGTGATGGGTGCGGTGGTCGGGTTTATTGTTATGGCAATCCTGCTGCCTGTATTTCAGATGCAGCTCATGGCAGGGTAATAAATTAAAGTCTAATTATCTGGAGGAGAAAATGGTTTATTTTCAAAAAGCGAGGGGGATTAGTCTTGTCGCCATACTTTTTTTGACCGCTTTGTTCATTGCCAACGTGCCGCAGGTTTCTGCGGAATCTTTCCGGATTACCCTGCCGGGTAACACATATGACAGTTTTAAGGATTATACGGATGTAACTATCTGGAAGCTGGAAAACGGTAAAATTGATAACGCAACAAAGGAATTTTTTGGCGGAAACCAGTCGCCATCGGATAACGCCACAACGATGGAAGTGAACGCCTCATATCTGATACAGCTCACAAGCGGAAAAATGGGCCAGAATTTCAACTGCACTGTAAATACTAAAAGCGGTTACACCTGGGAAATAGATTCTTCATGCTCCTCACCGTACAATACGCGCGGATGTCTGGGTTGCCAGTATCTTCAGGCTCCAGCCGGGGATAATTATTTCCACGCCCTGCCCATCACCCATGTGAACCCTTCCGAACAGAATTACTGGCAGGCTTACCTTTTGGACAAGAACGGCAAGAACCTTCTTTTTCGCGGTCCGAATCCCACTCTGGTTAAAAACAGTAAAGAATCTTTCGATTTTCCGGGGCTCTTGAAAGCTCTCAAGAATCGTTACAAAATACAGGTCGGAGATGGAAATTTCCCGGATAATTTTATTTTCGTTGATATCAGCCTTATCAACTCCGATCTGACCCAACCTCCTTCAACCGGAAATCCCACCAACGGATATGTTCTTAACGCGGAGTACAGGTTTTTTGATTCTCAAATTACCAATTCCACGGCAATTCCACCTAAGAACAGTTATGTAAACGGAACAGTGGAACTCCCTGCAAGTAACAGTTCAGCGAATGCGAAAACGATCAACGGTGCGCTTTTGTGGTGGGAGATTCAGCCTATTGCGACTGATTCAGAAACCCTCGGACAGCTTGTTACTAAAATAGGGTCGTTGCTGGATAGTAAGAACTCTGTTCCATACCTGATTTATATCCACTGCATTTCCGGGTGTGACCGCACCGGAGATGTTGCTGTTGCCCATCTGCTTAACTACAGAAAAATGAACCCCGTGGATGCCTATAATTATGGTACAACTGTGTTTGATATCAACGATGCTCAGCATCGTTTGGCTCCGCACAGCACTTGGAGGGCTCCGCTGACCCAGTTCTGCTTAAACAGCACCCAGTCCGGGGAGAATCTATGTCAAACTGGATGCGATTTTCCCGCTCCGGCTCAGTTTCCGCCTAAGAATGTGTTCCCCTGGGCTAACGCCACCTGGGGTTGCGGCTTGAACGGACAATAATTAACAGATTACCATGCTGCCTGTTGCAATTAGCGGGCAGCATGGATTTAAGGCGCATTCTGGTATGAATTCTGAAACCACTGAAGGTGATTCTATGCTCAAGCGAATTATTCTTATTTTGTCGGTTGTTGTTTTATTTTCAGGTTGTGCGAACAAACAGAAATTTAATGATCAGTTGAGGGGTGCCATACGCGAAAATCCGCAAATCATACTTGATGCCCTTGATGAAAACAGTGTCGCTTTGCTGGCAATACTTGATAAAGGTATCCAAAAACGGGAAGCGCTGAAGCGGCTAAGCAAGTTTGAGGGGGAGATAAATAATCCTGCGCAGCCGAAAATATTGGATGAGCGGATATTGCTGGGCAATGCAGACGCCCCGGTTACTATTGTAGAATATTCAGATTTCTTGTGTCCCTTTTGCAGCAAGGGGGCAAACGTGGTCAGCAAGCTGGCAACTGAACAGCCTGACAAATACAGACTTCTTTTCAAGCACCTTCCTTTGCATAATAATTCCCGCGAATTGGCTCTGATCTACGAAGCTGTTGCCCGGATAGATAAAAATAAGGCTTACAAGTTTCATAATCTGGTTTTTGCTCAGCAGAAGGCTCTTTATGAAGATAAGACCGGAGCCGTGCTTAAAAACATTCTCAAGGAAATAAATATTGACCATGCCCGGCTTCAGGAATCTGTTAATTCTGCGCAGGTACGTGAATTTCTGATTGATGACGGGCAGGAGGCCAAGAAATTCAAGATAAATGGAACTCCCACATTTCTTGTAAACGGCGTGGCGATACGGGGGTACGTTCCGGTCGAACGGTTCGAAGAAACGGTGAATTATATTTTGAAGAAAGAAAAGGAAAAGGCAGTGCGGGTAGAGGATGGAGAGATCTGCGAAGATTGTTTAAACCAGATGTAGGCAGTTTGAAAATGGAAAGATACAACCTTTTTTGCTGCTTATATAAGATAGGTATATAATAATTTTTCAGACCAGAATAATGGCTAGTGTCCTTGATTCGACGTAATTTCTTCATTGTGGTAGGGCTGCAAAAATTTTAACTGTAGCTTTGTGAGGAATTATGAAGTTTTCCGGCGTCAATCTTCTTGATGAACTGGCCAAACCTGATCTGGCCGATCTGCGCGCAATTTTCAATGAAAGGGCCTACTCCAAAGGGGCGGTTATGTTTGCGCCAGAAGAAACAGATTTGGTATTTGTTGTGGCCAAAGGGCGTGTTCGTATTTATCTGGCCTATGAGGATAAGGAGTTCACTCTGGGTATCCTCAATCCCGGAGACATCTATTCCACCCATTCCGGCTGCTATATTCAAGCCTTGGATGATGTCGCCCTGTTGACTACCGGAGTCAGGGAAGTCAAAAAAATTATGGATTCGGTTCCGCTTTTTACGCGTACCATGGTCAGGGTTCTGGGACATATTCTCAAGAATTCGTTTTCAATCATCGGCGGCCTCGCTTTCAAGGATATCTATAACCGTCTCATGGACTATATGCTAACTGAAGCCCATGACAATGGTGTGGAGCAGGATGATGGCGGCGTTCTCGTGACCATTAATCTCACCATCGAACAGCTGTCACAGCTGCTGGGCGCAACCCGCCAAACCGTTTCAACCCTGATAAATGATATGGTCCGTGCGGACCTTGTGGAAAAACGCGGGCGCGGACAGTATCTGATTGTCAGCATGGAGGATCTGGCGCGGGCGGCAGGACGCTAAGTTAAAGTTTCGATCAGCAAATTTTTGCCTTTTTCTTCTATTTGTCCGCTAGGCGACATACACTGGGAGAATGAAAGCCTACTCTATGCACCAGGATAGGGTTTTCATTTTTTAGCTGCGGGTAATGCAATGTCGCTTCCCGCAAACAGGGATAGGAGGAAATATGGCGAGAGAACCGAAACCGGTTGATGAACTTACTATTTGGGATGATGCCAAGGCCATGATCAAAAAAGGCCGGGCGGAAGGTATCGAGACAGTGCATGAGCGCATGGCCATGCAGACCCCCCATTGTAAGTTCTGCGAACTCGGAACCACCTGCCGTAACTGTACCATGGGGCCCTGCCGCATCAGTGCAAAAATGCCGCGAGGCGTTTGCGGAGCAGACGCTGATGTTGTTGTTGCCCGTAACTTCGGACGTTTTATTGCCGGTGGGGCGGCAGGTCATTCCGACCATGGCCGTGACCTCATTGAAGTCCTTGAGGCTATCGTGGAAGGAGAAGCACCGGATTACAAAATTACCGATGAAGCAAAGTTGATCCGTTTGGCGGCTGAAGTAGGCATTGAAACCGAAGGTCGTGAGCTTCTGGCCGTGGCCGAAGATCTCATGGAATGCTGCTTCGCGGACTTCGGTTCCCGCAAGAAAGAGGTGGCTTTCCTGTCCCGTGTTCCTGAAGTGCGCAGGGAGAAATGGGCCAAACTCGGCATGACTCCCCGCGGCATTGACCGTGAGATTGCGGAAATGATGCACCGTACCCACATGGGGTGCGATAACGACGCTCCCAACACACTTATACATGCCGCACGCACAGCTCTGGCAGACGGCTGGGGCGGTTCCATGATCGGGACCGAGCTTTCTGACGTAATTTTCGGAACTCCGACCCCCAGAATGTCCACTGCCAACCTCGGAATAATCAAAGAGAACAAGGTCAACCTGCTTGTGCATGGGCACAATCCGGTTGTTTCCGAAATGATTCTGGCTGCTGCCCGCGATCCTGAACTTGTGGCACGGGCCAAGGAGCTCGGCGCAGAAGGAATTAATGTCGGCGGACTTTGCTGTACCGGTAACGAACTGCTTATGCGTCAGGGTATTCCCATGGCCGGTAACCACCTGATGACTGAGCTTGCTATCCTGACCGGGGCAGTTGAAGCTATCGTAGTTGATTACCAGTGCATCATGCCGTCACTCGTGCAGATTTCCGGATGCTACCACACCAAGTTCATAGATACTGCCGATAAAGCCCGCTTCACCGGTGGCATCCATTTCGACTTCCAGCCTCGCACTGCCATGCAGCAGGCTAAAGAGATCGTTTCCATAGCTGTTGAAGCATATGCAGAACGCGATGCCGGACGTGTTGATATCCCCTGTGAACCTGTTGAGATCATGACAGGCTTCTCTAACGAAGCTATAATCGAGGCTCTTGGCGGGTCATTCACCCCCCTTGTTGAAGCCATTGCCGCAGGAAAGATACGCGGTGCTGTCGGCATTGTCGGCTGTAATAACCCCAAAATCAAGCAGGACTCACTGAACGTAGGCCTAGCCAAGGAATTGATAAAACGTGACATTCTGGTGCTGGCGACCGGCTGTGTCACAACTGCTGCCGGTAAGGCCGGACTGCTTGTGCCGGAAGCCATTGAAATGGCTGGCCCCGGGCTTAAGGAAGTCTGTGGAGCGCTCGGTATCCCGCCGGTTCTGCATTATGGTTCCTGCGTAGATAACTCACGTATCCTCCAGCTCTGCGCTGCAATCGCCAATGAGCTTAATGTGGATATTTCCGATCTTCCCGTGGGGGCGTCTTCACCGGAATGGTATTCAGAGAAAGCTGCCGCCATCGGTTTGTATGCGGTAGCATCCGGCATCTATACCCATCTCGGACATCCTCCGAACATTCTTGGTTCCGAAACCGTTACCAATATCGCGGTTTCCGGGCTTGAAGATCTGGTTGGGGCAACCTTCTTCATTGAACAGGACCCGGTTAAAACAGCAGAAATGTTTGATGAACGGATCAAAGCAAAGCGTAAGGGACTTGGTTTACCCGAATAGATTCTTTGGGATTTGCCGGAAAGAGTTGAAGGCTTTTTCCGGCTTTTTCGGCAATTGTGCAGTAAGGATAGGGTTATGAAAATAGCATTCGCCGGAAAGGGCGGAGTTGGAAAAACATCATTGACGGCGTGGGTTGCCGACTGGCTGGCCCGTAATGGTCATAATGTCTGGATGGTGGATGGAGACACGGCCCTTTCGCTTGGACAGGCTTCCGGCCTGAGTATTGAAGAATTGCCTATGCCGCTCATTCAGCGTGAAGATCTGGTCCGTGAGCGGATTCATGAAGGTGGTTTTTTGAATTTGAATCCTGATGTGTCAGACCTGCCCAAGTCTCTGGCGCGGGACATCCCACTGGGAGCGCCGCCGGTAAGCGGTATTGTTCCCGGTTATAAAAAACTTTTGGTAATGGGGGCAGTTACCAATGCGGGAGGCGGTTGCGCATGCGACGCAAACGCTCTGCTCAAAGCTTTGCTGGCGCATGTTGTCATGGAAAGTAACGACTGGGTGCTGGTTGATCTTGAGGCCGGGGTGGAGCATCTCGGGCGCGGAACTGTCAGCCATGTCGACGGCCTGGTAGTGGTTTCCGAACCCAGCATGCGCAGTCTGCAAACCGGGGCCGAGGTCGGCCGTATGGCACAGGACCTTGGGCTTGATAACCAGGTACTGGTCCTGAACCGCCATATTCAAGGAACACTGCCTGTTCTTGATGGTCTTCCTGAGTATTCTATTTCCATCCCCCCGCTTCCCGGCCTGATCGAGCGGCAGATGACTGATGCATCTGTTCTTGCTTTACCGGAGCAGCCCATGCTGGATGGAATTGTTCTCAGTATATTGAAAGGATTGTTTAAAGACGCAGTGTGAAGATGTGTAATTGACCTATAGGCATAAATTTAAATTATTTTAAATTATCCTGAATTAAAAATCCCTGAAGCCAGATCCACGAGCTTCAGGGATTTTTTCTTAATTGTAAACTGTCCGGAACAGACTGTGATCCTGCACTAAGCATAATTGTTTAATTCTGTTTTATAATTTCCATATTGGTTTGCCTTATTATTTCCACTGGTTTATGGTCAATAGTAATTAATACTATGTATGGACTGCATGATGCCAACGTTCTAAAGCCGATGCGGAGGAATAATGGACTTACTCGATCTGGGTAGAAAGCCGGTCAGCGAAGACAAACCTTCCGGGGTGGATGCCCGTTATGAGCCTGAGTATGATCAGCTGCAGCAGGAAATCGATAAGCTTGCCAGTGCCACGGCCGGCGGTGCGGTGGATTGGAAGCAGGTGGTCAGGTTCGGCTCCGTGATTCTGAGTTCCAAGTCCAAGGATTTAAAAATAGCTTCCTATCTGGGAGTTGGGTTACTTCATCTTAGAGGTGTAGAAGGGCTTTCAGCCGGTGCGCAGCTGTTGCATGATCTTACCACCAATTTCTGGGATACCCTCTATCCATCCAAGAAAAGGATGCGCGGCAGGTTCGGTGCCATCAGCTGGTGGAGCGAACATGCCGAGAAATTTCTTAAAAGCTATGAAGGTGCTCCACTCCTCAAAGAGACAGCAGATCTATTGGCTAAGCGCATAAATGATCTTGATGCTGCCTTGTCGGAAAAGTCTGAAGATGCTCCTATGCTTCGGGATTTATCAAGTTACGTAGAGCATCTGCCTGTAGAAGCGCCTCCCGAACCGGAACAAACTGAAACTGCGGCATCTGCTGACTCCCCGGCTGTTGAAGATTCCGGACATTCTTTATCTGCCCCTGCTGTGCAGGAGGCAGTCAGCTCCGAAAGTATAAATTCAGTTGCTGAATGTGCTTCTATACTCAAATCCGGTTTTTCTTTCCTAGCACCTGTTTCCGAGTATCTTCTTGCCAATAATCCGGCTGACCCCAATGGGTATAGACTGCGGCGCATGAATGCATGGATGCCGATCACCAGCCTTCCGCCGGCTGAAAATGGGCAGACCATGATCCCTGCACCTGATGGTCCTATTAAAGATTCTATCGCCAACCAACTTAAATCCGCCGATTTCAGCGGCGCTTTGCGTGAATCGGAATCCCGTATCGGGGAATATCTTTTCTGGCTCGATCTGACCCGCATGTCCGCTGAGGCTTTGAAAGCCATGGGTGAAGGGTATGCGGATGCACTCCGTGCCCTTGAACTGGAAACTGAGTTTTACCTGCAACGTCTGCCCGGTCTGGCTTCTCTCAGTTTTGCGGACGGAACTCCTTTTGCAGATTCCAAGACCCGTACATGGCTGCAATCATTTGGCAAGGATAGAGGAGGGACAAATTCCACCTCTTCTGGAGAACATGATGAACTGGCTGAAATAATGGGAAAAGCTAAGCAATTGGTTGCAAATAAAAAATTGTTGGAGGCAATATCCCTGATTTGTGGTAGGATAAATCAATCTCCATCCCTGCGTTCAGCGTTCAAGTTGCGGTCCGAGCTGACCGGATTGCTTACGACAGAAGGTCAGGCCGGAGTAGCCCATGCCCATGCACTTGAATTGCTGGAACAAATTGAAAAATCAGGGCTTGAGCAATGGGAGCCGGAGCTGGCCTTGAGTGGAATGCTTGTTGCCTATGAAGCCGTGGTCGCTGAAGGAAGCGCAGATTCGACTGCAAAAAGTGTAGAAATTTTACAGCGTATCAGCAGGATTAGCCCTGTCGATGCTTTGAAGATTAGCGGATTTACTTAGGAGGCTAAAAAACATTTATTTTACGGGAACATATCCTGAATATTTCTCTAACAATTTCATCTATATGAATCTGTTGGGCGTAATTCTAAAAGGTTTGGACTGTTCCCATAAACTTTTCAGCGGAGGTCTTGAATATGGCTAAAGAAGGTTCTGTTGCTCCCAAGGAGCGGGTCAATATTGTCTATAAGCCTGACACCGGGGATGCCAAGGAAGAGGTTGAGCTTCCTTTAAAGCTGTTGGTAGTCGGTGATTTTACCCAGAAAGAAGATGACCGCATGGTAGAAGACCGTGATCCGGTCAACATTGACAAGGACAACTTCAACGAGGTGCTCAAGGCACAGGATCTTGAGCTCAAGCTCGGCGTTGATGATAAGCTCAGCGGTGAAGAAGGCGCACAGATGGCGGTCAATCTCAAGTTTGAAAGTCTTAAGGATTTCGATCCGGACAGGATAATCAATCAGGTCCCGGAATTACAGAAGCTGATGGAACTTCGTGAGGCTCTGAAAGCTCTGAAGAGTCCGCTCTCAAACGTGCCTGAGTTCAGGAAAAAGGTTCAGGAACTGGTCAAGGATGACGGCGCGCGCGAAAAACTGCTCAAAGAACTTGGAATCGAGTAGGGGGATTATCCATGGCAGAAGAAAAACTTGAACAACAGCAGGCTGAACAATCTTCAGCCGAGGTTTCACTTCTTGATGATATTGTGGAGGCCACCAAGCTCAAACCGGAAGATGAAGCCTATTCAGTAACCAAGGCCGGACTTCAGGCCTTTCTTGAGGAAATGGTTAAGCCGGAACGCCAGGGAGCCAAAGTCTCCGGTAGCCTGGTGGATGATATGCTGGCCCAGATTGATGAGAAACTTTCTTCCCAGATGGACAGTATCATCCACAACAAGGAATTCCAGAAAATGGAATCCTCATGGCGCTCGCTTAAGTTTCTGGTAGATCGTACTAATTTCAGGGAAAACGTGCGCATCCAGATGATGAATGTCTCCAAAGAAGACCTGCTGGATGACTTTGACGATGCCCCGGAAATTACCAAATCCGGTCTCTACAAGCAGGCCTACACTGCTGAGTACGGCCAGTTCGGCGGTCAGCCTTTCGGCGCGATTATCGGGAATTACGATTTCGGACCCGGACCGCAGGACATGAAGCTGTTACAGTATACTGCTTCTGTCGCCTCCATGTCCCATGCGCCGTTTATCGCCGCCGCCGGACCGGATTTCTTCGGTATTGAGAAGTGGAGCGAGCTGCCCAATCTCAAGGATCTCAAGTCCATTTTTGAAATGCCGCAATACGCGAAATGGAACTCTTTTCGCGAGTCGGATGACTCCCGTAATGTAGGGCTGACTCTGCCTAAATTCCTGCTCAGATTACCATACGGACCGGAAACCCTTCCGGCGAAGAGTTTCAACTACCAAGAGTCCGTATCCGACGGTGATGATGATTTCTGCTGGGGCAACACAGCTTTTGCTTTTGCCTCAAAGCTGACGGATTCATTCGCCAAGTACCGTTGGTGCGCCAATATTATCGGTCCGCAGGGCGGCGGAGCTGTGGAAGACCTGCCGCTCTATCAGTATGAGGCCATGGGCGCTGTCCAGACTAAGATTCCCACTCAGGTTCTTCTTTCCGAGCGCAGGGAATTTGAGCTTGCCGAAGAAGGGTTCATCGGTCTGACCATGCGTAAAGGAAGTGACAACGCAGCATTCTTCTCAGCCAACTCCTGCCAGAAGCCGAAGTTCTTCGGTACCAGCAAGGAAGGCAAGGAAGCCGAGCTGAACTACAAGCTCTCCACCCAGCTGCCTTACATGATGATCATGGACCGTCTGGCCCACTATATCAAAGTTATCCAGCGCGAAAACATAGGTACATGGAAAGAGCGTGGCGATCTGGAGCGCGAGCTCAACACCTGGATTTCGCAGTATGTCACTGAGATGGACAATCCCGCACCCAGTGTACGCAGCCGCCGTCCTCTGCGCATGGCCAAGATCGAGGTCAGCGATGTGGAAGGCGATCCGGGCTGGTATCAGGTTTCCCTGAAGGCCCGTCCCCACTTTAAGTACATGGGGGCTTCTTTCACACTCTCACTGGTGGGCAAGCTGGAGAAGGAATAGTCAGTTGAAAGAGTCCGGCAGCAACAGCTGCAATGGTCAACCTTTAACCATCCATTTTTGAGGAGAAGGTTATGGCACTTACTTCGTATATGAAGGTAACAGGAAAGACTCAGGGACAGATCAAGGGTGATTGTACCCAGACCGGCGATAAAAAAGATACCATGCTTGTTTATGCCTTGGATCATAATGTGGAAATTCCCAAGGATACCCACACCGGGCTGCCCACAGGGCAGCGTATCCACAAGCCGTTCACCGTGACCAAGCATATTGACAACGCATCACCCAAACTTGCCCAGGCCTGCTGCAAAGGCGAACAGCTGACAGTTGAAATTGATCATTACCGTATCGATGCCACCGGTGTTGAGAAGAAGTACTACACCATCAAAATGGAAGAAGCGATCATTGTGAATATGCACAACTACAAGCCCATGACCTTCCTGCCCGACAATAAGGGGTATCACGACATGGAAGATGTGAGCTTCACCTATTCCAAAATAACGTGGACCTTCGCTGACGGTAATATTGAATATACCGACGATTGGAAGTCCAGCTAGAATTGATTTTCAGGGCAGGGTCTCACCCCTGCCCTGAATGACGGAGAAAGATTTGACCACGCAACGCTTGCTTGAACGTATACGGTTCATGGAGGAAGACCCGGACTGGCGGGATAGTGCCGGACCGGGACAGGTGGTCAAGTCTGTTCTCGATTATCTGCGCGTGATCCTGAATACCCGTCAGGGCAATGCCCAGATTGCACCGGATTTCGGAGTACCGGATTTTACTGCCATGATCGGGGCCACAGGACTTGATGCCGTGCGCTCCATCGAGGAATCCATGACTGATGTTATTCTCAAGTATGAACCCCGGCTGGCAAATGTGAATATAAAATTTGTGCCCATGGAGGATAACCCGCTGGCTTTGCATTTCAAGCTGCAAGCCAAACTTGCCCTTGAAGGGCAGGACATACCCGTGGTCTTTGAGACAGTTCTCGACCCGGACGGTCAAATTTCAGTGAAGGATAATTAGTGTGTTATGATCGAAAAGTATTATCAGAGGGAATTGAGCCACTTGCGAGAATTGGCGGTAGAGTTTTCCAAGACTCATCCCGCGCTGGCTCCAATGCTGAGCGGTTCCGGGGCTGATCCCGATGTAGAGCGGCTGCTGGAAGGTTCGGCATTTCTGTCCGGCATGATCAACCAGAAGCTGGATGATGAATTTCCGGAGATAGTCCATGGGCTGGTACAGCTTATTTTCCCTCATTATCTGCGTCCCATCCCGTCTACGACCATTATCAAGTTTACTCCCAAGCCAAGTCTCATGGAAAGTGTGCGCGTTCCCATAGGCTCGCAGATATCATCTATCCCAATTGGCGGTGTTTCATGCACTTTTTCTACTACTTATGATGTGGATTTACATCCGCTAAGCATAAACTGGGTGGAGTTGGTCAAAGGAGCCGGTACTGCGGGCGATTTGCGTATTAATCTGGAATTACATGGTATCCAGCTGGACGAATGGGATAATTCCAGTTTGCGCTTTCACCTGACCGGGGACGCTGCGAGCGCTTCCATGCGCTATAGATTACTTTTTAATTACATACGCAACATTAAAATCATTTCTGATGACGGCGGTCTTTGTGTTCTTCCAAAGCAGAATCTCAAGGCTGTCGGTTTTGAAGATTATGAAGCCTTGCTGCCCTATCCCTCGCAGTCTTTTCCCGGCTACAGGATTTTGCAGGAATATTTTATCCTTCCGGAAAAATTTCTTTTCTTTGAAGTTACAGGGCTTGAGAACTGGCGTAACCGGGGTAGCTCCGGAAAATTTAAGATCGTTCTTGAGCTTGAAAAGGTTCCCCAGTCTTTTGACCGTTTCACGGCCGAAGATATCTGCTTGTTTGCCACTCCAGCCATCAATGTGTTCAGGCGTGATGCTGAACCCGTGATTCTTGATCACAAACGCCCGGAATATCAGGTTCGCCCTTCAGGTGATTCAGGGGGAGACTATCAGGTTTATTCCGTGGATTCCGTGATCGGATATGTGCAGGGCACGGTGGAGGAGAAGCCCTACAAACCTTTCCATATGTTTAACCCGCAGGCAGGCGAAATGCCTGTTTACACCGTGCATTACCGTCGTTCTGCAATTCGAGATAAAACCGATCTTTTTGTTTCCGTGGCCTACCCGGCGCAAGGAGATGAGCCTGTGACGGAAACTCTGTCCATGGCTCTGACCTGTACGAACGGAACCATGCCGGAAAAGTTGCGCTATGGAGACATCAGCAAGCCCACCGGAACTTCCCCGGAGCTGGCGTCCTTTGAGAATATCCGCCAGCCCACATCTCCGGTTCAGCCGCCGCTGGGCAAGAATCTGCTCTGGAGGTTGCTCTCACACCTTTATCTTAACTATCTTTCCGTTGCCGACATGGAAAGCCTGCGTGCAATGGTCAAGCTTTATATCTTTACCGATACCCGCGATCGCAGTTCTGTGGTGGCCAATACCAAGCGCGTGGAAGCAATTACCGGCATGGAGGTAAGCGAATGTGACCGTCTGGTCCGCGGGTTGGTCATGCGCGGGCGAGAAATCAAGATGTCGCTAAGCTGTGACGGCTTTGCCAATAGCGGTGATTTGTATCTCTTCAGTTCGGTGATGAATCGCTTTTTTTCGGGCTATGCCTCGGTCAACTGCTTTACCCGGCTGACCGTTGAGGACACCTTAAACAAGGAGCTTTACAAGTGGACTGCGATGATCGGAAACCGTCCGCTTCTGTAACAGGGAATCTGCTCGATAAAACGACAGGGTTTTCCTTTTTTCAGGCTATCCGTCTGCTGCGGCTGCACTCCCAGACCTGCGCAGGAAAGGATCTTGAAGGATTTTATCGTGACCATTTGCGGGTGCGTCCGCAGTTGTCCCTCGGCTTTCCTGCCACCGATCTGACCGGAATTGAACAGGAAGAGCGGGAAGGCGGAGACATTTACCACCTTGAAGCAACCTTTATGGGGCTTTATGGGGCATCTTCCCCGCTTCCGGTTTTTTATACCGAAGAATTGTTGGCTGAAGCATCTGAAGACAAGTCCGTAACCCGCGATTTTTTGGATATCATCAATAATAACTCCTATGTTCAGTTCTTCCGGGCATGGAGCAGGTCCCGGCTGATGCTCAAGGCCGTGGATGAGCAGGACGAGGCTTGGCTGGAGCGGCTTAACAGTCTACTCGGCTTTGGCCATTCCAAGGCATTTTCCCATGTGCCGCCTGAATGCCGCAGCTTTCGGCATATAGGTTTGTATACTCAGTATCCGCGCAGTGCTCTGGGGTTGAAAACACTGCTCAAAGATTCATTACAGCATGGCAATATTCAGGTGGAGCAGTGCGTGCTGCGCAAGGTTAAGATCCCGGAGGACCAGCGCTTCAGTCTTGGTGAGGAATCGAATGTTTTGGGTGAGCGTTCATGGGTCGGAGAAGAGTTAGAAGACCGCAATAGTAAGTTTGCGGTGCATCTGTATGAGTTGGATTCAGGCCGTTTTCATCAGCTGCTGCCCGGTGCCGCAGACGGAGAAAAGCTAAATAATCTGGTGCTTGGTTATCTGGTGGAACCTTTTAAATATGATCTGGTCCTTGAAATGATGTCCGGTGAGGCGAATACCGCAGTGCTCGGCGGCGAGCAGTGGTCCTGCCTCGGTTGCGATACATGGGTGTTTGCCGGGGACCATTTGGAATATGCAAAAGCGTCTTTTCCCAACAAGGGCGGACACGTCCATAAGAGGTACGAATCATGATTAATGTCGACATAAGAAATCTGCTTTCAAAGTTGGACACCTTCAGTACTAACGCATTGCACAACGCAGCCGGGCTCAGTGTTTCCCTAAGTAATTATGAAGTTTCGGTAGAACATTTTTTTATTAAATGCATTGAGGAAGTTAACAGTGACCTGCCGTTGGTGTTTCGCCGCTACGGAGTTGAAACTCCCCGCATAACCGCGACCCTTACCGATGTACTGCAGGATTTTAAAACCGGAAATTCCGGCAAGCCTGTTTTTTCTCCCATGCTGCTGGAACTTTTTGAAGACGCATGGCTGATTTCTTCTGTGGAACTTGGCGAAAGCCGCATCCGTTCCGGGGCTGTGTTGCTGGCCTTTCTTGGCAAACCAAATTTTTATGCTTCAGGCAATTATGCAGATCTTTTTTCGGCAGTGAACCGAGAAACCCTGCTCAAAGAATTCTGGACAGTGACTAAAGGTTCAGTTGAATACAAAATGCCCGCTGCCGCACCGGGAGGAACTGCCGGAGCTCCGGCCAAGGGTGAAGGCGGATTCGTAGATCGGTTCTGCATTGATTTCACTGCCAAGGCCCGTGAGGGCGGTATTGACCCTGTTTTCGGGCGGGACCCGGAAATGCGCCAGATGGTCGATATCCTTGCCCGCCGCCGTAAGAACAACCCCATTCTTGTGGGCGAACCGGGGGTTGGTAAGACTGCGGTTATCGAAGGGCTGGCCCTACGTATTACCGAGGGGGATGTCCCGGAAATTTTAAGTGACGTGACTCTGCTTGGCTTGGACATGGGGCTGCTGGAAGCCGGAGCCGGAATGAAAGGCGAGTTCGAGAACCGCCTCAAAGGAGTCATTGACGAGATCAAGTCCAGTGAGTCTCCTATCATTTTATTTATTGATGAAGCACACACTCTGGTCGGGGCCGGAGGTTCAGCCGGGGGCGCGGACGCTGCCAACCTGCTCAAGCCCGCACTTGCCCGTGGAGAGCTGAAAACCTGCGCAGCAACCACATGGACAGAGTATAAGAAATATTTTGAAAAAGACCCTGCTCTGGCCCGCCGTTTCCAGCTGGTCAAGCTTGATGAACCTTCCGTTGAGACGTCGACGATCATTCTGCGCGGCCTGCGTGAGAGTTATGAAAAGGCCCATAATGTCATCATCCGCGATGATGCCAACGTTGCGGCTGCGGTCTTTTCCGACCGCTATATTGCCGGGCGTTTTTTACCGGATAAGGCCATTGACCTGCTGGATACCACCTGCGCAAGGGTCAAGGTCAACCTTTCGGCCAAGCCCGGAAAACTTGAAGACTGCCAGCGCGTAGTACAGGCCCTTGAACGGGAGCAGAAAGCTGTGGACCGTGACCGCAGCAATGCTGTGGAAGTAGATGAAGAACATTATACGGAGCTGTTGGAGCAGATAGAAGCCAAGAAAGCCGAGGCAGCTGAAATCAGCGAAAGGTGGCTCAAAGAGAAAGATGCCGCTCATGCGGTTTTAGATATCAGGGCGAAGATTCAGGAAGCCCGCAATGCTGATTCAGTTGCTGTTAAGCCTGTCGAAGAAGCTGTGCCTGTCGAGGATGCTGCGTCTGCGGACAAGGTTGCTGCCGAAGGCGGTCCTGTCGTCGAAAGTCTTGCTGATCTTGAAGAAGAACTGGCCAAGGCCGATGCCGTACTTGCTGAACTTCAGGGTGATGATCCCATGGTTCAGATTGAAGTTACCCCCGATCTGGTGGGGCGTGTTGTTTCCGACTGGACCGGAATCCCGGTAGGTAAAATGGCTCGCGACGAGGCTGCTACTGTTGCAGATCTGGATGAAAAGCTGAAAGTGCGCATCAAGGGGCAGGATCAGGGGCTCGCAGCTGTCGCTGAGGTTATCCGCGCTTCCAAGGCCGGGATCAAGAATCCAGACCAGCCCATAGGTGTGTTCCTGCTGGTCGGGCCTTCCGGTGTAGGTAAAACCGAGACCGGACTTTCCTTGGCAGATCTGCTTTTCGGTGACGAGCGCTCCGTGGTTACTGTGAATATGAGTGAGTTTCAGGAGAAACATACTGTTTCACGGCTGATCGGGTCTCCTCCGGGCTATGTCGGCTATGGCGAAGGCGGCATGCTTACCGAGGCTGTTCGCCGCCAGCCTTACTCCGTTGTTTTGCTGGATGAGGTGGAAAAAGCCCATCTGGATGTCATGAATACATTCTATCAGGTCTTTGACAAGGGGGTACTCACTGACGGTGAAGGTAAGGATATCAACTTCAGGAACACCATTCTCATTCTGACCTCGAATCTTGGTACGGATGTGATTCAGGAAATGACCGCCGCAGATGATGGCTCTGCTTCTGAAATACCTCTGGAAGCTGTTCTGTCAGCTGTGCGGCCTATCCTTTCCCAGCATTTCAAGCCCGCACTCCTGGCACGTATGAATGTTGTGCCCTATTTCAGTCTCAACCCCGATGCCATGAAGCTTATCACCCGCCTCAAGCTTGGCAAGCTTAAGAAGATGCTTCTTGCCAACAATAAGATGAAACTGAGCTATGACGATGCGGTTGTGGATCAGATCGCGGCCCGCTGCACAGAGGTAGAAACAGGTGCCCGCAATATCGAGTACATTCTGAACGGTAATGTGCTGCCGAAGATGTCCAAGGAAATCCTGATTCATATGACTGAAGGCGGCATGCCCGCTGCGGTGCATCTTGGTGTGGATGAAGACGGTTCATTTACCATGGAATTCTCCGCCGAATAAAGAGCACGAGAGGGTATTGTAATGGCAGATAACTCTAATCCCAAGTTTGTTTTCGAGTCCAAGGGTGTGGATAAGAACACCTTCAGTGTGGTCAGGTTTAAGGGTACTGAAGGCTTGTCGACCATTTACCGTTTCAGCATCATGCTGATTTCAGAAAAGAATGATCTTGATCTCGGTTCAATTCTCCAGAATCCGGCGGAATTCACTATCAAGCGGGATGATGGGGATATCCCGTTCAAGGGTATGCTCAGTTCTTTTGAGCAGCTGCATCAGGCCGGGAAGGTCTGCTTTTATCGCGCAGAACTGGTTCCTAAGTTATGGTGGGCCACCCTGACTCACTGCAACCAGATTTTCCTGAATGAGAACGTGCAGGGCATCCTCGGGGATGTGCTTAAAAAGGCCGGCCTTAAAGAAGGCTTGAGTTTTGATTTCAAGCTACAGGGTTCCTATCCCTCATGGGAATATGTCTGCCAGTATGATGAATCACATTTTAATTTTGTCTCCCGCTGGATGGAGCGGGACGGCATGTATTACTATTTTGAGCAGACCGAACAGGGCGAGAAAATGGTAATCACTGATACGCACATTTCACACTCGCCCATGCAGGAGGGGACCAGTCTCACTTATTCTCCGCCCAGTAACCTTGACCAAACCCACCGCGACGAAATCGTCAAGAATTTTATGCTGAAGCAGCAGCCGCTGCCAAAGAAAGTCCTTCTTAAAGACTATAATTACCGCAAACCCAGCCTCGAGATGAAAGCTGAAGCTTTGGTCTCACAGCAGGGCATGGGTGAAATCTATATTTACGGTGAGCATTTCAAGACCCCGGATGAGGGCGATAAGCTGGCCAGGATCAGGGCGCAGGAATTTCTGTGCCGGGAAAAGGTCTTTCACGGGGTGTCCACTGTTCCATATATCCGTACCGGGTATATTTTTGAGCTGAAAGACCACTACCGTCAGGATTTTAATCAGCGTTACCTGACTACGGAAGTTATTCATGAAGGCAGTCAGGAAGCTTATCTTGTCTCAGGTCTAGGGCTTAATCTGGCTGAAGACGCAGACCGTCTCTACTACCGCAATACATTTTCCTGCATACCGGCCCAGACTCAGTTCCGGGCTGAACGCAAGGCGGTTAAGCCTAAATTCTCCGGGACGCTCAATGCGAAGATCGATGCCTCGGGCAGCGGACAGTATGCCGAGCTGGATGGGGAAGGCCGCTACAAGGTGATCATGCCTTTTGATGAGTCCGGGCGAAAAGACGGTAAGGCCACCACATGGCTGCGTATGGCTCAGCCTTACGGCGGTTCAAATCACGGCATGCACTTTCCTCTGCATAAAGAGACCGAAGTTCTGATTACTTACGTTGATGGTGACCCGGACCGGCCCATAATTCAGGCTGCCGCTCCCAACCCTGAAAATCCGAGTCTGGTCAAGGATTCCAACCAGACCATGTGCCAGATTACCACTGGAGGGCAGAACCGTATCCATTTTGAAGACAAGAAGGGCGGAGAACGCATCCTTATGCATTCTCCCAAGTCCGACTCATGGATTCGCATGGGAGAACCAAACGATCCGCCTGCTGCCGGGGATGAAGAACCAATGACTGAGGATGAAGTCAAGAAGATCGCAGATGAAGAGATAGAAGCAAACGAAAAGGGCAAGACCGGGATAAAGCTTCATACCAACGGTCATATCTCTGCTTTTGCAGGATCTTCGGCAGAAGTTTTTCTTGGTAATGAATTCAAATTCGTGGGCGGTTCTTCTGAAGAGATTCTTGTCGGGAATGATACCAAGATGTTTATCGGTTTTAAGGAAGATGTGGTCGCCGGGCTGGAAACCGGGATCAAGATTGCCGGTTTGATTGAGTGTACTTTGACCAAGAATGTTCTGGTGCTTGGTACTGCCCGCAAGATGGAGCTGGAAAAAGAAGAGCTGATGGCTGACCACAAGCGCATGTCCATTGATATGACCAATCTTAATGCTACCTGCGCTGATATGAACGGGGAGCTTACCTCACTGCGTGCTGACCACAGTAATCTTGTTGCTGATCACACTGACTTAAAGGGCGCAACGCAGCAACTTGCCGGGGAAGCATCCAAGCTTGCCGGACAGGTTGAGAATCTTGCCGGAACCGTGACCGATCTTTGCGGACAGACAAGTGAGCTTGCCGGTGAGGTGACCAAGCTTGCCGGAGAGTCTACCACCGTGTCCGGTTCGGATACCGCTATGATCGGAGACGTAACGAAAGCTCTTGGAGAAACATCTGAGGTTTCCGGGGAATCCAGCAAGATTTCAGGAGAAATGAACAATATTGCCGGACTTATCAACAACATCTAAGCGCTAACCCAGTCCCGGAGCAGTATGAAGATATTCAAGGAAAAACAGCATTCCTTTTTTCCCCGTCCGCTGGGAATCGGGGACAAGTTCTATCTCAGCGTCGGGATTATGGTCTTTTACGACCTTAATGATCCTGACTCCCTGCGTGATGAGCAGGAACTCTGGAAGACCGTACCCGCGCAGCTTGGATCCAAATCAATTCTTGATCAGGGAGTCCCCAAGCCGCGTGGTGAATTCTTGGTGACGGGTTCATGCTTTGCCCCGCGTGGTCAACTCCGCCCGGCTTCGCAGGTACATGTGCGGGTGGGCGATAAGGAAAAAACGCTGAATATCTTCGGAGACCGTTTTTGGAAAAACGGTTTGATCACCGACCCGGAGCCGTTTGTGGAAATGCCTGTGGTCTGGGCCAATGCTTACGGCGGTCCTGACTACCCTGAAAATCCTCTTGGTAAGGGCATGGGCAAGGTCCCCATGCAGGACGGCTCCGAGGCTGTTCCCCTGCCGAATATTGAATTACCGCAGCAGCAGATCGGTTCCCCGTCGCAGAAAGTGGACCCCGCAGGGTTAGGTCCGCTTGATCTTATGTGGCCGCAGCGGGCGAGAAAAAATGGAACTTATGATGAAAAATGGAAGAACCAGCGCTGGCCGTTTTACCCGGACGACATGAATTATGAATTTTTCAATGCGGCCATGGAAGATCAGTACATGGACGGTTATTTCAAGGGCGGCGAAGCTGTTGATATTAAGAACATGCATCCGGATTTTCCGCTTATAGCAAGTTCGCTGCCCCGGTTGCGCATGCGCTGTTTTGTGACTGTGAATAAAAATTTCAAACCGCACAAATTTCCGGTGGGGCCACTGCCATCCCACCAGATAAGCGAAGATGAGGAGTTCCGCGAAGTCTCTACCCGGCTGGAAACAGTCTGGTTTTTTCCATCCATCATGCGCGGACTCCTCATCTATCGCGGAACCACGGAAGTTGTGGACGACGAAGGAGCTGATGTTTTGCGGGTGCTGGTCCGCCATGAAGAGCAGGACGGGGAAGAAAAATCCCTTGAGCACTATCGTGATCTCCAGATTAGTCTTCTGGATCGTGGTGTGGACATTGATATGTCCAAGGCTGAAGAGGCCATGAAGAAGGCGAAAAAGAGTCTGCTCAAAGTTAAGAATATCCCCAAGTTTGCAGATGAAATCAGGCAGAAAGCTCTAGGCAACCGACCATCTATGCCCATGCGGGAGCCGGAAGAAATGCTGGCCGGGGCACAGAAGATTATCGCCGGGCAGAACAAGACACTGGACAGTCTGGAAGCAATGGCCCGTAAGGCCCACGCAGAACATGGACATCTGGTAGAAATTAATCTTGGAATATTTGATAAATTCCGGTCCAAAATTGCCAGTCTTGAAAAGAGAATTTCAGCAACCACCGAAAAGCTTTCCGCTACTAAAAAACAGATGGAAGCGGCTGCAAAGGATGCAAAAAAAGTTGCTTCGTCTAAAATGAAGGACATCAAACCGGAGCTGTTGAAGAAGAACGGTTTGGACCCGGAAAATCCGATACCTGAAGGGTTTCCTCTGCAAAAGAAGGTCAATCCTTGGCATGACCGGGGTTTTCCTTTGGTGGTCCAGTGGCGGAGGAATTTGGAAAATGACCCGGCGAAGATGAAGCAACTCACCGATCTGGGCATTGAGAGAAAGACCCTCAAGCGTATGTGGATGGGCATTAATGATGAAGAATTGCGTGAGCGTCCGGCAGATTGGGGGCTGGATGGTGATGAAGACTTTTCCATTCCAGCAGGGCTGATGCTGCCCCGTTTTGACGGTCCGGTGCTTAACCATATCAAAAGCAATCCGGCTTCATTTCTTGGCGGTAAAGAACAACTTGTCCCCGGTTCCGATAAAACTCCGTTGTTTCTCCCCGGCGCAACGCTCATAGACCTGCCGACCATGCCTGCTGCCATAGCAGCTCCTGTTATCTGCGTTGCTGATGAATTACAGGCCCTGTTCATGGAGCAGGAAGTGGGTGATTTCTGTTCGATTCTGGCTGTCGGATCACCGAAAGAAAAACCGGGAAAGGATGCGGCCAAGGAAATTAAAAAGGCTGAAACCGTTTTGATTGTCCGCCCGGAAAAATGGAAGGAAGACACGGAGCTCAATAAAGAATGGAGCGGGTGGCAGGTTGCGTTCAAGAATGCTTTGCCGCTGGAACTGGAACACGGGCATACCGTTTTTGAATCTCATAAAAAGGGGAGTGATATCCGGCAGTGGGTTCTTGATCATCTTCCAGAAGAACATGGGGCCGAGCATGCCATGTCCATGGCTCTTCCCAAAAAAGGAAGCACTCCTGACGGCGATTTTCTGAAAGGTTTTATGCCGCCATTTCCTGATGTGAAGGGGTTGTCCAAAGGCATCCATGCCGAGGTAAAGAAGGCTATGGAAGCCAAATTTGCTCCGCTGAAAGCCGAGCAGGACGCCATGCTTGTCACCATGCGCGAGAAGGCCGCCAAGTATGCCAAGTACGGCGTGGATTCCTCAAAAATTGCCATGGGTAAAACCGGGCCTGAGAAATCGCCCGCTGAGTTTGGTAAAGAAATTGCCGCTAAGATCAGGGCTAGGGCTGCTGAATTGAAGCAGCACAGATTGCTCACCCCTGATCTTGAAGCCAAAATGGAAGGCCAAGCGCAAGATGCAGAAAAACTCGGAGCTAAGCTCGATGCGCAGAAGTCGAAATTAACCAAAGCTTTTGAGGCAAAGAAAGCTGAATTGAATGAAGGGCTGAAAAAGCTGAAAGCAAAAAGTCTGCCCGATGCTGCTACCGCCAAGCTTGCGGAACACGGATTGAGCGGAGATTCCATGCGTGCTTTGAGCCGCGAGGAAGTGCAGCGTTTTCACGAGCAGGGTAAATCTCTGAAGGGAGCTGTTCTCTCTGGTGTGGATCTTTCCGGGCTCGATCTCAGTAATGCCGATTTTAGCAGCTGCCAGTTGCAGGGAACCAATTTCAGCGGGGCTGTTCTTGATGGGGCCAAGTTTGTTCAGGCTTTGGGCAAGGAAGCTGATTTCAGCAAGGCCTCACTTAAAGGTGCTGATTTAGGGCGCGGTATTTTTAATAAAGCAGTGTTCAGGGAGAGTGATTTGAACGGTGCTTTGGCTGCACAGGCTGCGTTTAAAGGTGCGGATTTTTCCAAGTCCATGTTGCATAATGCCGAGTTCGACATGGCTATCCTTGAGAAAACTGATTTTACAGGAGCAGACCTCAAGGGTGCGCGTTTGAATATGTGCATGATCAGCGGCAAGGCGGATCAGGCTGATTTCGGTCTGGCTGCGATCAGAAAGTGCATTTTTAAGTCATCTTCCTTAAACGGAGCTGATTTTCGCAAGGCTTCAGTTAACGAAACCCTGTTTAATGATGTTGAGGCCCATAAAATCAATTTCAGCGAGGCCAATCTGGATAAGCTGCGGACCGGGCGCAATTCCATGTTCAAGGATTGCGATTTCCGTAATTCCACCTTGCGTGGCGCGGCGTTGCGGGAATCTGATTTTAGCGGTTCTGATTTTCGTGGTGCGGACTTGGAAAACGGACTGCTGGAAAATTCGCAGTTTGTCCGTGCCAACCTCAACGGTGTTTCCGCCAAGGGAGCGCGTTTTACCAAAAGTAACCTCGAAGCCGCTTCCATGCGCGCTGCCAATATTCATATGGGCGGTATGCGCAAGGCTCGTCTTGTAGACACCGATCTGCGTGGCTCCAATCTTTACGCTGTTGACTTCTACAAGTCCGTACTTGGCAATACCCGTTTCGAAGCTGCCAACTTAAAGCGCAGCCAACTGCATGGAAAACTCGAACTGCTGGACGATGACTCATGAGCACAATGAATCGAGAACAGATACTTGCGGCCATTGCCGACAACCAGACTCTGCGCGATGTGGATCTTTCCGGTGCGGACCTTTCCGGCGCCGATCTTACCGGGGGCCGTTTTTACAACGTGAAGCTGCATGGAGCTGATTTTTCCGGGGCCAATATCCTCAAGACCGGATTCAAAAATTGTGAGTTCAATGAGTGCCGCTTTGATGGCACTGACCTGACCAAGATCAACCTGCAGCGTATGAGTTTTGTCGGAGCTTCATTCAAAGAAGCTAAAATTCACATGGGAACCCTCCAGAGAGCCGATTTCAGCGGTGCAGATTTCAGCGGAGCGGAGCTGACATGGTCCATGGCTCAGCATTCCAGTTTCAAGGGTGCGAACATGCGTTCCATTAAGATCGTCAAATCCGTGCTGTCACATTCCGATCTGGACGGTGCTGATTTTTTCGGGGCCAATCTGGATCGGGTTGTTTTTAACGGGGCTTCGTTCAAAGGCACTAAATTCAAAGGCGGTACCTATTTCAAAATAATGATGCGCGGGGCAGATCTGGAGAATCAGGATATTTCCGGGCAGCTCTTTTCACAGGTTTTGCTCGATAGCGCAAATCTGCGTGGTTCCAACCTTTCCGGTGCGGATATGACCATGTCCAATTTCATGGGCGCGGACCTTACCGGAGCGGACTTTTCCGGCACGGTGCTGCGTAACTGCATGTTCAGCGGGGCAAAATTGCGTCAATCAAACTTTACCCGTGCCGACATGACCAAGGCATATTTGGGGGAAGTCGACGCAACAATCGCCGATTTTTCCGGGGCGACCATGGTGCATGCGATTTTTAAAAAGGCCAATTGTCAGGCCGCAAAATTTATCGGGACCAAGCTACAGCATTCTGATTTTTCGCATGCGGACCTGACCCATGCCGATTTCAGCAGGGCTTCCATGTATCGAGCCAAGCTGCATTGCATAGTTGAGAAGGATACACGCTGGGATGGTGCGTCATTGATTATGCTGCAAGGTACGGACAAGGATCTGGAAGAAGCCGAAAACTGGGTACATGACTGATATTTGCCTTCGGCGACCCTGCCGGGGGCCTTAAACCCTTTTGTTAAAAGGTTTTAAGAATCCCAAAACTTTTTATTAACGCTTCGCGGATTCGTTTGGAAAAGTGACATTGAATTTTCTTAACCTTGGGAGGATATATGAACAATTTGGCTAGGAGACATGAAACTCTCGCTCCCCGGCTAGAGTATGGGCTGGTGATTCTGGTTGATGGCGGTCTTGTGGTTGAAACTTCCCTTGGCGAACTTGAAGCGCAGAAGGCGGTCAGTTGTCTGGTCAGCCCGGAAGTCGGGGACAGTGTGTTGGTTTCTGTGGATGCGCAGGGCGGGGTCTGGATTCTTTCTGTTCTGAGCAGGGCGGAAGCCGGCCCGACTTCCATTGAAATTGAGGGTGATGTTACTCTGCGCAGTAAAAACGGGAGTCTGACTTTTGCTGCGGATGAAGAGCTGAACTGCATCAGCAGCAGGGCCGTTTTGCATTCAGATGAGGTTGAAATTTCAGCCGGAAAGGTCTCACTGACCTCGCGCATGTTCAGTAGCAATGTGGAACGGGTCAAGAAGGTCGCAGTGAATGTTGATGAAATCAGTCGGGAATTTACCCGCCGGGTAGTCAACTATTTCCGGTTCACCAAAGAGCATGAAGATTGTCAGGCCGAATCCCGTAGACAGCTTGTGGATGAAACTCTGACCGTGCAGAGCAAAAATACCATGATAGTTTCCGAAGAACATGTGAAGATCGACGGTGAATTGATTCATATGGGTTAGAACCTTCAAAAGTGATCTGTAGTTCACTTTTGAAGATGGCGATTAAAAAGAGGAGTTAGATATGTTTGCGCTTACTATGGGAGCCGGTGTGGATATGGGCTTTCCCGATGTCTGCCTGACTCCGGCAGGCCCGGTCCCTGTCCCGGTTCCTTATCCGAACATTGCCGAGTCAGCTACTTCGGCTCCAGCGGCATACAACGTTCTTTGTGATTGTATGCCTACTTTGAATCAGACTTCGTTAGGTCTGGTCAGTGAGGGAGATGAACCCGGAGTAGAACTGGGGGTGGTCTCCCATCTGGAGTCCGGTCAGACTGAATATATCGTCGGCTGCATAACAATCCTTGCTGATGGTATTCCCGTGCAGAGGCTGACCAGTGTCACCGGACAGAATAGCCTTGGGGTTCTGCCGAACGCTCCCGGAATATGCGCCGTACCCAGTCAGGTAACGGTTTTGACGCTTGGGTGATGCCTCCGGCGGCTGGGGAAGGGGAACTTTTGGGAAAAGTTCCCCTTCCCCAGACCCCATCCCCTCAAAACTTTTTAATAAGGCTTCGCCGCTGGAGGCCGAAGCTACTTGTATGCAAACGGATCGTTATCCCACGGAAGACAATTAAAAATTAATCTCAATTTTATATTTAACTTGGCGAAGCCCTAATAAAAAGTTTTGGGATTCTTAAACCCTTTTCCCAAAATGGTTTAAGGCCCCCGGCAGGGTCCGCCGGGAGATAATAAATGGCAAAAAGTATTTTCATATCGATTCTTGAGAAGGACGAAGCCAAGGGTAAGGGTCTGTTCCAGACGGTAACCCGCTACGGCTTGGGCGTGAACGGTCATTTCTGGTCGGACAATCTGGAGAAGATGGAATGGGCCGGGCCTATTGGTGAACTTGAGAAGCCCGAAGTCGGCGTCTGGTTGATTAAGGGCAGCAAGGCGAGCTATGAGAACCCGGATATTCGTTTTGGATTGGGGTTGCTGGCAGCAGCGGTACAGGCCCGGCGCGGGCACGGGTTTCCGATCCTCTGCATCTGCGATGACGGTGAGCTTGATCCGGCGACATTGCCGACTATGTTGCGTGGCGTGGAAATTGTAAATGAATCCAAAATGGGTGCAAAATTGGCGGCCAAAGCCAACATGCCGATCAAGAAAATTGAGACGGAATATCGTTTCGACCTTTATCCTATGCCCAGTCTGGGGCTTTGGATCGAAGTTGGCCCTTCTCCGGGCCATACGTGGAAAGGTGCACTTCTTGGTGTAAGTGACGGCGACATAGCAGCCCACGGTGTGGGGCCAGCTGGACAGCTGCCGGAAAAATGCGTGCTCAATTATCCAATGAAGGGTTTGAAAATGGAAATGGGCGGCAAGGATTTCATCGGCTGGGCTGTGAAAAACGAATTGGCCGAGAAGGAGTCATATTTCGTAAAAGTAACCGGAACTCCGGATGCGATGATCTTCGGTGAGTTCCCGGATGGCGATGACGCAGAGTTTTATTCATTATTGATTAAGTGATTTATGCCTCCATTTACCAATTAAAACCAAAACTGATTGGAGTGTTACCGGGCAGGATTTCCGGTCCGGGCGTGATTGATATTTCAAGGAGAACCGAATCTGTGGACGGTTCTCCTTTTTTAATGCTCAGGTCGTAAGGCTCCGGGTAGCCCTGCTGCTGCAAAAAAAGCGAGACGGCTTTAGTCAATTGCGGTTCGAGGTCACTGAAATCTTTCCGCTTTTCAGCGGATAACTGGATCAGAAAGTGGATCAGCCTTGAAAGATAGAACCGCAGATTTGCCGGACCGCCGTCAATGGATACTGCGCCAAGAAGGAAAGCCTGATCGCCGCTGAATGCAAATGTGTTGATTCCGGCTAGCCGGAAATCCTTGATTCGCTCAGTATTCAAGGACGGGATCACTGGGCTGGGGCTGCGGCCTTCGGTAAGGGGTAAACTCACCAGACGGGTGTCGGAATGGTTGGCAAAAAGGGTAGTACGGCCGCTCTCGGCAAGGCTGCGTGCGCAAAGGGCTGCTGCTCCCCAGACTGAGCTGAGCCAAAGCGGCTCCGTCTCGGAGAGTGAAGATGAGAATCCTTCTTCCGGCTTGTGCATGGCCCGCCCCATGAGTTTTCCGGCGCAACCGATTACCCAGCCTGCTGCTGGTTGCTGCCGCAGAGTTTTCCAGCGTCCGTATTCAGCTCCTTCAAGCTGGGTGGGGACAAAAGGCAGCCTGTCTATTTCGGTCCAGCTTCCGATTTCGAAGAATTTAGGCCCGAAATCAACGAATACCGGTGTTAAAATTTGTTCAGAAACAGTCATAATTTTATCTAGTATTTTTATAGACAGTGGTGAGTTGCTCAGGCTGTGATCCAGCAGAGTGATGTCCGGCGGTGAAGAACTCAGGGAGTCAGCAATTTTCTCCAGTGTTGCAAGCAGGTTGTGTTCTGTGACAGGAACGAGGATAAGTTCTACATTGCACTTGCTGTCAGAAGGAACTTGTCTGGCCAGAAGTTCCAGTCCCCGCCATGCTGATTCCATCTTCCTGAAAGCGGGATGGGTAAAGATTGTCTGCAAAAGACAGCTGTTAATTTGTGGCTCGGCATTGGAGCCGGCTGCTGGCTGTTGCGGTTGCCCGCTGTCGACCATGGACAGAATGTCGTCTAAGGCTGTGGAGCTTTTAGGAGTCGGTGGGATTGGATGTACAGTCTCGCTTTCTTTTTCCAGCTGTCCGCAGATTGCTTTGAAGGCTGGTTGTTTTTTTATATTCTTAGGTCGGAAATCTGCCAACCTGCTTATGGAAATGTTGATGGAAGCGGCGGGATATACCTTTGGGTCCAACGGTATATCCAGAGTTGGGTTCAGCTCGGCAAGAGCCTGGTCAACAGCAAGCGGATCTGTCGTAATGAGAGGTGGATTGTCTGTTTCAAGATAGGGTGAGAATGGTGCCAGAGCCAGAATTTTAAAAGGCGGTAATCCAATGTGCATGAAGACCTCTCTAGTGGTTAAATTGCAGATGGAAACTGTACCCATCTTAACTCAGATAAGTCTTTCGAGGCAATAAAGTGTTTCTCTTTTGTTATAAAAGGGTATCTGTCGTCGACATAAATTTATTTTCAGTGTAAATTGGTATTAATTACTGAATTCTATGTTGGTGGCTCCAACTATACAACGGAGGGGACATTGTGCGCGGCAGATTATTCATATTCATGTTGCTCCTGCTGGTGCCGGTTAGTGGCTGCGGCGGAAATAAAAAACCGGTTAACCCGACGACTGTAACCACTCCGGCTTCAAGCCCGGACCAGATGAAATGGACCTACCAGACAGATGCCATTTCCTTTAAACTGGGCGTGGCCAAGAATCTAAATGAATACGACGGGGCTCCCCATTCGTTATTACTCTGCATTTATCAGCTTTCAAATATCAGCAAGTTCAATGAGTTCTCAGGATCTTCCGCCGGAATGGAAAAACTTTTTAACTGCACCAGTTTTGATCCCAGTGTTACGCAGGTCAAGCGTGAATTTGTGCAGCCTGGACACAACTCGACTATCAGCATGGACCGTGCTGAAGGAACTAAATTTGTGGGCGTTGTGGCCGGGTATTATGATTTGCAGGGTAAAGGTTCGCGCACATGGCAGATACCCATGGATGTCAGTGAAACCGGGATGTTATGGTGGAGTGATACCTGGTATTCCCCTGCAAAGCTTGATGCCATGATAATTCTTGGACCCCATGAAATACAAAAGGTAGGGGAGTAGGAAGATGCATGCAGACAAACCTCTTTTCTGGCATCAGGGATTATTTTTACAACCACAGCATTTTCAGCTTGCAGATCAGCATCAACTTCATCGTCTCCGGGCTTTGCGCCAATACGGTCTTCCCTATTTCTGGGGTGTAACCGGATTGAAAATCAGAGATGGAGCCCTCGAGCGTAGAGAGTTTGAGGTCTCTGAAATCGAGGTTCTTTTTGACAGCGGTCATTTGGTGACTTTTCCGGGTAATGCCCATATTGAACCGCGTTCCTTTGATAAGGCGTGGGGTGATGGCGGCAAGCCTTTTCCTGTTTATCTTGGTTTGCGAAAATGGAATCCTGAAGGAGGGAACGTCGCGCAGGAGGAAGACACCGCAGCCTCGGTGAACACCATGTTCGCAGTTTCACCGGACCCTGTTGAACAGCCTGATCTGCTGGGAAGCGGCCCGCCGGCGCAGCTTAAACCAATGCGCTATGTGCTGCGTTTGTTTTGGGAAAATGAACTTGATGATCTCGGGGCTTACAACATCATTCCACTGGCAAGACTGGAGCGGGATGTTCAGGAAGTCCGTCTGGCTGAAAATTTTGTGCCGCCCTGCATCACTCTGAAAGCTTCAAGGTGGCTGAATGATATTTTCCGGGATATCAGCGATCAGGTAGCTTCACGTTGTCGCCGCTTGGAGCAGTACAAAAATCCGTCCGGACTTGGGTCCTGTGATCTTGATTTTACCTCCACTGTTTTTTTGTTGGTCCTGCGGACTTTGAACCGATACGCCCCCCAGCTTGATCACTATGTGCAGGCTCCGCATATTCATCCGTGGCATGCCTTCGGACTGCTGCGCCAGATTATAGGGGAGCTGTCTTCCTTCTCCCGTGAGATGTCCGCCCTTGGCGAGGATGCGGGCGGAAAAAAGGTTTTGCCGGATTATGATCATGAGAACATCGGCTTATGTTTTGAGAAGGCGCGGGAAATTATCACGAATATTCTGGACAGCCTGACCGCCGGTCCGGAACTGATGAGCCAGTTTGTGTTTAACGATCCATATTTTACCGTGGAACTTCCAGATCGGGCTTTTGCTGCCGGAAACAGCTTCTGGTTGCTGGTCAGGACAGAGAATCCTGAGCAGGCGCTTCCGGAACTCCTGAATATTGCCAAACTTTCAGCCACCAGGGGCATGAGCACACTCTTGGCGCGTGCTGTCCAGGGTATAGGCATTATCCACGAGGAAAATTTGCCGCCCGGCCTGCCGCGCACAAAGGGTTCCCTGTGTTTCCGCATTGACACCGAATCCCCGCACTGGGCCGATGTGGCCAATTCAGGAAGCCTTTCTCTTTACTGGGACAGCGCACCCAGTGACCTGTCGGTCTATATCGCAGCCATGAGAGGATAAACATGCATCTTTCAGATTGTTTCCTTGAACTCTTCACCTATATCAGGCTCCTGACCGAATCGGCGGAAATGGCCGGGGTCGAATATGTACAGGTGCGCGAAGACGTGGGGAAGCTGATCAGTCGCATGGATGACCGTAGCGACCGGATTGATGTTTCCGAAGAATTTTATGACGAGGCCCGGTTTGCGGTATTTGCCTGGGCAGATGAGGCCGTGCTTGTTTCTGAATGGAGCGGGATGAATGAATGGCTTAAGCATCCCTTGCAGCGTAAGTTCTACGGGACAGCCAATGCCGGAGAGGAGTTCTTTGAGCGGCTGGATGGATTGCTTGAACGTAATAACGGTATGCTGGACCAGAGTCTTTTCGCTGAGATGGAAGATGAAGGGGAAGTCGTTGCGGAGAGTAAAAACAATCTGTCTGAGGTGCTGGAGGTTTACGCGCTCTGTCTTTCCCTTGGTTATACCGGGAAATATTTCAACGAGTCCGGGGAGGAAAAGCTTGCTGAATTGCGCAGGGAGTGCGTGAAACGTATTCCGGGAGGACTGGAAAGTTACGGTGACCAAGCCTTTCCACAATCGTACGGAACCGGGAAGATCGCTTCGCGCAAGTGCTGTTATGGACGAATTCTTGATCCGGTTTCACTTATTTTTTTTATCCTGCCGGTTCTGGTCTGCGGCGGGATGTATCTGGCTTACAAGGTTCTGCTTGAGCACAGCCTGAAGCTTTGGTTCGGCTGATCATCAAGGAGTGAAAAGGCGAAAGTATGAAGAAATTCCTACTCAATCTGCTCAAGATCATATTTATTGTGTTGTTGTTTGTTCTGGCGGCAGTCGTTTCTTATTCGCTTGTCACCTATGTTGGCTGGCCGTGGTGGGCCGGAGCCTGTCTTTTCGGCGGGATAATAGGGCTGGTTGCCGCTTTCTTTTTTGTTCGTAAATGGATGCTGCGCAGGAGGGAGAAACAGTTCGTCAAGCGTATCGTGGATCAGGACGATTCGGCTATTGCCGCTGCTCCGCTGCATGAGCGTTCGCGGTTGCAGGAGTTGCAGACTCGCTGGACTGAGGCCGTGCAACTGCTGCGTAATTCTGAGCTTCGTAAGCATGGCAATCCTCTTTATGCGCTGCCGTGGTACATGGTTTTCGGTGAATCTGATTCCGGAAAGAGCACTGCCGTAGCCAGCAGCAGACTTACTTCCATTCTTTCGGACGTGGGTCCGACTCCCGGCGTTTCCGCCACACGCAATTGTGATTGGTGGTTTTTTGAAGAGGCGGTCATCCTTGATACTGCCGGGCGCTATGCTATCCCGATTGATGAATCGCGGGATAAGGAAGAGTGGGAAAAATTTTTGACCCTGCTGGTGAAGTACCGCAAGCGTGAACCGTTGAACGGCTTGATCATAACCCTGCCTGCCGACCGCTTGCAGTCCGGTGATGAGGACAGCCTGCATGAATACGGGCGCAGTCTGCGTAGGCGTATCAATGAGTTGATGCGTCTGCTTGGTGTTCGTTTTCCTGTTTATGTGCTGGTTACCAAAATGGATCTCGTCTTCGGGCTCAAGGGACTGGTCGAGGTTCTGCCTGCCGAAGCCCGTTCTCAGGCTATGGGTATGGTAAATGAGGCCATGATTCCTGACCCGGAACAGTTTGTAGATAACGCTGTTTCCGGGGTAATCGAACGATTACGGGAACTGCGGATGACGCTGCTGGACCGCGAGAACAGTTTTGATCCGGCGTTTCTGCTTTTTGCTGAAGAACTGGACCGTTTGCGGCCTCGCATCCGTGCTTTTGCCGACGGAGTATTTGAGGAAAATCCCTATCAGGAACAGCCGCTGTTTAGGGGAATTTATTTTTCCAGCGGAGAGCAGAGCGGAGAACAGAGTTCTGTCTTTCTGGATAGCCTTCCCTCTTTGCGGAATGTTGAAAAGAAATTACCGGGGACTCGTCAGGGTTTGTTTCTGCATGATTTTTTTTCCAAGGTGCTTACCCGTGACCGCAACCTGTTCACCCCCATCTTGGAATTTTTGAAATGGAAGCTGCTGACCCGGAATATGGGAATGCTGGTCTGGTTGCTGATGCTTTTTGTTGTTTGCGGCCTGTTCAGCATGTCTTTCTGGGGTAACCGCAGCGTTTTGAATGATTTATTTACCGCCTTCCCCAAACCGCCTGAATTTTCCGAGAGAATTGATGAACGCATTGCGGAAATGGAAGGTTTCCGTGAGAAAATTGAGCATATTGAACAGCTTAATTCAAACTGGTGGATTCCTCGTATGGGCTTTGATGCCAGCCTTGATGCTGAGCAGGAGGTCAAACAGCTTTATGTTAAAGATTTTGAGTCAGAGCTTCTCAAGCCGGTTGATGAAAGGCTGACTCAGGCTATTGAGGGCCTGCATGCCGGTTCTTCTGAGCAGGTGATAAGTGATTTTGTCAAGCTGCTGGGTTGGCGTATTGATCTGATTGATAACCGTTTGGATGGCGGAAAGTCCAAGCTGCTGGAGCCGTATGAACTGCCCACCGGGAAGGCAATGTCCAGCACTGTGCATGATTTCGACCCTGATTTGATGAAATTTTATGCCAGTACCTATAGTTCCTATCTTAATTGGGGGCAGAACGAGGAGGCTTTCAAGGAACAGCGGCTTCTCTTACAGGCAAGGCTGGGTAAGGTCTTCAGTCTCAAAGGAGCTGACTTCAAATGGCTGGTGGACTGGGTTGATTCAAATCCAGAGGCGCAAGACGTTACTTTGCGTGATTTCTGGGGCGGTCCGAGATTGGATTTTGAAAATGAGGTATATGTTTCTCCTGCATATACTGCTGCCGGACACAAAATGCTTATTGATTTTCTTGCCGAATTGCGCCGGGCCATGCCTGATGACTCCGGTTTTGAGCAGCGTGAAAAAGATTTTTGGAGCTGGTATGCCGAGCAGTATTACCGTGCATGGTACGCTTTCGCCGATCATTTCCCCGAGGGGGAGAGGCAGTTGCTGACCAAAGACGATTACAACAATATGGCTCACGTAATGGCCAACCCGGATAACCCGTATTTCAAATTGCTGATCAGGTTGAAAGAAGAATTTGAGGACATTCGAACTCTGAATGTTCCGCCTGACTGGGTTAACGATCTTTTTGATTTCAATATTGTATTGACCCAGTACAAAGCCCTCAAAGCCAAGGGAGTGGCTGAATCTTCCCAGAAGGCAGAGGATTCCCTGCGTAAGATTGTGGCGGAACTTGGCGGTAAGATGGCTAAAAACATAGATGCCCGCATAGCGAGTGCCAAGTCTCTTGATGAGTACATGCAGGTCCTTAATGATATGGCCGGTTTTACCACCAGTCAGGAGACTGCCTTCAAGAGTGCTGCCGCCCTGTATCCTTCCACTGGACAGGGGGCCGGGGAAGGCGAGGACAGCAAGTCACAGGCCGGCGCGGTTAAAAAGAATCCTGTTGACAGTGCAACACGGGCCATGGCCGCCATGAAGACTCGGATGAGCAGCGGCGGGCAGGGGACTCGAATGTTCTGGAATCTGGTGTCCGGTCCCTTGGAGTTCACGGTTTATGTAATTACCATGGAAGCTTCATGCGAATTGCAGCAGCTCTGGGAAGGCAAGGTGCTGGCTGAAACAGCCCATGTTCCTGAGGATAAACTGCGGACGAACCTGTTTGGTAAAAGCGGGCTTGTGGATAAGTTCACATCAGGCAGCGCAGCTCCTTTCCTGAGCAGGGGAGTTAAAGGCTGGCAGAGTCGGAAATGGCTTGGCATTCCTTTTCCGTTTCGTGAAGATTTCTTTGTCTTCTTGAATGATGGTGAGCAGGGCGCGCAGGAGATTCAGCCTGAATACAATGTAAGTCTGTCCACCATACCTACTTCTGTAAACTCCAACGCAACAGTAGAACCATACGCTACCGTCCTATCTCTTGAATGCGGAAGTGGTAAGCAGGAGCTTGTGAACTACAATTATTCCGAGAAAACGACTTTCCAATGGAAGCCGGACCAGTGCGGCACAACAACCCTGACTATCCGCTTTCCGGGTCTTGATCTGGTCAGGGCTTACGAAGGCAGGCTCGGTTTCGCCAAGTTCCTGTCAGAGTTCCGTAATGGCGAAGTTAATTTTACTCCCAATGATTTCCCTGATCAGGAAAAGGGGTTGCAGATGCTTGGGATCAGTTCAGTTAAAGTCGGGTATAACTTCAGCGGTGCCGTCCCGGTCATCGGGGTGTTGAACATCAAGCCCTTGAATATTCCGAACTTCATAACCGACTGCTGGCAGCAGTAAGGGGGCAGGTGTGCTTACTGTTTTTTACAGAAGATTTTACATCCTGCTTTTCCTGGTATGGCTGGGAGCAGTATCCTGTATGTTTGTTCTTGCTGTGTGGGGCAATTTTGATTCTTTCTTCTACCACTTCAAGCAGCCGGTGCAGATGCTGGCCAATAGTTCTTCTGTTGTGAACGGTTCGCAAAGCCTGATGCAGGTTGCTGAAGAAGAGGCCTCTTCCGTACGCAGGGATGTTGTGTATGAAGTGCACAAGGTGGAGAGCGAGGCGGAGCGTTTCTTCGAAGCTAACCGGACGACCTCTGATATGATCAAAGCGGAAATTCAGGCCGATCTGGCTGCAAACGGAACAGAGCAGCCGACAGCAGCTGATGAACTTCCGGATGGAGTTGGTCTACTGGATAAAATCGAGTTCACAGAAAGCGGAGGTGAATTTTTAGCCCGGCTGCGGACTTCACGCGAGGTGGGCCGGGTAACATATTTCCGCATGGAGAATCCGGCAAGGCTGGTCACTGATTTGCGCGGAAGCTGGCGTTATTCAGTAGCCAGAGACACAGATTTCGTTTCCGGATTCATTGAGCATGTTGTTCTGGGGCGGCACTCCGACCGCTTAAGGTTGGTTTTTCATTTCAGGAATCGTACGGCAGACAGAATATCATCACCGAAGTTGATAAGAACCCCGGAGGGAATTGATATTGTTCTTAGCAACGAGAGGCAATAGATATGAGTCGTATGGTGGGGTATTGTTATCTCTTTATCTGTCATAACATGTTGTTTTTCAGGAATAAGTATTTTTTTTCAGGTTGTTACGCAGGTGCACAGCTGGAGCATGAAGCTGCACTGAACCTCGAAAAAGATTGCATTCCGGTATGTTATTCATGAGATAGTCTGTTGTCATATCTGCTTTTGAGGGTTAGCTTCAATTTTAGTCTTCATTTCAGCTCTGCGACATCCTGTTCAAAAACAGTAATCTTCTCTGTCTTATCCCGTTTTCAGTATTGGTGCCGGGGCAATATTGCCTCGGGTCCTATCAACGTTATTGCCCCTTACTCCAAGTAAAAAACTGCTTGAGGTGATATCGGCCTCGACCAGAATACCTTTTGTCACAGCCACGCTTTTCTTCTCATGTTTAAGCCTATTCTCTTTCCTTAGTCTTTAGTTTTTGCCCCTCAACAGCGTTTTCTCTGAGCAAAAGCGGGAATAAAATCTAAATAAACTTCTAATATGCATAAGATTGTCTGCTCTGGATTAAGGATATTGTCCGTGTTCATTTTAACAAAAACTTAGAGATGTTATAGTTGTAATCGTATGTTTGGAATAACACATGCCCACTTAGTGTTAATATGTGTTTTCGTAAAATTGTATAGTGTGGGATTGTAGGCGGTCATTATTTGCAGACTATGTTCTTTTTTGCTTTTGCTTAGAGGAATTAAGTAAACATCACCGCCGTGACTTGTAAGCCCCAATTCAATCGCGACACTTTTTGTTGCGTGGCGACATGGTTGTCATAGCAGGGTTCCGGCTTTTGTTTTTGCGGATGGGCATCGTCAAAGACTCTTTTTTACGACACTCGCGTCGCATGCGTGGAGAAATGTCTATTAAGGGCATTGATCAAACTTTCACAAGTCCTGCGCTGGTTTTCGTGAGTCCTTACTGGTTTGGCCCGCTAATTGCTGTATGGTCGCCGTGCGGCTGCAGACGCATGAATGGATCCATGCCTTAAGGGGTGACTGCCGTTTAGGTCGGTAGTTGCAATAGCACAATCAACCTAGGCTCTTTAATCAAGATTTAGAAATATAAAAGAGTTGCAAGCGTACTTACTTAAAGGGAGGAAGTATGGCTACAAGTATAAAAGGCGAAGGAGCGGATCTTCGTCCGGATTTAAAGATATTGGTCCCGGCTACCTTGGTGCTTCTTGGTATCATTGCATGTTCAATCCTGTTTACCGAAACCAGTGAAAAGGTCCTCAAGGCCGCATACTCTGTATTCACTCACAACACCGGAACACTCTATCTGTGGGTAACCGTAGGTATGATGATCCTGTGCGTGTTTTTCATGTTCTCCAGCTACGGCAACATTAAGTTTGGAGATGAAAATGAAAAGCCTGAATTTAATAACTTTTCGTGGATTGCAATGATGTTCTGCTCCGGTGTTGCCGGTGCGGTTATGTTCTGGTCCATTGTTGAGCCTCTGTTCAACCTTGCTTATCCCCCAAAGTTTGCAGAACCACTGAGCAGGGAGTCTTTCGAGTGGGCGATGTCTTATGTTCTGTTGCATTGGGGCCCGGTTACCTGGCCTTGGTACATGGTAACTGCACTGCCTATCTGCTACATGTTTTACAAGCGTAAAAAGCCTGTACTTCGGATCAGCGCAGCAGCAGAGCCTATTCTCGGCGATAAGGTTAACGGCGGCATCGGCAAGGGAATCGAGATTTTCTTCATCATCGGTCTCATGTTTTCCAATGCCGCTGTTATGGGTGTGTCTGTTCCTATCGTTAACCATGCTTTAGCACAGACTCTCGGTATCGAACCCAGCTTTACTCTCGAGATGATCATTCTCGCTATCAGTGCCGTTATCTTTACCGCCAGTGTTTCCATGGGCTTGAACAAAGGTATTAAGCTTCTTTCCGATGCTAACGTTGTTATCGCTCTGTCCATGGTGTTTTTCTGCCTTGTTGCAGGTCCCACCGTTTTCATTATGGATAACTTCACAAGCTCCTTCGGTCATATGGTCGGTAATTTCTGGGATATGATCTTCTGGACAGATCCTTATACTGAAGGCACCTTCCCTCAGGATTGGACTATCTTTTATGCTCTGTGGATGGCTTCCTACGGTCCGTTCATGGGATTGTTCATTGCTCGCATCTCCCGAGGGCGAACTGTAAGAAACGTTATCGGCATGGGGCTTGCCGGTGGTATAGCCGGTTCCTACATGATCCATGCGGTATTCGGTGGTTACACCATGTGGGCTCAGCTTACCGGTGTTGTCGATGCTGTCGGCGTACTTAAGGCAAGCGGTGGTCCGGCTGCTCTGGTTGCAGTGCTCAGCACTCTGCCTGCAGGTAGCTTCGTTCTTATCGGTTACTGCATCTTTTCAACCATCTTCCTGGCAACCAGTGTCGACTCCTGCGCATATGTAATTTCCTGTTCTGCGACCACTCGTCTGGTTCCAGGACACGAACCTACTCGCGGTCATCGTTTTTACTGGGCTATTGTTCAGGCCGGTCTGGCACTTGCGGCCATCACCATGGGCGGTCTTGGGCCGGTTAAGATTTTCGCTAACTTCTCAGGCGCACTTATGCTCATCCCCATCGCTTTTGCGGTAGCGGCATGGTTTAAGATGGTCAAAGAAGACAACGCACTTATGATGTGCTGCACACCAAAAAAATAAATAACCTAGCGTAGCAAAGGAAAGGTCCTTCGGGCCTAATGGGTAACCATCCGGGGGGCTTTCTTTACGTAAGGCAAAAATTATAAGTAGTTGAAATAAAAGGAGATTTAAAATGGCAGAACAAGCTAAAAGAGTAGCATTACTCGGATTTGACTGCGCTATTCCCAAGAGACTTGAAGCTCTTATCGAAGAAGGCGCACTGCCCAACTTTAAAAAGTTCAAGGCCGAAGGCTCATACATGACTGAAGGCTACAATATGCCTACAGTCACCCCTCCGTCCTGGGCTACTATCTGCACCGGTGCATTCCCGCGTACTCATGGAGTAGAGGACTATTACTATTACAACGAAGGAGAGTCCCTGCACTTCTCCAAGTGTGTACAGGCTTTCGGTTCTCAGATGCTTACTGCGCAGACCATTTGGGACGCATGGGATAAAGCTGGAAAGAAATCTCTTGTTGTCAACTACCCCACTTCCTGGCCTTCCAAAATGGAAAACGGCATCATGGTTCAGGGTGAAGGCCTTTCCTCTGCAGAGCACCGCTGGCAGATCGAAGGTTACGAACACAAAGAATGGCTTTGCGCTGAATCCTGCGTAGCTACTGATTATTATCCGATCGGTATTCAGGCTCGTTTCGAAGAAGCTGAAGGCTGGAAAAACATTCCTGAAGAGATTGAAGATCTGGAACCTCTGGAAATGGTTATTCCCATGGAATTCGGCCATGCCATGGATCCCCTCAAGCCCCAGACATGGTACGGTTTGACCTGGGAATCCGAAGATGACGGTTATGATATCTTCGCACTTTGCCCTGAAAAAGATTTTTCCAAAGCATTTTTCACCATCAAGCTGCGCGAGTGGTCTGATGTAATCGAATATCAGTTCGCTATCGAATCTGACGGCCGCATTGAGCCCGGTTACTTCCGTTGCAAACTGATGGAACTTTCTGATGACGCTGAAGAGTTCAAGCTCTACATTTCCGGTATCAACGGAACCAAAGGCTACTGCGCACCTGCTGATGCACTTAAGAATGTAGATTTCTCCAAAAACATCATTGCTAACGACATGGGTTTTGTTGGCCATGCCAACGGCATCATTGATGATGAAACCATCGTTGAGCTGGCTCAGTTCCACTCCGAGTGGTTGACTGAAGTTATCACCACTCTCATGAGAGACAATCAGGATTGGGAACTGCTTTACATGCATACCCATCTCATTGACTGGTTCTACCATGGCTTCCTCGATAAGATGGATAGCGAAGATGAAACCATTCGTGAACATGCACTTAATCTTGAGCGTGCTATCTACCAGATTGAAGACAAGTTTCTCGGTATCATGATGGAAAACATGCCTGAAGATACACTGACTTGTGTAATTTCTGACCACGGCGCAACCCCCATCGGACCGATTCTTAACACCGCTGAAGCTCTCAAACAGGCCGGACTGACCGCTTACGAAGCTCGTAGCGCTGATAAAGCCGGTTCCGTGTGGGAAGAGTCCGAAGGATTCAACTACGACCTTATTCCTGAGAAATCCAAGGCTGTGCCGCAGCGTTACATGTTCGTATACGTAAACCTCAAGTCCAAGTACCCCGGCGGTATTGTTGAGGATGAAGATTACGAAAAAGTACGTGATGAAATCATCGACGCTCTCTACGATTACAAACACCCTGAAACCGGTGAGCGTCCGGTAATGTGCGCTATTCCCAAAGAAGACGCTAAAGTTTTCGGTATGGGAGGCGAGCAGGCCGGTGACGTTGTTTACGTTCTCAAGCCCGAATACATGGCTGAGCACGGCTACGGTTTCCCTACCGGTGAGTCCGGATGCGGTTCCCTGAAAAACGTTATGATCTGGCGTGGTCCCGGCGTTAAACAGGGTTACGTATACGATCGTCCCCGCTGGCTGGCTGACGTTGTTCCTACTTTCTGTCACGCAACCGGCAACCCGGTTCCCGCAGATACCGAAGGTGCAGTCTGCTACCAGATATTCGAAGGCGACAAGTAATATTCTTTGACCCCCCAAGGTCAATTCACACCCGATTCCGCTTATGCGGTGCGGTTTTCCAGTCCGCCCATGATTGGATTACGCCGCACCGCAGGCGGGCTCGGGGGGACATCGTAGATAAAGAGCCGGAAGGAAGAAAATTTTGGCCCCACTGCCAAAACAAGAGGCAAGGCGGCAAGGCGCTGCTGCTTATCGGTGATGCCGTATATATTGTTAAGCAGGGGGTAACCATTGAAGAGGCCCTGCCTCTTGCCCCGGATTGAGTGATCACAATGAGCTTGCCAAGAATTTTAAAGTTTCTGCTGTCTGATCGGTAAATATGCAGATAATTCCAGAAGCCTGATAGTCTCCAAACTTTTAGGTTTGTAATTTTCAGTCAGGTAAAGGCCGCAGGATCAGCTGTTTAATTGCATATATTGAGTAAAATAAAGAGATAAAAATAAATAGGTTTTCAGAACGAACTACCTGTAAAATATAAAGATTATTTAGGAGAAAATGAAATGGCAGATAAAAAAGTAATTCTTGTTGTTTGTGGTTCCGCCGCAGTAGACGCGGATGGTGCAGCCCTGACAAAATTTATGAAAAAGACAGCATGCGTGTCTTCCTTCGACAATACCGGTGTAGTTGAAGCAGTTTCCAAAATTGAAGGCGCAGCTGTTGTTGCCCCTGAAGGCATCGCAAAAGTTTTTGAAGAAGATGGCGCTTGTGCAATTGTCGAGCTCGGTGATGTTGATGGTGCCGCTCTTGAAGCTGCCCTTGAAGTAATCTCCGACGCTGCGGACCGCCGTACCTTGATCGTTATCGCTTCCAACAACGGTCTTTATTTCGCAGGTCTCGGTGTAAACAAGAAAGCTGGTACTGTTGATCGTTCCGCAAATGCTGCTGATATCATCGCAACCATCTGCTACGTTGCTGATCTGCCTGTTACTGCGGACTGCACAGGTGGAGTTCTCTACCAGATCCTGAAAGATCCCAACATGAAGATTAAAGAAGTAACCAAGCTCAAAGAAGCACTCGCTCGTATGGAAGTAGCCCTTCAGCGTGACAACCGCGAGCCTTGGGACAAGCACGACTGCGCATAGTCGTCAGCTGCATGTCTGGGGGAAAGGTTGAGCAGATCACGGATATGTATCCAAGCAATATTACAGCTTACGTACTCTTCCTTACTCCGTGCGGCAGGTCTTTTCAGATTTTCTGCCTGTTTTTATGGAAGTTGATTCAGGGCCGGATTAATCCGGCCCTTTTATTAACTTTTCTGGGCGCTAAAATTGACGGAGCGCTTTCTTACCTCTGCGGGAATCGGGCTGTGAACATGACCGGTGTCAGCAGGGCCAAGGCCATTAATATTATTTATTCTCTGTGTGGAATTTTTTTAAGCTAGTTGCTTGCAGAGGTCGAAATTACTTCATCCCTGCTCATTGGAGCAGCAATTATCACCGTCGGCATGATCATGGTTGTGGGGCCATCCAAGTACATGATCAACCTGCGTAATGAAGACTAAGGAGAAAATGATATGAATATGACAGCTCAGAATCCTCTTAAACTCTATATTGCCGGTCTTTTCAGTAACGGTGAAGCCCTTGATGTGAAAGGCATCCATGAGCTTGTCTGCGCGTATTATTCCGGCGAAGAGTATTGTTCGGTTTCGACCATTGACGAACATCTCAAGTCATTGAAAGATAGAGGTATCATTTACGAAGAAGGTTCTCACGCTGGTGATGCCGGAGAGCTTGTTACCGTTTATCGTATTACTGAGTACGGTCTGGATAAACTTCATAATGCATAATAGTTACATTGGGCTGTTCTTTAAAAAGGGCAGCCGTTTTTTTTGACCAATGTATTCCGTATATTATTGTATGCTTTATTTCTTGCTCTAAATCATTTGATGTCATAGGTGTCGTGACATATATGTCGCATGTCTTTGCAGGAGGAAGGGAGAATGTCTAAACCTACATATGATGATCTTTTCGAGAAATGCCGCATCCTCGAGGAGCAGGTCAAGTCTTTCAAGGAAACCGCAAAAGAGTTGAAGGAAAGCAAGCTTCAGTTGACCAGGCTTTTCAACAACCTTCCGGGTATGGTTTACCGCTGTAAACTGGATGAAAATTGGAACCCGACTCTTGTTTTTGTCAGTAAGGGGTGCAATGAGCTTTTTGGTGTAGTTCCGGAGTTTTTCACAGATCAGGAAACCAACGTGATGGAAACTCTGGCCCATCCTGACGACCTCAGATCTATGCGTACAGAGCAGGATGCCGCAATCCAGAGCCGCCGTCCGTATAAACTTCTATATCGCGTCTGTCTCGATTCAGACCGTCAGAAGTGGATATGGGATCAGGGTGAGTGCCTTTATGATGAAGAGGGAATTCCCATTTATCTTGAAGGAATCATGGTCGATGTGAGTGCCCAGAAATTGCGTGAATATGAGTTGCTACAAGAAAATCAGCGTTTGCGCGGCACATTTGAGGACCGTTTCAAGTTCGGTAGCATTATCGGCAAAAGTAATGGCATGCGTGAGGTTTTCAAGCTGATTATGAAGGCCGCTAAGCGTGATTCCAACGTGATTATTTTTGGTGAAACAGGAACGGGTAAGGATCTTGTCGCCCAGACCATTCATGAGCAAAGCGGATCGAAAGGAGCATATATACCGGTAAACTGCGGAGCAATTCCTTCCAACCTGATGGAGAGTGAATTTTTCGGACATGTGAAAGGGGCATTCTCCGGAGCCACGTCAGACCGTCAGGGGTATCTGGCCGCAGCTGACGGTGGTACTCTGTTTCTTGATGAAGTCGGCGAGATTGATCTGGCTTTGCAGGTTAAGCTGCTGCGTGCTCTTGAGAGCAGGCTTTATACTCCGGTGGGCGGAACAGATCCACGTTCTTCCAATTTCAGGTTGATTGCAGCCACCAACCGGGATCTCAGCGAACTGGTCCGGCAGGGATTGATGCGTTCAGACTTTTTTTTCCGTTTGCATGTCCTGCCCATCCATGTTCCCCCTCTTCGGGAAAGGATCGAAGATTTACCGCTGCTGATAAATGAATTTGTATCCCGTTACCTTGGGCGCACGGATTCTCTACCGCGTATTCCCGGAAAGATTCGGGCCGCCATGGACAGCCATGACTGGCCAGGTAACGTGCGTGAATTGCAGAACGTTCTTGAGCGTTACCTGACCTTCGGTGAGATGGTATTCAGTGATTTGGGGATTCATCCTCACGAGGGGAGAAGTGATGTCAGTGAGGCTATGAGTCTAGTCGGCCCAGGTGCAACTTTTGGCGAATCGGTCGATGCCTTTGAGCGTCATATTCTGCTGAAGGCCCTTGAACGTAACCACTGGAAAAGAGGGATCACAGCTTCCGAGCTGGGTCTTAATATGCGTACCATGCAGCGCAAATTGAAGAAGTACGGATTATAAACAGATAAACTTCACATATATCGTTACCTTAAGCGACAAAAGTTTCTATAGTGACACTTTTGTCGCTTTTTTATTTTATTGTTTTAAAACATGTGTTTATAGGTGTTTTAGATCTGTGTAGCGACATATCTGTCGTGTTGGTGGTTAGCTTTTTATCTTTATTTTAGTAAATATATTATAAAATCGGGTAGTTATGTTTATGGCACAACATATGCTTTACAGAGAATGATTGTGCTACCGGTTTTTATTGATTATGAGGCTAGCGCCTTTATATCGAGTGAAAAGCTCTTGGAAAGCCCGGTGAACGTTTCGGAGTGCTGCAGGATTTACAGGTCTCTTTGGCTGCAGTTTCCCCATGCCCGCTTTCTACACGCAAATAAAGCTGGATTCCGCCATTAGTATCGGCGTTTAAATCCGGGTTTCCATGAGCTTGTCCGGTAACCGAGATATTTGAACCGACACCCTTGACGTACGGAAATTTCCTATCGGCATATTTCCCAACAAAGAGGTTTAGGCCTGCCCCGCAACTACGGGCAGGCCATTTATATATTACAGGAGCTGGATTATGAAGTGGAATGAATTTAAAAAGACTGAGAAAGCCGGATATCTATTTATTATTATAGCTATTTTAAACTGGAGCGGCAACTTTGTGGCTGCCCGGGGGCTGGCCGGGACGATCGATCCGGCGACTCTGAACCTTATGCGCTGGGTGTTAGCCACATTAGTTTTCCTGCCTTTCGGGCTTAAATCATTCATAAGAGAACGCCATCTGGTGGTCCGGTACTGGAGAGAACTTTCAGTTATCGCCCTTTGCGGTATTTCCCTCTACGATACCCTTATATTTATCGCAGGCCATACCTCTGAAGCTTTGAATATGTCTCTCATCTCCACTCTGTCTCCCCTTTTGACAGCATTGATTGCGCAATTTTTTATGAAGGAAAAACTCAAGCCGAGCATGTATGCGGGGATTGCCGTCAGCACTTTCGGTGTTGCCCTGTTAGTAACTGACGGCAGTCTCAGCGCCCTGTTGAATATGAGTTTTGCTAAAGGAGACCTGCTTATCCTGTGCACGGCCATGATGTCTGCTGTTTATAACTCCGTGGTAAACAAAGTGGCCGGAAAGATCAGTCAGACAACCCTGCTTATGTCCTGCTGTTTTTTCGGTACCCTGTACATTGTTCCCCTCTACCTATGGGAAACAGGCGGACAGATTGTGATGCCTGAATTGACTTACAATCTGGCCATTTCCCTGATATATCTTTCCGTGTTTGCATCCATTCTCTGTTACCTTTTTTGGAACATGGCGGTGGAAGCTATCGGAGCATCAAAGACAGCACTTTTCTATTACACACTGCCTCCTGCCAGCGCTGTCGTTGCCTGGTTTGCAATCCACGAACCGGTAAACATGAACCAGATTTTCAGTGGATTGGTTATTCTTTCCGGGATCATTTTTGCCCTTTATGGCGGAACGTTAAAGTTTATGAGGCGCAAGGTTCATAATTATGGATAAAAGAATCAGAAAAATCAGTGACTCCCTTGCCTGGAATATTTTTCTTATGGCTGCGGGAGCCTTTGTTTTCATTGTCGGGTACAACGGCATCGCCGCACATCAGAATTTTGTTCCCGGAGCCCTTTACGGTCTCGCTGTTGTCATACAGAAGATATCACCGGAATATTCATTATCCCGGTGGTATTTGCTTTTGAACATCCCTCTGTTCCTGCTGGCATGGAAAGGGGTCAGCCGCAGATTTTTTTTCTTGAATTTGCTGACCATGGGACTGGTGACAGTGATGACATCCTATGTTCACCTTGATCTTGGTATTCGCAATGAAATGTATGCGGCCATTGCTTCTGGTGCTGTGATGGGGGCCGGGTGCGGCATGATATTGAGGACTTACGGCGGTGGCGGAGGACTTGATGTTGTCGCGGTCATTCTCAACCAGCGTTACGGAGTCAGATTCGGTGCTTTTTACTTTATAATTAATGCTGCGGTCATGACTTTCGCCCTCAGCCGCTATACACCGGACAAGATTATAGCTTCGCTGCTTATGCTTTTCATCAGCTCAGTTGTCACCGAGTATGTTCTTTCCCTGTTCAACCAGCGCAAAGCCGTTCGCGTAATTTCCCGCAAAGCGGAAATAATTGTGCATGAGCTGACCCGCAAAAGGAACATGCATGCCACGCTTATTCCCGGTAGGGGTGGGTTCTCCGGTGAACCGATAGACATGGTTTATTCTATTACTGACAATTTGCGTCTGCGGTCTCTGGAACAGGTGGTTTTCGATATTGACCCTGAAGCGATCTTTGTCGTCGAGAATACCTTCAGCGTGATCGGGCAAAATATCAATAAACGTAAAGCCTATTAGAAAGATTCAGGTATTTGCCTTTAAAATGCCCTGTAGATCTGTGAAGATCTGCAGGGCATTTTCTCGCTTTGGTGATGCATATTATGATTTAGATGAAGTTTCTTTCGGAATTTCAGACTACAGCGGGCTGTGCGGGACATGATGTGGTTGCGTTTTGAATGTTGTTGCTGATAAAAGTGCTGACATTATTTTATCGCAGAACAGGAGTTTCAAATGTCGGATTATGAGTCGTATATGAAGAATCTGACCGAAGGCAATCCGGTTGATAATCCTTTTTTGGATTTTATGGGAATCAGGGCAGAAGAAATCCGTGAGGGCTATGCCCGGATGAGCATGGAAATCAGACCCGAATTTATACAAGGGGCTGGTAATATTCAGGGCGGGCTGTCCATTGCCCTTTCCAGCGAAACAGCTGCTCACGCGGTGATGACCACCCTTAATTCCGGTGAGGATATGGTGACCGTGGAGTTGAAAAATAATTTTCTGGCTACAGCTTCCAAGGGGCGGCTCACTGCGGAAGCAACAGTCTTCAAGCGTGGCCGGACATTGATCATTGTGGATACCGTTGTCCGTGATGATCATGCGAAAGATATTTCGCGCAGCAGTGCTACTTTAATGGTGCTAAGGCGTGAGTGAAAAAATGGTCGAATTAAAAAGCGTCCCGCAGAATAAATTCTGCGGGACGCTTCTGTTTGCCGGGATTTAAGATTATGGGAAGTGTTATAATATAATTGTTTGTGTGGATATGAAACAAAGATCTTTCTCAAATATTGTTTTTTCGGATATCAGAGGCTGTAGTGGATTTCCATTTCCGATTGGATGTATTTGATATGGTGATGTATTTATTGCTCCTTAAAAGAAATGCTCAATCTTAAAAGGAATGGAGTTGTTAATATGGAGTCATTGGCACTCAGGCTGAAACCGGGGCAGGATCTTCTGCTGGAGCTGGAAAAAGTCGTGCAGGAGCAGGGAATAGAAGCAGCATGTGTGCTGACCTGTGTAGGGAGTCTGACCCATGCGGTGCTGCGTTTTGCCAATCAGTCCCGGAGCACTGAGCTGACCGGGCATTTCGAGATAGTATCCCTGACCGGGGTGCTTTCCCGGCACGGCTCCCATTTTCATATAGCCATTTCAGACGGAGAAGGGAAAACCATCGGGGCGCACCTGCTGGAAGGCAGCAGAATATACACAACCGCTGAAATCGTGCTGGGTGTTTTTCCAGAGTATTCTTTTCTTAGAACATTTGATCCAGATACCGGGTATCCGGAACTGGAAATCAAATCATAAACAAGTAGCAAGGAGTGAGTGGGATGGGTATCAGTTCAGAATTCAAAAAAGATTTCACAACATTTACATGGGTGTTGATAGCGGTGGCAATTGTTATCAATATCGCTGTGGGCCAGCTTGTTTCACTTCTTAAACTTCCTATTTTTCTCGATTCCATAGGAACAGTGCTGGTGGCAGTGCTTGCCGGACCATGGGCTGGCGGACTTGCAGGGCTTGTTACAAACCTGATCTGGGGTGTTATTTCATCCCCGGTTGCTGCTGCTTTTTCTCCTGTTGCCATGGTTATCGGTATTGCCGCAGGATATTGCGCAAGAATGGGTATGTTCAAAAACTGGTGGACTGCCATTCTCGCCGGTTTGATAATTACAGTTTTCAACTCCGTGGTTGCCGTTCCTATCCGCCTTTACATGTTCGGCGGAGTTACCGGAAGTGGTGCTGATTTCGCTATGGCTTACCTGCTGGCACTTGGCCGTGATCTTTTCGGGTCCGTGGTAGTTACCGTGTTTACGGCAAATGTTATTGATAAAGTCGTCACAGCCGTCTTGGTATGGGGAATTGTGAAAGGGTTGCCCGAAAGGGCTGCAGCCCGTTTTCCTATGTTGTCCAAGGCCTAAGGTCAAGTTCTTTGCAGACTGCAAATGTATCCCTGTTTTGCGCAGGGAAATCAAGTATCCACTCCGTCCACCCCCTGAGCAAGCTTGCACTTGTGCTGCTTACGGGGGTGGCGGTTTATTGTGCTCCCGGTGGTATCTGGCCTGATGTTGGATTTTGGGTCCTGAGCTCGGTTCTGGCAATTTGGGCGGGTGTCGCCGTTCGTGTCTGGAAATTCCTCTTCGCTACTCTTCTTCCCATTGCCCTGTTTATGATCCCTATTCACGGGCTGCTTTATCCCGGCAACCAGACCGTTCTGGCCACATATCACGGGATATCCTTATACCTTGAAGGGCTGCATTTCGCGGGAATTGTGCTTTTGCAGTTAGCGGCGATTTTGAGCATGTCTCTGCTCTTTGTTTTTACTACTGATCCGGCTGATCTGATTACTTCTCTGATTCAGTCCGGAATGCCTTCTTCGCTGGCTTATGTCTGCGGAAGTCCCTTGCTCATGCTTCCGGCTATGCGGGCGAGGGTTAAGACCATTCAGGATGCGCAAAGGTCTCGTGGTCTTGATTCGGAGGGAGGGCTTCTGAACAGGGCCAAATCTATTGCGCCTTTGATATCTCCTCTGATTCTGGGAGCCTTTTCCGAGATTGAGCAAAGGGCCATAGCTTTGGAGTTGCGGGGCTTCCGTTCCAGATGTCCGCGTACTTCCATGCGCATCGTTCAAGATTCAGCAGGTCAGCGAATTGCAAGAGTGCTGATGATACTGGTTTGCGTTTTGCTTCTGATCTATAAAACAATATTGTACCGCTATGTCCCTAATTGAGATTGAAAATTTTTCCTACACTTACGCTACTGCTGCGCGACCTGCTCTAAGCGGTTTGAATTTGAAAATCGGGGCAGGTGAATTCGTGGCACTGATCGGGGCGAACAATAGCGGCAGGTCGACGATTTGCAATGCCCTTTGCGGAGCTGTCCCCCAGCTTTATCATGGCCAAGTTGAAGGGCGTGTCCGGGTTTGCGAAAAGGACACGGCAGAGACTCCGCTGGCGGAGCTGGCAGAATCGGTGTCCCTTGTCATGCAGAACCCGGAACGGCAGCTTTCAGGTATCCGTTTCACTATAGCCGAAGAGGTTGGTTTCAGCCTTGAGAACAGGGGGGTGGAACGCAGAGAAATTATAAGCCGGGTGGGAAAGGCTCTGGCTCTGACCGGGCTTTCAGACCTCGCGGATCGTTCGCCGCACTGCCTTTCAGGCGGACAATTGCAAAAAGTAGTTCTTGCAGCTGCTCTGGCTTGTGAAACTCCGGTGCTGGTTCTTGATGAGCCGACCACTTTTCTTGATCCTCTGGCTGCAAAACAGGTTTTCGAGATTCTGGACGGCTTGCGCAGCAGTGGAACGACCATTGTGCTGGTCGAACAGCGCATGGAGAGTATTGCCTATTATGCAGACCGTGTGCTGGCTCTGCACGAAGGTAGAATTGTGCTGGACGGTCCGCCCTCTGAGGTACTTATTTCTCCTGTAGTTAAAGATATCGGTCTGGATTGGACTCGTTTCACCAAGGTTTCGGGGATCGCCCGTGACCATGGCTGCTGGGCAGAAGACAGGAAACAGGCCGTTACATTGAGCGGAACCGTGGCAGGGCTGGATGCTGCTCAGGAGATCAGGCATGACCATTGAGGTTTCTAATTTATCCTACTGCTATAGCGGCGGAGTGCTGGCGCTGAATAATATTTCATTTAGTCTGAAACAGGGGGAAACTGTTGCGCTGCTCGGGCATAACGGATCGGGCAAAAGTACTCTTGTGCGCCATTTTAATGGTTTGCTTAAGCCTACGGGCGGAACTGTTTCGGTGAATTCTGTTGCAACTGTCGGTGAGAAGGTTTCTGTTCTGGCCGGGAAAGTTGCAATGTTATTCCAGAACCCGGATGATCAGATATGTAAGGCCACCGTTTGGGATGAAGTTGCCTTCGGGCCTGAAAATCTTGGATATGAGCCAGAGCGTATAAGTGTGCTTGTCGAGAAGTTTTTATCTGTATTCGGTCTGCTTGACCGGAAGGACCGCAATCCGCATGATCTGGGTTTCAGCGAGCGCAAGCGGCTGGTTATGGCTTCGGTGCTGGCTATGGATACCGGGATAGTGGTTTTTGATGAACCGACAGCGGGGCTTGATCCCCTTGAAATATCCATGCTTGAGGGCGAGATATCAAAACTCGGCGAGCAGGGACGGACAGTTGTGATAATCAGTCATGATATGGACTTTGTGGCTGAAAATTGCTCACGCGCGATCTGCCTTGAAAATGGCAGTAAGCGGTTTGACGGCAATGTGTCAGACCTGTTCAGTAATAGTTTTTTGATAGAACGGTGCGGGCTACTGGCTCCGCAGGTTGTTCAACTGGCTGATCATTATAATCTGAGGTTAGACGAAATCACCCCTCAGGGATTTATCAATAAGATTTTGGTCTAGGTACTCTTGCCAATCCTGATACTCCTTGTGTAAAAAGTCCTCATGACACCTGCAATTAATATCGCCAAGAAAAAGAAGATTAAATTCAATGTTCATGAATACGAACATGACCCGTCTGCCGAAGCCTACGGCAAAGAAGCTGCGGAAAAACTGGGAGTAGACCCGGCGCGCGTTTTCAAAACCCTTGTTGCCGGGAGTGGGCGCGATTTATTCGTGGCTGTGGTTCCGGTTATGAAAATGCTCGATCTCAAAGCTCTTGCCAAGGCATTGAAGGTCAAGAAGATTGCCATGGCTGACGTTAAATTGGTGGAGCGTACTACCGGATATGTTGTCGGCGGAGTAAGTCCGCTGGGGCAGAAAAAAATTCTGCCAACAGTAATTGATTCATCTGCAGAAGATTTCGAGACAATATACGTCAGCGGCGGCAAGCGCGGGCTTGATATTGAACTCAGTCCACAGGATTTAGCCGGTTTGTTACGAGGAATTTTTGCTGACATCGCACGGTAATATTTAAGTCTTTTGTAATGTTCCGTCCATTGCAAGCCCGTCCGATTAATTTCGGACGGGCTTTTTTAGTGTCAGCAAAATATGGTTTGCATAACAAATAGTTTGACAATCAAATTAATTTCAGCATAGGAATTTTGAATCAAGTTTAATTTGATTGTCAAATTATATGGAGTTTAGGATGGAATTAGATTCAATATTCTGGGTAGCAATGCAGTCGAGCCTCTTTCTGGGATTAATCCATGGAATCAACCCGTGCGGGCACTCATGGCTGGTGCTGGCTCCGTTTGTGTGCGGAGAGAAAAAGGGTACGCGCGTGTTTTCTTTGACTTCAGCCTTCATTCTGGGGACCACTCTGGCCTGTTTGATTATCGGGCTGACGCTGGGGTCCATCTCCTTGACCATCCCGGATTCGCTGACATACATCGTGGATATCGTCACCGTGGTAATTCTGATGCTGCTGGGCTCAATCCTGATTATTAAGCCCGAATTGCTGCATAGCCACGACCACGACCACGACGACCACGACCACGACGACCACGACCACGACGACCACGATCACGACGACCACGATCACGATGACCATGGTCATAGCCATGACCACACTCATCAAGGATGTGGATGTTCATGCAGCCACGGAAAATCAGCTTTGCGCAGCGTCACTGTATGGGGTATGTTTTCAATCGGTTTTGTGAATATGATTGTTCCTTGTCCCACTGTGGCCATCATGTATAAATATGCCCTTGATTCCGGAAGTGTTTTCAAAGGGACTGCTGTTTTCGGCAGTTACGCGCTGGGCACGGGAACAGCCCTCGCGGCTGTGATTTATGCCATTTATCGTGCGGCTGCATTTGTGCGTACCCTTGAGCAGCATTGGGTTGAGCCGCTGGTTATGCGCACCGCCGGGATGATGACTATCGGTTTTGCAATCTACAGTTACGTTAATATATAAAGCGGAGGTCTCTGTGCTGGATAAGCTCAACCATGCTGTTATTGAATTTTACGAGAAACTTTCTTCATGGGAGCATGATGTTGTGCGTGAAAAAGGACTGACCCTGCCCCAGATGCACACCCTTGAGGTGCTGGGCATTCATAAGTCCATGCGTATGAAAGAATTGGCTCAGCGTATGGGCATAACCACCGGCACTTTGACCGTGCTGGTCGATCGTCTTGAAGATAAGGAATTTGTCTGCCGCAAACCTCATCAGACAGACCGGCGCTCAATTCTAGTTGAGCTTACGGAAAGTGGGCAGGAGATGTTTGAAGAGCATGACCGATTGCATCTGAGGCTGATTGAAGAGCTGACTTCCGAATTCTCCGAAGAGGAAAAAGTGATCCTGCTCGGCTGCGTTGAAAAGATGAATATGACGTTTTAGTACATCATCTTTTGAACATTTAAAGAACATCTGTGGAAAACTTTTGTGCAAAAGTACCCAGTATCAATGGAAGGTATTGGGTACTTTTTTCTATAAATAAATTTTGAGTTCGTGCATCAAATTTTTGTATTTTGAATTTAATATTTAAATTTGTTGAAAATCGTTCTCATTTTCATTATTCCTCTGAAAAAATACTTTCGAAAAGGCAATTATATGTTTCATTTGAAAATGAGGTTCATTTTCGCAAATGAAGGAGCGGGGGAATGAAATATACTCTTAAATTATCGCATAAAATTGTGGCAGGTATGCTTCTGTTCTTATTGTGCGCTTTGTGTCTGGGCGGGGCTGCAATCATGACCCTTCAGGGGTTGACCGGAAAAATGGAAGTTCGCAACAACCTCGATAAAATTATCAATCTTGAATCTGAAGCACAGGCTCTAGCTATGGACTGGCTGGTTCACCGTGAAGAGCTTTCCATGGATCAATCAGGTAAAGGTGGATCAGAGCTGCTTAAGGCATATAACGATAAAGTCGGACAAATGGAGGGCAAACTCGACGTTGCCATAGGGGCAACTTCCGATGAACAGGCCAGCGAATCTCTTCAAGGACTTAAAGAGTCATTCAATTCTTTTGATCGCAGTTTCAACAATTTTCAGGGCCAGTTCAATTCCGGGGTAGGACAGGTTAAACGTCTTCGTGAAATTTCGGTGGAAATTTTGGGGCAGGCCCTCTCCCTACAGAAAAGTATTGATCGGTCAGCAAGAAAACAGGCTAAGATAAATATAGCCCTACAGGAAAAGGTATTATCGCCTTCAGTTGACGATCCGGGCTTGCTTGCACAGAATCTTTCCAAGTCTATTGACGGTCTGAATGAACTGGCTGCCAAGAGGCATGTCTCAGCAATTCTTCTTAATAAGCCCCTTGGTTTTCAGGAAATGGCTAAGGATTTTATTCTTTATAAAGATGAAGCCAGCGGATCAGGCCTGATTGTCGATATTGAAAAGCTGATGGGCATTGACCCGGATTCAAGCATGGGTGCTTCATATCCGCAGTTTGCCCCTCTGTTTCCCAATGGGCGCGAGGCTAAGTTGTTCAATGGAATTGTTGCTTTGACCGGTGAATATCTCGATGTTTTTAAATCCTATTACAATCTCAGCCTTAAGATGCAGAAATCCATGCAGGACATGGACAATGCCCGCATCGCGCTCATCGAGCAGGAACAGAATATCCGCACGGCCCAGGTCGTAAGTTACAACACGATGCAGGAGCAGGCTGTTTATGTAGTCAGTGGTTTGAGTGGGCTGGCTGCTTTGATCGGTGTGTTGCTTATTTTTGTCAGCCGCAGGATCATTATTAAGCCGCTTCGCAGGATTATCGGTGAAATTGTCCGTACCAGCCGTGAAATAGGTTCGGGAACTGCTGACCTCTCTTTCCGGGTACGGCAGGAGGGGCGTGGGGAACTGGGGGATCTGGCTGATTCCTTCAACGGATTGATGCATGTGATTGAAATGGATCGTGGCAGGATTGAGCAGGCTACTGCAGATGCTGAACGTGAGGCAATGGCAGCCCATGATGCATTGCAGGGATTGAATGAAGCTCAGAAGGAAGCGGAAAGAGCACGCAGACAGGGAATTCTTGATGTTGTGCATAATCTGGAACAGATTGTTAGCGGTCTATCCGTTGCTTCTGATGAAATCAGCAACCATGTGGCGGATTCCAGCAGAAGGGCAAGAGAGCAGCAATTAAATCTTTCGGAATCAACTTCAGCACTAGATCAGATGACCTGTTCAATTCAGGACGTTGCCCGCAGTTGCTCTGATGCTGTGGTCGGTGCCGGGGAGGCTATGAATACGGCAAACCGGGGCGCAGAAATGACCGGAGAAGCCATACGTTCTATTTTCAGCGTCAAGGAGCAGAGTGATAAACTCAAAGAGAACCTCAATGACATGAACGTCCGTGTCGAGGACATCGGACGGATCATGTCCGTTGTTAGTGATATTGCGGATCAGACCAACCTGCTGGCTCTCAATGCGGCGATTGAAGCTGCCCGTGCAGGGGACGCTGGACGTGGTTTTGCCGTGGTGGCTGATGAAGTGCGCAAGCTTGCCGAAAAGACCATGAATGCCACCAAGGATGTCAGCCTTGTTGTTGAAGCGATTCAGGATAGTTCCAATGCGAATGTTCATAGCATGGAAGAGGCAGCAAAGTCTGTTCTGGATAGCACCCGTCTGGCTGAGAAGGCCGGGGAAGCCCTCGAGGAAATTGTAAATCTTGTAGAAGGGGTTACCGGGCAGGTCCAGAATATATCAGCCGCAGCCGAACAGCAGTCTGTCTCCTCGGACCAGATCAATTCATCTTCCCGGAACATCAATCAGATGGCGGAATTGACAACAAATTCCATGGATAAATCAAATGACTCCGCAAAAGAATTATCTGTTCTGGCTATGGAGTTACGCACATTGATTGATGAATTGCGTGAAGAGAGCCACACTGTTTAAAGAATAAAAATTAAGCCGCTGTCACAGGACAGCAAAAAAAAAGTTTCAGCCGGATATTTTTTTCGGCTGTTTTTGTGGGAAAATGACAGAGGATTTTGTTTCAAAAACAGCCTCTTAAGTTTTTTTGAACATCAAAAGAACAACTGTGGAAAACTTGTGTTCCACATGTGTTAGGCCAAGTGGCTCTAAGGGTGATGGGCTGTTCATTAAGAAAAAGTCTAGAGGGTCTTGACCATATTTTTGAGTCTGGTAGACTGCCCTCTGTCGTCATCACTTCAGGAGTTCGTTTGATGCTTTCTGAGCACTTGAAAACGAACAAAGCGGGAACCCGGTTTGAATCCGGGGCGGTTCTGCCGCTGTCAGGGAAGCATTTTGCGCATACCCCGAGCCAGCACCCCGGCCTGAAGCGCACCTGTCCGGCACCGGTCCATAATAGATTGGAACTGTGCAATACAGAGACAGGTCAGTTCAAACCTACCGGAATACAGGTCTATGACTTTTCCGGTTTCAAAAGTCCTGCGGGATGTGCCTTCCGGGCCTCCTGCTTTAATTGCCACACCACCATAAGACACGGTTTACCCGTAGGCTTGCAATCTGGGGAGGTTGCTTCCTTTTCTGCGTCCTTTTCCCGGAGCGGTGGTGATGTGTGCGGACAAATTTTTAATCAGGTAGTTTAATGCCCAAACAAATTCTTAAGCGTGACGGATGTCTCGAGTCCTGGTCTACAGACCGTATTTCTGAAGCTATTTTTAAAGCTCTTAAAGCAAGCGGTATCAAAGATCCACTTCTGAGCAAACGTCTCGGCCGCAAGGTTGAAGAGAAGCTTGCCGATGTGGATGTTCCTGAACAGGAGATGGTTCAGGATATGGTTCAGCTGGTTCTTATGGAGAACCGCCTTTATTCTGTTGCTGAACGCTACATCATTTATCGGGAAAAGCGCCGCGAACTCCGCCGTCAGGATGAAACATATCTCGACATCGCCGGAACAATTGAAAGCTACCTCGACCGTTCCGACTGGCGGGTAAATGAAAACTCCAATATGGGGCATTCCTTTCAGGGGTTGATGCTGCACATGTCCGGAGCAGTTCAAGCCCGGTACTGCCTTGAAAAATATCCCGAGGAAATCAGGCTTGCCCACGAGCATGGCTATTTTCACATTCATGATCTTTCTTTCGGTCTTGCCGGTTACTGCGCCGGATGGTCATTGCGTGATCTGCTGCTGGACGGTTTCGGTCTGAAAGGACGCTGCTCTTCCGGGCCCGCACGCCATTTTGATTCCATTACCGGTCAGATGGTCAACTTCCTCGGTACCTTGCAGAATGAATGGGCCGGTGCACAGGCTTTCAACAACGTGGACACCTACCTCGCGCCTTTTATCCGTTATGACGGTCTGGATTATGACCGCGTGAAGCAGATAATTCAGAAGCTGATCTTCAACCTGAATACAACATCACGTTGGGGCGGGCAGAGTCCGTTCACCAACTTCACTTTTGATATGGTTCCCCCTAAGCACATCGCTAACGAGCCTGTCATCATAGGTGGTGAGTTTCAGGATACTACTTACGGTGAATATGAAGAAGAGATGGAGATGATCAACCGGGCTTTTGTTGAAGTCATGCTCGAAGGTGACGCCGATGGCCGTATCTTCTCTTTCCCTATTCCCACGTATAACGTAACCCCGGACTTCCCGTGGGAGAGCGAAGTTGGCGAACTGCTGTTGCAGATGACAGCTAAATACGGTGCTCCATATTTCCAGAACTTTATCAATTCCGATCTGAATCCTGAGGACGTACGCTCCATGTGCTGCCGTCTACAGATGGATCTGCGTGAGATCCGCAAGAAGACCGGTGGCCTTTTCGGTGCCGGAGACCTTACCGGTTCCATCGGCGTTGTTACCCTGAACCTGCCTAAGCTTGCTTATCTCGCTCAGGGTGAGGAAGATTTTCTCGACCTGATCACCGAGTACGCCACTCAGGCCAAGGATTCTCTGGAGTACAAGCGTAAACTGGTTTCCGCCAACTTTGAGAACGGAATGTTTCCCTTTTCCCAGCGTTACCTGAAGAACGGGTTCAAGGGACATTTTTCCACCATAGGTCTGATCGGTGGTAACGAAGCATGCCACAACCTGCTTGGTAAAGGCATTGATACTCCTTCGGGGTCACGTCTTATGCAGCGCGTTCTGCACCACCTGCGAGATTTGACAGTAAGATTTCAGGAAGAAACAGGAAACCTGTTCAACCTTGAAGCTACTCCCGGTGAAGGAACCTGCTACCGTTTGGCTAAAATCGACAAGAATCTCTATGCCGATATTTATACATCCGGTACTAAAGACCCTTATTATACAAACTCGACCCTGCTGCCTGTCGGTGCTACCGAGGATGTTGTTTACGCGCTCGAACACCAGAACGATTTGCAGACCCTGTATAATGGCGGAACTGTATTCCATTCCTTTCTGGGCGAAGCCGTTCCGGATACAAATGCGCTCAAGAACTTCATCATTAAAGCCATGACCAACACCAAGATTCCTTATATCTCAGTGACTCCGACCTTCTCGGTTTGCGAGGATCATGGTTACCTCTACGGCGAGCATTTCGAATGCCCTGAATGCGGTAAGGACGCAGAAGTTTATACCCGTATTGTCGGTTATTATCGTCCTGTGAACCGCTGGAACAAAGGCAAGCAGGAAGAATACCGCGAGAGGACCGAGTACAGCTATAATTCATGCGCATGCTAGAATAACTTCGGTTGATACTGATCAATATGAAAAGTCCGGGGGGATGTTTTCCGCCGGACTTTTTCTATGTAGGTTTTATATTTTGTAATTGCTTGCATTAGCGGTTTTCAGGATGTAGATTTAAGTACTGACCGGAACCATTAACAGTTTATGAGTATGATATTAACAGCCAGCCAGTTACGTGCCTTGCGCCAAAGGAATGATGAAGAGCTTCGCAAAGGAAGTTACGCAAAACATGGCTACCCTGCCAACACCATTCAGGATCTGCTTCATACTGTTGAGGCATTGAAAAGTGAAAAGAAGAAGTGGAAAAAGGTTGCGCAGGAGCGTGGAGAATTGCTCAATAAGATGAACGGTTTGTTGGAAGATTACAATAAGTCTAAATAATAATTACTAAAAATTAACTATGTTCTGCTAAGCCCCGTACTTTTTAAAGTTCGGGGCTTTTTTTTGTGGATACAGTTTTTCTGCTTTCTAATGAAAAAAACGACAAAAATAATATGATTCTTTATAGTTGAGGGAGCATTATACCAAGAAAAAATATGTAGTGTTTACTATAAACAGGGAGCTTCGATGAAGTTTAAAAGTATAAATAGTTGGTTGTCGATTTTGATCTCGGTGACAGTTTCTGTCTCTGTTGCAGTACTAATATTGGTAGTCAGCTCAATGACCAATTCAGCTGTTCTAAGTATTCAGGAACAGAACATGAAAGTTTTGAATAATAAGATTGTCAAGGAAGTTGAGCAATTTCTGGATCTTATCCATAGTGAGCTTGAAGACTATGCGGAGAATAGAGAGATTCAGAGCGCTTTCGGAGATGAACAGGTTCGCAGCATGGTGCTGGAGGATTTAAAGCGTAAGCTGAAAGGGAATACAAGGCTTGCGTCAATGGGGGCTGTCGGACTTGATGGCCATATTCTTTTCGGGAGTCAGTCCAATGGTGAATCAACAGCAGGCACAGACCTCAGCTCTAGAAAGTATGTGCGTAAAATACTTAATGGCAGTCAGTTTGCTGTCTCTGATGTATTAAAGTCAACGCTGGATGGACGATATATCGTGGTTATGGGTGTTCCGGTGAAGAATGACCAGGGTAAAATGCTTGGGATCTTCTACATGTCCGTGGATTGGCAGCAATATGCGCAGAAAATGATCGGAGATATTTCGATCGGTGAGGATGGTTATTCATATATTCTTGACGATACAGGACGTATTATTGCCCACAAGGTAAATCAGGGACTAATTTTAAAAGATATTTCCAATTTTCGATTTGTGAAAGACAGCCTTGCCGTTCCCAAAGGGAACACCCGGTATGTGTGGGAAGATCGGGATAAGTTCCAATCTTTTCAGGTAGTGCCTTCAACCGGTTGGGTCGTCTGTATGTCCGCTTATGTCTCTGACTTGGAACGTGCTGCCAATGAAGAACGGAATGTGCTTATCGTCATGGGTATTGTCATGGCCATCCTTATTGTCAGCTTGATTGTATTTACTATTCGTAGGCTTGTTACCGGGCCTATGGCGGATATTCGTGATTTTACAAGCCAGATTGCATTAGGCAATTTCAAAGCGGAGCTTACCGGGAAATATTCATGTGAGCTTAAGGATCTTTCAGAGAACATATTTTTTATGGTCGCCGAGCTTAAGCATAAGCTCGGTTTTTCCGAGGGTGTTCTTAAGGGGTTAGTGCTGCCTTGCTCTATTGTCGGTCCTGACGACAAGGTTCTATGGGCCAACCAGCATATTTGTGATCTTATTGAAACCAGAGTCGGACCTGAACAGGCTGTGGGTATGGATCCCGGTGAATTTTTCTTTAATGAACGGGGCCGGGAAACTCTCTCACAGGAAGCAATTAAGCAGGAACAACAGATTCAACAGGAATTAGAGTATACCACCCTTCGCGGGCAGCATAAAAATATAATGGTCGCGACCACTCCGTTCTACGATATGGATAAGAATATGCTCGGTTCAGTTTCAATCTGGATTGATATGACTGAAATTCGTGACCAGCAGCGACAGATTGAAGAGAACAGCATAATGATTTCCGAGGCAGCCGCCAGCGCAACAGAAGTTTCTAATCAGGTTTCAAGCTTTTCAGAAGCCTTAGCAGCACAGGTTGAGCAGTCCAGCCGTGGTGCTGAAGAACAGTCTGTAATGGCCAGTGAAGCTGCCACTGCTATGGATCAGATGAATTCAACTGTTTTTGAAGTTGCGCGAAACGCTTCTACCGCTGCTGAACTTGCAGATATTTCTCAGCAGAAAGCAGGGGAAGGTGAGCTGAAAGTAGAGCAGGCGGTTGAGACAATTGCGCAGGTTCGCCAGCAGTCCGATCAGATGCAGAAAGATATGGCGGACCTAGGTAAGCAGGCCGATGGAATCGGCCATATCATGGGCGTGATCAGCGATATTGCGGACCAGACCAATCTGCTGGCTCTTAACGCGGCAATTGAGGCTGCACGTGCCGGAGATGCCGGACGCGGATTTGCCGTTGTAGCTGATGAAGTCCGTAAGCTTGCCGAGTCAACCATGAATGCTACCAGTGAAGTCGGCGAATACATAAATCGTATTCAGGATAGTGCGAAAACCAATATAGCCAATACTGAGAAGTCGACCCAGTCAATAGGTGAAGTAACCGAGTTGATCAATGAGTCCGGGGAAATACTCAAAGAAATTGTTGAGAAGATTTCTGAAACAGCGGATCAGGTCCGGTCTATTGCAACCGCATCGGAAGAGCAGTCAGCGGCCAGTGAGCAGATCAGCCGTTCTACCGGACAGATTAACACAATTGCCGGAGAAACTGCACGGGCTATGAATGAATCAGCCGAAGCCGTCAGCCGTATGTCGGAGTTGGCTAAGGAGCTCGATGGGATAATCGGGCGTATGCAGCAGTAATCAGTTTGAAGTCTCAGTAGAACAGGAAAGCCCCTGCCGGATAACGGCAGGGGCTTTAATTTTATGACCTGCGTGAACTTAATTCTATAGAAAGTACCACACAGAAGCGAGGCCGGTGACGGACATGGTTATGGTGTAGGGGAAGGCCAGCTTAACCATTTCTCCATAGGAGAGCCTGATAAGGGGCGAGATGGCGGAGGTCAGGAGGAACAGGAATGCAGCCTGACCGTTAGGAGTTGCAACACTGGGGATGTTGGTACCGGTGTTGATAGCAACTGCGAGCAGGTCGAACTGCTGGCGGTCAATGATGCCTTCCTGAAATGCTTTCAATGTTTCGGATACGTATACAGTTGCAACGAATACGTTGTCTGAAATCATGGAGAGCACACCGTTGGCAATGTAGTATGCAGCCAGCTGGACCTTGCCTTCAAGTGCAAGCACGTAGTGAATTATCGGGGCAAAGAGGTGCTGGTCGTGGATAACTGCAACAATGGCGAAGAAGACAACCAGCAGGGCTGTAAAGGGCAGAGCCTCTTCAAATGCATGGCCTATCTGGTGTTCTTCGGTGACGCCGTTAAGGGCGGTAAGGGCAACGATAATAGCCAGACCGATCAGACCGACTTCCGCAATATGCAGGGCCAGTGCGAGAACCAGAAAGACAGCGGCGCAGGCCTGAGTGAACAGGGCCGCTTTTTTCTTGAGGCTCATTTCTTCATCGTTTTTGCGTGCTTCTTCTTCAAGAATTTCACGCACGTTCAGGGGAAGCTTGTAGCCGTAACCGAAGATACCGGTTACCTCCAGCATTATGCAGGTTATTAGACCTACTGCAAGTACAGGCATTGAAACCGGTGCAACCTGGAGAAAAAACTCCATAAAATGCCATTCCATGACGTGACCGATGAGCAGGTTCTGGGGTTCTCCAACGATGGTGCATACACCACCCAGCGCAGTACCTACAGCTCCATGCATGAGCAGGTTACGCAGGAAGCCGCGGAACTCGGAAAGGTGGTCGATACATTCACCTTTGAGCAAGGAGTCATCCGATACGGTGCATTTACCTGTGGAGGCAAAGCGGTGGTATATTTCGTAGAACCCGTAGGCCACGGCAATAATAACTGCGGTAACTGTAAGCGCATCTAGAAACGCGGACAGAAATGCACCTGCAAAGCAGAACAGCAGGGAAATAATTACCTTGGATTTGATCTTGGTCAGTATCTTGGTGAAAACATACTGGAGCATGTCTTTCATAAAGTAGATACCTGCAACCATGAACATCAAGAGCAGGATGACCGGGAAGTTGTGCAGGGTTTCTTTGTACACAGTGTCCGGTGAAGTCATTCCGAGGGCCACAGCCTCAATGGCTAGAAGACCGCCTGCGGGCAGTGGGTAGCACTTGAGAGCCATCGCGAGGGTGAAAATAAATTCAGCGATCAGCACCCATCCGGTTATAAACGGGCCGGCTACAGCCAGTAGGATAGGGTTCAGGATCAAGAATCCGATAATAGTCAGTTTGTACCAGTCAGGCGAATTACCTAATAGGTTTTTCTGCAATGCCTGTGACATTGTTTTGGGCACGGGTTACTCCTTTTGCCTTTTTGTGTGAAACCATGTGGTCTGCTTTTTCCGTGGTTAGTGGAAATTAATCCGTAATTCCCTTCCGAATAAATATGAAATTATCCTGAAAGGGTATTTCAGTTACAGATCACTGGGTATCAACGGGTCGATTGTCAGTTCCGGATACAGTCCCTGCAATTCTCCTTCAGGATAAGGCTGAAGGATATTGAAGGATATGTCCTGAGTCTGCTGGGCATGGCCCGCGGTTTCTTCGGTACCGTCCCAGAAGGCGCCGTTTGCTTCGAGAATATGTTCGATACGGTGCCTGAATCCATCAACAAATTTGGCTCCGATACCTTCAAAGGTCATGTTTCCGAGACGGAACTGTCCTTTGAGTGCAGCGAAGTCCGAGAGAGGAATCGAGTGCATTTCGAGATCTTCCTGCTTGCTGATATAGCCCCAAACCAAATAGTTGTCAGGTATTATAATAGGTTCTTCCGCATCGATAATCGTATGCGGCATCAATATGGTTCCTGCGCCGACTTTAATCTTTGCATCTTCCTTACCGTTGAGGAAGGAGTTGAAGCCTACGAAGGAGCGTTTGCCCATGTGGGCGTAGATGACCTTTCCACCATGAGGGGTAACGACTTCTCCCTCATATACAGAATTAATTATATAACAGTTTTCCTGCGCGTTGGCTCCGGGACCGAGGGTTGAGTTCTCAATGTAAGACCTCTGGGCCACGAGAACGTTTTTTTCAACTTTGCAGTTGCCTTTGAGAACTGCATATGGGCTGACGGAAGCTCCTTCCGGCAGATTGATGAGCAGTTCCGGTTTAACAGACGAATAGATAGGCACAAAGTCCTCTTTGCGGTCATCAAAGAAATCCATGAGGATTCCTTTGGGTCTGCTGTTTTCCATGCGTATGTATTTGGCGAGTACTTCTTCCGGGTACTGGTAGTTGAACTCAAAGGCACTGCCAGACTTGACCCAGACGCGTCCGGGTTTAATACGCTTGTGGGAGAGTTCTCCTGCCTGTACGTAGGAGTATGCGCCTACTGCACAGTCGTGCATGATGGAGAGGTCTACAGAGGAGAAAGGTTCGAGAAAACATCCTTCAACGGAAGTGCCGTGAATGTTTGCATAGTGCAGAGAAACGGTGTTGGATATTTTAAAACATTCAAGGTTTTCAGGGTCGTGAGAGTTGTTGTGAACAAGAGTTTTCATCAGAAAACTATCACGGATTTTAATCACTTCGTCGTCGCGGAGTTTAATTCTCTGTCCGTTGAGTTCAACAATACAGCCTTTTCTTTTCAGCTCATCACCACGGATATCACTCTTATAGAGGATGGAGTGGTTCGCCTTGCATTTGCCAAGGAAGTAGGTTCCCCCGAGGCTGGAGTGGCGAAAGTTGAACATGAGCGGGTGGTTGATGGTTAAGGAATAGAAAGCGTAGTAGAGGGCGAAGCTGTTTTCGGGGATGAGGCCCTTGATATAGGGGCCGACATCCACAAGCGGCTCGCGCAGGTTGATGTTCACTCGGTTGACGATATGGTCGATAAGCTTATTCAGCTGTTTCATAAATCCTTCTCGCTTTTTGGTTGAGCACCGGAAGTCGTAGGCGGAAACCGGTAACAGGGTTTGTATAAGTAGGACGGTTCCGGCACGCCTTGCCGGAACCGTCCTTCCCTATGTTTAATATTCCCTTATAACTGTATCTGACTAACCCGGCAAGCTTACATGCATTCCCATAATGGGCCAGATTACCTTTACGAAGAAGGCGACTACAGCCAGCAGCATGAGACTTGCGGGGATTCCATACATGAAAAATTCACCGGTGGTGAACTGCTTGGAATCGTAAGCGATGGCGTTGGGGGCCGCGCCTACCAGCAGGAGGAAAGGCATACCTGCAACAACCAGAGATGCGAAGAGAATTACTTCCGGGGCAACTCCGAGATAAGGGGCGATAACCAGAGCTACGGGGAGCGAGATGGCGATGGCGGCTACGTTCATGATAAAGTTGGTCATCATCAGTACGAAGAAAGCGATGGACATGATGAAGATGAATCCGCTTGATTCCTGGAAGAGAACCAGCCAGTTGACCGCCATCCATTTTGCCGCTCCGGTGTCCCAGAGACAGAAACCGATGGACATGGCACCAGCGAAGAGCAGGATGATGTTCCATGGAATGTCTTCAAGGTCGTTGATGTCCAGAATTTTGAATACAAAGAAGGAGATGGACGAGACCAGAATGATCGAAGTCTTGTCGATGGCCTTCAGTTCGGGGATGAAAGACCTGAGACTCATGATAAGAATAACTCCGCCGACAAGGATTGCAGCCATTATTTCATCACGGGAAAGCGGTCCCATCTGAGTGTTAAGGTCACGCGCCTTTTCGCGCAGACCGGGAATGACGTCCTTTTCAGGCTTCAGGAATACCATGAAGAAGCCCCAGAGCAGGAAGATCATGGTCCAGCCGATGGGGGCCATATAGTAGGTCAGTTCGAAGAAGGTAATGTCCTTGCCGAGGATCTGGTTGTAGAAACCGATAGCAACCGCACCACGTGCAGCACCAAGAAGCGTTACGACAGAACCGGCTCCGGCCACGTATGCCATGCCTATGAACAGACCCTTGCCGAACTTGGTGGGCTTTTCACCTTCTCCGTAGAGAGAGTAGATAGCCAGCAGCAGGGGGTAAACAGTCGCTGCAACAGCGGTGTGAGCCATGATATGGGTCAGCAGCGCGGTTACAACGAATACCCCAAGATATATGCGGCTGGTCTTTTCACCGACAACCATAAGCATCTTATATGCGAGACGCTTGGTCAGTCCTGTTTTTGTGAATACGAGACCGATCATGATGGATGCAAAGATAAACAGAACCGAGGGGTCCATGAAATCCTTGAATGCAACTTTGGCCGGTCTGATGAAAAACATGGCCTGAAGAACGCCGATTGCCAGCGAAGTAACACCGATGGGTACAACTTCAAAAACCCACCATGTGCCTGCCAGTAGAAAGACTCCGATAGCACCTTTTGCTTCTTTGGTCAGGACGAAATGTTCTCCTCCTGGATCAATTGCATCCGGCCATGCCGGGCAATAATAGACAAGGGCAAAAAGGGCGATGCCCAGCAGCATGAAGAACAGCCTTTTGAAATCAAATCCTGACTTGTTTGCAATTACAGCACTCATTTTTAAGCTCCTTGCAATTAGGCTGTTTTAGTCTCACAGCTGAGAATTGTTTCTCTGACATTTTCAAAGATATCTCCAAGGCGTAGAACTCCGGTTATCCTGCCTTCTTTTTGGACAAGTATAGGCTGGTGAAGTCCGAGTATAAAAGAATGAAGGGCTTTATCTATACTGTCTTCTTCATTGATGATTTCACTTTTGCTCGGAGTATGCATCAACTCTTCCACCCTTAATCCGGCGCACTTCTGGCAAAGAGTGCTGAGAGGTTCAGACCAAAGATTGAAGTCAGCATATATTTTCTGGACGTAATCTTTGCTCAGCACACTTGGATGGTCCTTGTAATCCATTTTAAAATAGCCTGGTTCCATGGATTTAAATATATCGAGCATAGTTACTTTCCCAATTATGCTGCCGTCATCGTCTTCCACAAGCAGATCGCGGTGCGGATGCGCAAGCCCCTTCTCTTCGCCTTGTATGACCAGTTGAGCCATAGCTTCGTGAAGTGTCGTTTCCTTTTTTACCCGGCAATATTCTTCAGCCGGGATCATTAATTCTTTGACCTTAAAAATATTCACGTTTTCCTCCAGTGTAGGTTGTCCGCGCGGACTAAGCCCGTTTAGTTTGACGGTGCGCAGAATCTGCGCAGGGTTTTAACCAAAGCGGCTATATCCACCGGAACTGAAATTTCAGCACTTGCCCCCAGATTCATTGCTTCAATGGAAAGCGGAATCTTATTGTGCCGGTTTATTAGAATAATTTTCAAATCCGGAACGATTGGTGAAATGTCCTCCATGAATTTCAAGGAACTGCGTCCGAAGCCGGACAGACCTAAGACAATGCCGTCCAGTTCACTCTCACGGATGAATTTCTCAGCCTCATCAAGGTTTCCGGACTCCGTAATATCCACTCCTTCACTTCTGAGTCGTAGCACAAGGTGTTCGCGGAATTCAGAATCCTTTTCAACAATCATTATTCTCATCTTTTAACGTGGTCTTCACTACTGGCCGGGAATTCGGCCTTTGCAGCGCACGAAAGATAAGAGCACCCTATGTGCCAGATAAAATAATTCCATTTATAACAGAGTTTTAAATTTACAGGAAGATAGTTTGTTTCTTTAAGTTGAAACATTATGAATCATTGTGAAAACTTTCTCAAGAAACAAAATGAAGCAAATAGAAACATAACAAGAATGGCGTACTCAAATTATGATTTATTCACTAACGTTAGGCGGGATGAGTCTTAGAGGTAAAAATTGTCACCGGAAGTAAGTTTGCCGGATTTATATGTTCGCAGGACTTTAATGATAGGGCCTATGACGCCATCGAATACTTCGATACCTTTCCATTTCAGGTACTGGTAGTGTTCATCATCAATTCCGCCGCAGATTACAGCGTCAGTGCTGTCTGAAGTCGCGAGGGAACATAAGTCGTCGGCTGAGGCCTGAGGAAGAACAATAATACGTTCGCTGATTTCGCCGGCGGAGTCGAATTTTGCCAGCAGAACGTCTGTTGCAAGGTCAAAACGGGGGGCAACCTCATCATTGTGAAGAGGAATCATGATCTTATGGGACATATCCTTATCCACTTATGGAGTGTTTGTTCATTTTGCGCCAGAAAGTGGAGCGGGACCAGCCGAGAATTCTTGCAGCTTCGCCTTTGCGGCCGCCGCATTTTATCAAGGCTTCAATGACCATTTGTCTCTCGGCATCATCCCAGTTTTGGGCCGATCTGTATTCAACGGGCACAGCGTGTTCATGCATGGTCTGGTTTGATCCGATTACCGGACGCAGGATGTCCTGTTCTGTCAGGTAAGCAGGAAGATGTTTGGAACCGATGATATCCCGGTCACAGAAATTGACTGCATACTCAACAATATTGCTCAGTTCACGAACATTTCCAGGATAATGATATGCGGATAGGATCTTAGCAGATTTTTGGGTGAAACCATTTATTTTCTTATTAAATTTGTTGGAATATTCCATAAGAAAATGATTTTTAAGCAGCAGGATATCGTCACCGCGTTCACGTAATGGAGGCAGATGCAGGTGGACGACATTCAGCCTGAAGAGCAGATCGGCGCGGAAGGTTTTTTCCTCAACCATCATTTTTAAATTACGATGGGTGGCAACAATAACCCTAACGTCGGCATTGAATCCCCGTGAACTGCCCAAGGGGTGGACAACCTTGTCGTCAAGAAAAGAGAGCAGTTTGACTTGCAGGGGGAGCGGCAGGTCGCCAATTTCAGTCAAGAAAAAAGACCCGTTATGGGCCAGTTTGATGCGGCCCGGTCTGTCCTCGTTAGCCCCGGTGAAGGCTCCTTTTACATGCCCGAAAAGTTCCGATTCCAGCAGTGTTTCCGGAAGTGCGCCGCAGTTTACTTTGATGAACGGCGCGCCCGCGCGGTCGGAAGCGTTGTGGATGGCTTCGGCCAGCACGTCTTTGCCTGTCCCGGTTTCCCCGGTGATCAGGACAGAAGAATCTGTTGCTGCAATGGAGGGGACCATGCTGAAAATTTTTACCATTTCCGGGCTTGTGCCGATAAGCCCGCCCAGAGAATAGGCTTTGCTGGCCGTGCTGCTAAGTTCCGCTACCTGCCGGATATCCTGAATGGTTTCAACGAATCCGGAAATTACATTATCACTATTTACAATTGGTGAGATGGTCAGCCGGATAGGAACTTTGGTTCTTGTACGGTCGATGATATCGGCATCAACTGAGATGGGCAGGAAGTCCGCCTTGTCAGCCATAACCGGGCAGCCTTTGAAACAATAGTCGCAGCGCAGGCCTAGGTAGCACTTCAGCCCATGCATGGTTTCCGGATCGGCTCCGGTGATGGTCTGCCATGCTCGGTTGGCAAGCGTGAGGCGGCCTTCAATGTCCAGCACGGCAATGCCGATAGGGACTTTGTTTAAAATATCCGGGAGCCTGAACTGCTGTCCAATCAGGCCGTTGACTATGTATGGGGATTCGTTTGTCACAAGGTCTCGATAACATGGATAGTTATGATGCGCTATTGCGCTTTTGCCTCAGGCGGCCCTGTCTGGAGTCTTGAACCCTTTTGGGAAAAGGGTTTAAGACTCCCAAAATTTTTTATCAGGTTCCGCAGCTTTGTTTGCGTAATCTGGGGGCGTTTGGGGCGGGTACTTTTCAATCAGGTTAATCAGTTGTATGTTCCGGCAAAAGGGATATCAAATTATGAAAACATATATATTCATACCTCCGGTGCGCAAAGCAACCGGGGGGATTACCGTTTTTTGCCAGATCGCCTCCATTCTCGCCCGGCATGGTAAGGATGTGCAGCTTGTTATGCGGGAAAAGGGCAGCTGGATGCCGCAGCTGGCTGAAGAATATCCTGATCCGGTTCACTGGGATGAGGTACAGCTTACCTCGGATGATCTCTGGCTGGTTCCTGAGGGCTGGGTGAACAGCCTGGCGCCGGGTCTGAATGCCGGGTCCCGCTGTGTCGTATACTGTCAGAACTGGGCATATCTGTTTTCATCCCTGCCGGAAGGTATTTCGTGGGCTAGTCTCCCGGTATCCTTTCTCGCTGTCTCACATCCTGTTGAGTGGTTTATGCAGCAGACCGTGAATAAGGTTTCGCCTATTTTAAGGCCGGGTATTGATACTGGGTTGTTTTACCCTCCTGAGAAAAAGCCGGGCGGTAAAATCCGTATTGGTTATATGCCGCGAAAGAACAAGGCGTTAGTCAGTCAGATTAAGTCTATCTTTGAATCCCGCAATCCCGGTGCTGAGGTTCGCTGGGTGGAGATTGCCGGGATGGATGCACAGGGGGTGGCCGACACTTTGCGGTCATGTCATATCTTCCTTGTTTCCGGTTTCCCGGAAGGGTGCCCGTTGCCGCCTCTTGAGTCCCTTGCGTGCGGTTGCATACCGGTCGGTTTCAGCGGCTTCGGGGGTTGGGATTATATGCGCCAGATCGAAGGGGCAATTTTCAAGCCGTGGTGGCCGCTGCGTGAAGTTTCATGGTCCGGCAATGGTTTCTGGTCCGCTGATTCGGATGTGCTGGATGCTGCCTTCAATCTGGAAAAAGCCATCACCCTTTGGCGTGAGCCGGGACCTATCCTTGACAGCGGACTAGAAGCAGGGCAACAGACCATCCGGTCATACACAATGGCTGAACAGGAAAAAACAGTTCTTGAAATTTGGGAAAGTTTTTAAGTTCTTTGAATCATATTTATTGTATCGCCGTAGTTAATATTCAAATGCTACTATTAAAAGTTGTTGGGATTCTTGCACTGGATCTTAGGCAAGCGGTCTTCCGCGAGTCTTAGAGATAGAGACAGTGGAACAAACCCCTTTTGCAAAAGGGGTTAAGCCGCCAGAGGCGAAATTCGTTCTTCAAAAAGCGTAAAGCGCATCATAATAATTCATGGCTAAGAAAAAAAAGAAAAACAGAGCATTGCCCCAGAGTGTTGGTATCAATATTCCCGGCGTGGAGACCCATGCCCATTTGGATCTGGAAGATTTCAGCGAAGATCTGCCTGAAATCATGCAGCGGGCCAAGGAAAGCGGTGTGGGCAGGATTGGTAACGTCTTTCTGGGACCGCAGGCCTACCATCAAAACAAGGGACTTTTTGCTGACTACCCGGAAGTCTTTTTTCTGCTTGGCGTGCACCCCAATGATTCCGGTGAATTTGTAGAAGAAGACATCGAATCCATGCGCGCGGCCTTCAAGGCTGACCCGCGTTTGAAGGCTGTGGGAGAAATCGGATTGGACTTTTACTGGGACAGCGTGCCTTATGACGTGCAGGAAGACGTCTTCCGCAAACAGCTTGTGCTGGCGGAAGAGCTGGGAGTCCCAGTGGCCATCCACAGTCGTGATGCCCATGAACGGACTCTTGAAATTCTTGAGGAATCAGGCTGGTCCGGTAAGCCTCTGCTTTGGCATTGTTTCGGCGGTGACACTGAGACTGCCAAGCGTATTATAGACCACGGCTGGTACATCTCCATTCCCGGCCCGGTAACATATAAAAAGAATGAAGTTGCGCAGGAAGCAGTCAAGTCAATCCCACTGGATCGAATGGTGCTGGAAACCGATTGTCCGTTCCTGACTCCTGAACCGTGGCGCGGAAAACGTAATGAACCTGCATTTGTGGTTTTTACTGCCGCCAAGGTTGCGGAGCTGAAAGGTTTGGAAGTGAACGAGCTCTGGAAAGTCTGTTCAGATAATGCGCATAGATTTTTTAATTTAAGAGATTGTAGTGATTAGAAAAGCCACCCCTGAAGAGTTTGGTGTCCTCGGTAATATCTGGCTCAAAGCCTCTATCAAAGCACATCATTTTGTTCCCCGTGAATTCTGGGAAGGTAATCTTGCAGCAATGTGCGATGAGTATTTGCCAGCCTCTGAAACGTGGGTGGTTGAAAATGAAGGTGAGGTCGCAGGATTCATGAGCCTGATGGGTGAGACCGTTGCGGCCCTGTTTGTTATGACGGATAAGCAGGGTCGCGGTTTAGGCTCAAGCCTGTTGAAACATGCAAAAGAAGCGCATGAAAGTCTTAATCTTTGTGTTTACAAAGAGAATGATCTTTCAGTTCTATTTTATAAAAAGAATGGTTTTAAAGTAGTTGAAGAAGGAAAAGATGATTTTACCGGACGGCCTGAGTTTGTGATGCACTGGCAGCGTTAAGGTCTAGCTTATTTTGCTACCCGGTTGCGTCCGGATTCCTTCGCATTGAAGAGCCTCTTGTCCGCAATTCTCAGCAATTCTTCAGCGCTTGCTTCCAAGCACTCCCTGATGGAAGCAACCCCGCAACTGACAGTAATCTGTATTTTACCTTCGGGTGCGTGAATTTCTTTTGCCGCACAGGCGTTCCTTATCCTTTCGGCTACTATTTCGGCCTCTTCTTTTTCTGAACCGGGCATGAGGATTACAAATTCTTCTCCGCCGTAGCGGCAGGGCAGGTCGACACCCTGACGGCTGTTGTTGTTGAGAATCTGCCCGATTGTGCGCAGAACAGTATCCCCGGTAGCATGGCCGAAGTTATCATTCACGGATTTGAAATGGTCAATATCGATCATGATTGCCGAAAGCGGGCCACCGCGCCGTTTGAACCGCTGCACTTCCTCGTGCAGACGTATGAACAGGTAGCGCCGCATGTAAAGCCCGGTCAGGCTGTCTTCAATGGTCTGGCGGAAAAGTTTAGAATTTTCTATTGAGATGGCCGATACTGTGGAGATGATACCCAACTGGAACAGCTCTGAAATGTCCCATTGTTGTTCTTTGGGGCGGTAGAGGGTTACAAACCCGCGAACGTTATCCCGGGAGCCGACCAGCGGAACGCAGAGGCATGTGTTTTTTGAGTCGCAGCATTCAGAAGGCAGGGGATAGATTGAGGCATCGCAGACTGGACGGACAACCGGTTTCAGAGATTGCGCAGCCTCCACCATAGCTTTGGTCAGCGGAATCTCTTCATTTATAATGAACCTGCGCTGCTTAAGGGAAGCGGCAATTCCTTTCAATTGGTCATAATCGTCATACATGATCAGAGTAGCGTCATGGCAGTTTCCAACATCGCAGAATGCTTCAATTACCCGGTCTGTTAGTACATCCGGGTCAATCTCCATGGCCAGTAGACGGGTGGCAAAGTTTATGGTCAAAAGAGTGGCGTCAAAGTCAAATTTATCAATAGACATGTTTTGGTGATGTGTTAGTGTTTTTAGGTAATTAAAAGCATACAACGGGTGTGGATAAAAATATAGTGCTAGCTTTCAGTGAAATTTTGCTTAAATTGCTTTTGGTCAAAAGTAAGATTGACAAAAAAATTATCATGAGTACAAAAAATTATGGAGCTGATAAAAAATTATTATGAGGGAGAGTCTGTTGCTAGCCAAATCCAGTACTAAACCAAGAAAAATTGATAATTATATTCCTCTTGTTGAATTTTTGGGAACATTTCTGGGCGAGAATTGTGAGGTCGTCCTGCACGATGCTACCAGCAAGGAAAATTCTGTCCTTGCCATTGCTAACGAGCATATTTCCGGGCGCGGAGTTGGCGCGCCGCTGACAGATCTGGCCCTTAAGTTCATGGTGAATGAGGTCTACCGTGAGAAGGACTGGATGATGGGCTACACCACTGAAGGCAGAAACGGTCATATCCTTCATTCAGCAACATATTTTATCAAAGACTCGGAAGATGAATTGCTCGGCATGCTCTGCTTGAATATGGATACATCTGACATGCTGGCCGCCCGTGACCTTATTAATAAAGTTATCCACTGTGCGGGGTTTGATCGCAGTGTTCGCAAAGAAGACTACTCAGCGTCAGCCAAAGAGGAAGAGCACTGCGAGACTTTTCCGAAATCCATGGAAGACCTGACAGAATCACTGATTGTAAGGGTTATCTCGGATACGAATATCCTCCCTGAGCGTATGACTCCCGAAGAAAAAATGGATGTGGTTTCAACCCTTGATGAGCGTGGAGTGTTCATGCTTAAGGGAGCTATCAAGGATGTAGCCAGACATCTGGCAGTGTCCGAAGCTACAGTTTACCGCTATTTGCAGAAGATTAACGATAAATAATTATTACGGTCTTAGAAATTTTGAACCGGACTGAACTCTTGTGAGTTTGGTTCGGTTTTTTGTTTTTAAGCAATAAAAGGTCTGTGTTTGTTTATTTCGCAATAAGCTGAGCGTTTCTTTTAGGAATAAAATATTTTTAATTCTTGGTAATAAAATTTTCTTGTTTAAATAAAATTTTATTGACGTGTGATTTTCTTATCGCTATACGTGAATCTGTAGCAACATGAATGTTGTTTTTGAACTCAAGGAAAAGAATTCATACAGGAGATAGTAATGAAGAAAGTTATTGTAAGTGAGAAAGCCCCGGCAGCAGTAGGCTGCTACTCTCATGCAATTGAGACAGGTAATATGGTTTTTACCTCCGGTCAGCTGCCTATTGATGCAGAAACCGGAAAAATGCCTGAAGGACCTGCTGCACAGGCCAAGCAGGCTCTCGATAACCTTAAATACGTTCTCGAAGCAGCCGGCGCCACCATGAATGACGTGGTCAAAACTACCGTGCTGATCCAGAATATCGAAGATTTCGCTGCCATCAACGAAGTTTACGCGACTTATTTCGCTGAACCGTTTCCCGCACGCAGCTGCTTTGAAGTAGCCAACCTCCCTCTGGGGGCTCTTGTGGAGATTGAGGCTGTTGCGGCTAAATAGTTAATCCGGCTGTGGTGCTGCCGGGGGAAATTTCAGGGCCGCTTGCGGCTCTTATGAAGGAGTGGAAAAATGTCTAATGGATCAAAATTCAAAGAGTTCGGACTGATCATCAAACTGCTCATCGGTATTGCGGCCGGTGTTGTGATCGGTCTTTTTGCCAACCACGCGGTAATTGAAGTTGTGGTTACAGCTAAATATGTAATGGGGCAGTTTATCTTCTATACTGTTCCTCTCGTTATTCTGGCTTTTATCGCTCCTGCGATTACCCGATTGGGCCATAACGCTTCCAAGATGCTGGGTGTGGGCGTCAGCCTCGCTTACCTTTCTGCTGCAGGTGCTGCCACAATGGCCGCTGTTGCCGGCTATGCCCTTATCCCTCATCTCTCAATCGCCACACAGGTTGAAGGTCTTCGCGAGCTTCCCGAAGTTGTTTTTCAGCTGTCCATTCCGCCGATCATGTCTGTTATGACCGCGCTGGTAACCGCAGTTATACTCGGTATCGCAACTATCTGGGTTAAAGCCAAGACCTTTGAAAGCATGCTTAGCGAATTTGAAGGCATTATGATGCAGGTTGTAAGCCGCATCATTATTCCTGTCCTGCCCTTCTTCATTGCAACCACCTTTGCAGGTCTTGCTTACGAAGGCAGTCTCACCAAGCAGCTCCCGGTTTTTCTTGAAGTTATTGTAATCGTCCTTATCGGGCATTTCATCTGGCTGACTTTCCTATTCACCCTTGCTGGAATCATTTCCAAGCGAAATCCCCTTGAAGTTTTCAGACACTATCCTCCCGCATACCTTACCGCGGTAGGCACCATGTCCAGTGCCGCAACCCTGCCTGTCTCCCTTGAATGCGCAGGGAAGTCCAAAGCTTTGTGCAAGGATACCGTTGAATTCATGGTTCCCCTCGGCGCAACTATCCACCTCTGCGGTTCTGTTCTGACTGAAACTTTCTTTGCCATGACCATTTCCATGATGCTCTACGGCACCCTTCCTTCAGTAGGCACAATGGCTCTGTTCATTGTGCTCTTCGGTATCTTTGCTATCGGCGCTCCGGGTGTTCCCGGCGGAACTGTTATGGCATCCCTCGGAATCGTTGTCGGTGTACTCGGCTTTGACCCCGCAGGTGTTGCCCTGCTGTTGGCAGTGTTCGCTCTGCAGGACAGCTTCGGTACTGCTTGTAACGTAACCGGCGACGGTGCTCTTGCTCTGATGATGGAAGGTATATTCAACCGCAACGGTGAACTTGATAAAGCCCGAGCATCCTAAGCCCGGTCTTCCATTGCCCTGCGGAGTCATGTGGCTCCGCAGGAATTTAGAAAAAGTATAAATTCAATATTTGTAGCGGCGAAGCCATATTAAAAGGTTTTGAAGAGTCCGGAGAAATTTTTGCAAAAGTTTTTTCTGGAACACGAAGGGGCCGCCGGAGGCATCATAGTATGATCAATAAAAAATGGTCTGAATTTGCAAAAATTCTCAAACGTGAAGTTGTTCCTGCTCTGGGGTGTACAGAGCCTGTCGCAATCGCTCTTGCTGCTGCCAAGGCGGCTGAAACCCTCGGTAAAGAGGCTGAAAAGGTCGTTGTGAAAGTAAGCGGTAATCTGCTTAAGAACGGCATGGGCGTTGGTGTTCCCGGTACCGGAATGACCGGTTTGGACATTGCCGCTGCAGTTGGTGTTACCGGTGGTAAATCCGACCTTGCGCTGGAAGTTCTGCGTGACCTTAATGCCCGGCAACTGGCAGCGGGTAAGAAACTTATTGCTGACGGGTGTCTGCATATTGAACTGGCTGAGACTGAAGAACTGCTTTATGTGGAAGCGATAGTTGAAGCCGGAGAAGATTCCGCCCGTTGTGTGATCGCACGTGCCCATGCAGCCATTGTGCTGGTGGAAAAAAATGGTGAAGAGATTTTCTCTGCTCCGTGGCTCAGTGAAGATAAAGAGAAGTCCGGATGCACCATGACCGTGAAAGAAATTTATGAATACGCAACCGAAGCTCCGCTGGAAGACCTGCGCTTCATTCTTGAAGCCGTGGAACTTAACGAAAAAGTTGCCGCTGAAGGCCTTGCTTCCGATTGGGGTCTCAAAGTCGGTAAATCCATTGCAAAGGATATTGAAGACGGTATCAGGTCAGATGATATTGTTTCCTACGCTATCAAGCTTACCGCAGCAGCTTCCGATGCTCGCATGGAAGGCATCCAGTTGCCGGTAATGAGCAACTCCGGCAGCGGTAATCAGGGCCTGACAGCCACACTTCCTGTTTTGGCTTTTGCCAGACGCCGTGATGCAAGTGAAGAACTGCTTATCAGAGCCTTGATTCTCAGCCACCTTTCCGCAGTACATATGAAGAGTCATCTCGGTAAGCTTTCCGCACTCTGCGGGGCCAGCCTTGCAGCGACAGCTTCCGGTTGCGGTATTGTGCTTATCCTCGGCGGCGGACTGAAAGAAGTGGAAAGTACTATCAAAAACACCCTCGGTGATATTGCTGGAATGATCTGTGACGGCGCAAAGACCTCCTGCGCCCTGAAGGTATCTTCCGCAGTTGAAGCAGCCATCAACTCTGCATTGTTGGCCATGAAAGGTATTTCCATTCCCGGTAAAGATGGTATTCTCGATGATGATATTGAGACCTGCATCCATAACGTGGGCCAGCTCGGTTCTGTGGGTATGGCTCAGACTGATAAGGTTATCCTCAAGATTATGACCGGAAAACATACCACTGTTCCGGCAGCATAGTTATTAAAAATTACCCCCTTAATATCCGTCCTTACTCGGATTGAACAAAAAGCCCCCGGTTTTACCACAAACCGGGGGCTTTACTTCTGCTTGAACAGAGGAGGTTTAATACTAATCAAGCATAGTTCTGCTGATGATTTCATCCTGCACTTCTTTGCAGAGTTCTACAAAGAAAGCGCAGTACCCGGCCACGCGAACAATAAGGCCACGGTAATCATCGGGGTTTTGCTGGGCTTTGAGCAGTGTTTCGTTATCAACATAGTTGAACTGCATCTGGCCGTTGCCGAGCACGGAGGCAGTGCGCAGCAGGGCTATCAGCCCGTTTTCACCTTCCGGTGTATCAAGGGAACCCTGCATGAGCTTGAAATTGTGGGCCATCCCAAGGCTCATGGATTCCACATTAAGTTTGCCCGCGGATTTGATCACGGCGGTGGGGCCTTTGGTATCGGCTCCCTGTGAAGGACTCATGCCGTCGGAGAGGGGCATTCCGCGCATGCGTCCGTCAGGGGTGGCCCCGATCATCTCACCCAGCGGGGTGTTGAATGACTGGGAGAGAGTGCCGTGAATCATACGGGCGTATAGGGATTTGTGACCATTAATGGTCTGTTCGGTGTAGTCGATGATGTCCGAGGAGACGAGATCGGCGTAATCATCATCATTGCCGAATTTGGGTGCGTTAAGGCAGTCGTTACGCATGGCCTCAAAACCTTCCCAGTTGGCATCCAGTGCCTGCTTAAGCTGGGAAAGAGTGTACTTTTTGTCATCAAAGACGAGTTTTTTGATGGCAGCCATGGAATCGGCATAGGTGGCAAGACCTGCAAAGATGGTTCCCGGACCTTCATAGAGGCAGGCTCCACCGGCGGTGACGTCTTTACCGGACTGCATGCAACCGTCAACAAAGAGCGACATGTAGGGTGTGGGAGTCATATCGCGGACCAGTTTCTGGTTGATTAACGAACCCTGTGCTGTAATTTTTATGATGTAATCAAGCTGCTTTTTGACTGCATCGTCGAATTCTTCATAGGTGGTGAATTGATCCAGCTCTCCCGTATCGAGACCCTGGATGCTTTCACCGAAAGATTTAAGTACGCCTCGGTTGAAAACGAATTCAATGGCGATGGGCCACTGGGTGAATCCACCGGCGGTCCACTGGTGGATGCGTCCTGATTTTTGCGGCTCTACGCAACCCATGAGGCAGTAATCGCGGGCATCTTCAAAATCAAAGCCCTTGCGGAGCATCATTTTGATGTGGGCATCATCAAAGTGGCAGGCGGGCATGCCGTTGCCTGATTTAACAACTTCCACAATCTTCTGCAGGTATTCGCGCGGGGACTGGTTGTGGATGCGGCAGGCCAGTGAAGGCTGGTAAACACCTACTTTTGCCACTGCATCCATAATCAGGTAGGTCAGATTATTGGTCCCGTCTCCGCCTTTGCGCTTAATACCGCCCACTGCCATGTTGATGAAGGGCATGTAGCCTGCAAAATATTTGGCGGTAGCTTCGGGGGTGTACCAGATCATTTCGGAGCACTTGAGGATGAAGCAGCTCATCAACTCAAAGGCCTGCTGCCGGTCGATTTCACCGGACGCAATACTGGCTTCATAGCAGGGCAACACGTACTGGTCGAAACGGCCAAGGGAGGTGCTGCACTGGTTCTCTTCCAGCAGAAATAGGGATTGAATAGTCCAGACAGACTGCAAAGCTTCCTGAAAAGTCTTAGGGGGATTGGCGGGAACACGTTCGTTTACTTTAGCGATGTGCTCCAGTTCGGCCCTGCGCACAGCGTTCTGTTCTTTTTCCGCCAGTTCTTTTGCATGTGCGGCAATACGGGAAGCGTAGATCAGGACACCTTCACAGGTAGTGATGGAAGCCTTGTAGAAATTTATTTTTTCCTGATCTGCATCCGCTGATTTTTCCAGCTCAGCAAGGTGTGCTTCAGCTTCGGCTTTAATACCGTTGATACCTTTTTTAAAGAGAATAATGTCATAACCGGGGCTGGTGTCGCCTCCGCCGCTGGAAATGTGATAGGTCAGGTCGCTGACGCAGGATTCAGCCGCGAATTCCCAAATGCCTGCTTTGCGGAATTCTGTTTCACAAGCTTCAGCAAGGGATCTGCCTTCCCAGAAAGGAAATATTTCCTCACGCAGAGTCTTTTTGTCTTCGTCGCTGATCAGATAAGGGTCCTGAGGACGGGTTGCGATACTCTCCAGTTCGTCGCTGATCAGTTTCCAGTCTGTATCCGGCGAGAATGAGCCGGTACGCGGCTTGCCGCAGGGATGACCGACAATGAGTTCCCCTTCCTGAATGTAAATGGGCGCGATTTCACAGGCGCGTTTGAAGCCCATTGCACGGCGGATGTTGTTGGGCAGGTCCGGGTTCTTCTTTGTTACTTCTGTGAAAGCCTTGGCACGGACAATTGAAATGCTCGGCTTAACTTTAAGGTAGTTAGCCTTAAGTGTATTGATTCTGTCGGTAAGAAAATTCTCGGTGTAATCAGTTTTCATAAAAGAACCCCATTTCCGTAGAAAACATTATCAACAGCAGAAGTGTAGATTGCGATGCAGTTTCTTCTGAACCATTCCCATTTTTTTTGTTTATAAGAAAATAAAAACAGGGCAAACCCCCTCCTGTGTAGGGGAAGGTTGTTTTTTTTGTTTTACTCTTGTGTATTGCTGATGGGGAATGTTTGTAATATTAAAATTGGCCATGAATAGTTATCGATTCCACTGATTAGACCTAAAATGGAGTTCAGTATGTCTGAGGAGCTTTATGGCGAAAGTTTTTATGCTGACCGGCATGCCCGTTCGCTTTATGCGGCGGTGAATATTTTAACTCTGGTTTCACAGATTGTTCCAAAGATCGAATCGGCTGTGGATTTCGGTTGCGGGGTCGGCACATGGATGCAGGTGCTGCAGCAGTTAGGTGTAACCAAAATTTTAGGACTTGAAGGAGAGTGGCTTAACAAGGAAATGTTGGTCATCGATGAAGACAATTTCATGCATGCAAATTTCAGCGATGATATTCCTGACGTCGGCAGGTTTGATCTTGCCGTTTCCCTTGAGGTTGCTGAGCATCTTGAGGAACAGTACGCCCGTCCTTTTGTGGAACACATTACCAGCTCCTCAGATTTTGTGCTTTTTTCCGCAGCTATTCCTCACCAGAAACCGGGACCGGAACATGTAAATGAACAATGGCCTAACTACTGGATCAATATTTTCAGTTCACTTGGTTATCAATGCATTGATTGCATCAGGGGCATAATGTGGAATGATGTTAAGATTCCCGCATGGTACCGCCAGAATATTATGTTTTACGTGAAAAATGACCGAATTGATGATCTCAACCTAGAGAAAGTAAAAAGCCTACCCAACCTGAACGGACTAGCTCTTGTTCATCCTGAATATTATCTTGAAGGTTTATATAGACCGGCCATGGATTAAATAACCTAAGCACAAAAAAAGCCGAAGCAGCTAAAAACTGCTTCGGCTTTATAATTTTTAAGGCATTCCCAATTGCTCTTGTACTGAACTTTACAGCTAAAAGGTCTTGGGATTCTTAAACCCTTTTGCAGTTTAAGCCCCCGGATGGTTCCCCGAAAGGGCCGCCGGAGGTAATAAAACTAAACTCCCAGTTTCTCCGCGATGGTCTTAGCCGCGCGGCGACCTGCGCCCATGGCTGAGATAACTGTTGCGGACCCGCCTGCGATATCTCCACCTGCGTATACATTGGGAATGGAAGTTTCCCCTGTTTCAGCATTGGTTACGATGTAGCCGCGTTTGCTGAGGTCTAGTCCCGGCGTGGCTTCGAGCAGTACCGGGTTGGCCCCGGTTCCGACAGCGAGGATGACCATATCCACTTCCAGTTCCTTTGTTTTGCCTTCCACTGCAACAGGACGGCAACGGCCCGAATCATCAGGCTCTCCGAGTTCCATTACTTGCAGAGTCACTGACTTCACGCGGGAGTTCTCATCACCGTTGATGGCGATGGGGGAAGTGAGCAGCTCAAGCTGAACGCCTTCCTCGATGGCATGGTGCAGCTCTTCGAGGCGGGCGGGCATTTCGTCCTGAGTGCGGCGATAGGTGATGTATACATTTTCAGCACCAAGACGCAGAGCTGTGCGGGCTGCATCCATGGCCACGTTACCGCCGCCGACAACAGCCACGTTGCGGGCTTTAGGTGCAGGGGTGTCGTGGTTGGGGAAATCGTAGGCCCGGCCAAGGTTGATGCGGGTAAGGTATTCATTTGAGGAATATACGCCGACAAGGTTTTCACCGGGAATGTTCAGAAACCACGGTAATCCGGCTCCGACACCGATAAATACTGCGTCATAGCCTTCTTCGAAAAGGTCATCCACGGTAATGGTTTTGCCGCCGACGTAGTTGGGGTGGAAGGTGACACCCTTTGACCAGAGCGCTCCCACTTCGCGGGAGACAATGGATTTTGGAAGACGGAATTCAGGAATGCCGTAGACAAGTACACCGCCAACTTCGTGCAGGGCTTCGTAGACAGTTACAGGAACACCACGTGCGGCAAGGTATCCGGCAACGGTCAGACTGGAAGGACCTGAACCTATGCAGGCGACCTTGAACTGATCATTGGGCAGGGCGCAAGCTGTATGTCCGGTGATCATTTCACATGCGGAATCGCTGTCAAAGGTGTCTGCAACGAAGCGTTCGAGGCGACCGATAGCCACCGGCTCGTATTTTTTACCAAGGATACATGATCCCTCACATTGTGATTCCTGCGGGCAGACACGGCCGCAGACAGCAGGCAGGGCGTTGGTTTCTTTAATGACCCTGTACGCAGAAGGGATATCTCCGTCCGCGAGATGCTTAATAAAACTTTTAATGTCAATTTCAACAGGACAGCCCTTCTGACAAAGCGGTTTTTTACACTGCAGGCAGCGGGCTGCTTCGGCCATGGCTTCTTCTTTGGAGTAGCCAAGGGCCACTTCGCTGAAGTTTTTGTTGCGAACGTCAGCCGGCTGTTCCGGCATGGGGGTACGTGTGGGGGTAAAATTCTGTTTATTCACCATGGCAGCTACAACTCCTGAACATTTGCATTGAAAGGTCTTCAGACTCCTTATACTGGGAGAGGCGCATTTTCAGCTCATTGAAATCCACTTCGTGTCCGTCGAATTCGGGACCGTCCACGCAGGCGAACTTGGTTTCTCCGCCAACGCTGCAACGGCAGGCCCCGCACATTCCAACCCCGTCAACCATGATGGAGTTCAGGCTGACTGTGGTTTTGACTCCAAAAGGTTCAGTGACCTTGGCCACCGCTTCCATCATTGGGACGGGACCGATAGCTACTACTTCGGCAACGTCTTTATCCTGCTCAAGGCGTTCTCGCAGGAGATCGGTGACAAATCCTTTGTGGCCGGTGGAACCGTCATCGGTGGCGATAAGCAGTTCAGGGCAGAAATAGCCGAGTTCTGTACAGAAAAGGAGCATGTCTTTGCTGCGTGCGCCGACAATGGCGACAACATGGTTTCCGGCCATGTGGTGCCCTTTGGCAATATGGTGCATGGCTGCGATACCGGTCCCACCGCCAACACAGATGACTGTGCCGGATTTTTCAATGTGGGTGGGTTTACCCAGAGGCCCGCAGACATCAAGGATGGAATCCCCTTCATTTAATGTTTCAAGCAGGGCGGAACTTTTACCTACTACGAGGTAGACGATGGTGATTGTACCCGCTTCCTTGTCAGTGTCAGCAATGGTTAGGGGGATGCGTTCCCCTTTTTCATGGATGCGTAGAATTACGAAATTCCCCGGTTTAGCCTTTTTGGCGATTTGAGGACAGTCGATGACCAGCATAGATGTCTGGCCGGGGATAAGTGCTTTTTTTGTCAGAATTTTGTTGCTCATAATCTCCTACACTGCTTAAGTTTCACGGGAAGTTAAGTTTTTCCCATCAATATTGCAAGGATCAGACTGATTATAAGGCCATGGCTTTTTTACTTTCTGTCAGTTGATTGAAATTTTAGCCTCCCTCTTTCTGCTTTTTTTTCAATCTTTTAAATTTATACCCCATTGTTTTGCCGTATAAAGCCTTGTTTTCAGTTTGCTTGCATCCTCCCCCTCTTGCCAAATCCGTTAAGACGTATTATTCTTAATACATCTTTACAGATTTTATTTTCATCAGCTTCCACGGACGGAAGCCGGAAATACCGCGTATCATTCAAGGATGATTGCGAATACTTCGCAGATACGGCGGATTGCCCGATACAGGCAATCGGCCTTTTTTGTGTACGCGGAAAAGGTTTCCTGATGGAGTGAGTAGTGAGAATAGCAGCGCAAGGCATCAACCAGTATGTTGATAATGCGAAGAGGTGGTCCAGTGAGGCGACTGCTGAAGCAGAAAAGGTGAAGGCACGCGTGACAACGCGTAAATTCGGCTTCAGTATCGGTAAGCTCGGTGTAAACTTCACTGCAAAGGACCTCGAATTTGAAGCGGACGAAGCCGGAAAGGCTTCGCGCGAATTCCGATCAAAAACCTACCCCAGAACCCAGAGCGAAGAGCTGCACGTGCGAAACGTGTATGAACAGCTTTCTCTTACTCAATCGGCTCTTTCCAGGGATTCCGCCAGTTTCAATCCCGGGAGCACCGGTTACATGCGGACCAGGGCACTGTATGCCTATTCCCGACAGTCCGGCGCTCTTGATTATACGCTTCCGGGCAGCGCTCTCGGCAAAGTCTGATTCCAGTAGTATCCATAATTCTACAGTCCAAAGCAGCTTTTTCAGCCGCAGGGTGCAATCATTTATTCTGTAACCAGTGATGATTTTCAGCACCTGACTGCAAATGAAAGTGCAGTAGCAGTATTAATTTGAAAGACCTGATTTTCTCTTTAATATAAATTGATGGGTCAATCAATCGCTTTCGCAACAAAATCGCAACATTTCTTTTGCTGTAAAAATAAATCCCTAATTAATATAGGTATACGATAGGTAGAGCCTAGTTTAAGCTTGCCGGGAGCGTAATTACATATTAGACAGCGGCTCACAAATACCGTAATAAGGAATCCCTTTACCTTTGCTCCTGTAGCTGGTGGGGAATACTGTATAAAGATAACCATAAGCCGGCGGTCCATGGAGGTCGTCGACATTATTACATATGGCCAAATTAGATAAAATAAGAAATTTCAGTATCATTGCGCATATTGACCACGGCAAATCCACCCTTGCGGACCGCATTCTCGAAATAACCGGAATGGTTTCTGAGCGGGAGAAAAAGGACCAGTATCTTGATAAAATGGAACTGGAGCAGGAACGCGGTATCACCATTAAGGCCCAGACCGTACGTATTCCGTACAAGGCCAATGATGGTGAAGAATACATACTGAACCTGATTGATACCCCCGGTCATGTGGACTTCAGTTACGAAGTATCCCGAAGTCTGGCTGCTTCTGAAGGTGCACTGCTGGTTGTTGACTCCACTCAGGGTGTGGAAGCGCAGACCCTTGCAAACGTATTTCTGGCACTGGACCACGACCTTGAAATCGTGCCCGTGCTCAACAAAGTGGACCTGCCCAGCTCCGATTGTGAGCGTGTGGCGCAGGAAATCGAGGAAGTTATCGGGCTGGACTGTTCCGATCCGCTCATGATCAGCGCCAAAACAGGCCTGAACGTGGAAGATGTGCTGGAAGCCATCGTTTCCGACCTGCCGGCTCCGAAAGGTGATCCCGACGCACCGCTGAAAGCTCTGATCTTCGATTCATGGTATGACTCCTATCAGGGCGTAGTGGTTTTGTTCAGGATTCTGGACGGCACTCTCAAAAAAGGAGACAGAATCCAGATCCATTCCACCGGACGAACCTTCGATGTAACCACTCTCGGTGTTTACACCCCTGAAGCGCAGAAGACCAAAGAGCTGTCTGCCGGTGAGGTTGGCTACCTGTGCGCGAGCATGAAGGAACTCAATGACGCGCCTGTTGGAGATACAATTACTCTCGCGTCCAACCCGGTTGAAGTTCCTTTTCCCGGTTTTCAGGAAGTTAAGCCCATGGTTTTCTGTGGACTTTACCCGGTAGAACCAGCCGAGTACGAGCCTCTTAAGGCCGCGCTGGAAAAATTGCAGCTCAACGACACCGCGTTTTCTTTTGAGCCGGAAACATCAACAGCCCTTGGGTTTGGGTTTCGGTGCGGTTTTCTTGGTCTGCTGCATATGGAAATTATTCAGGAACGTCTGGAGCGCGAGTTTCAGGCCAAGCTTATCGCCACTGCTCCTTCTGTTGTCTATCAGGCAAGGTTGAACAACGGCGATATCCTTGAGATTGATAACCCCAGCAAGATGCCTGATGCCGGAGAGCTTGAATCGCTGGCCGAGCCTTATTGCCGTCTTGAAATTCACGTGCCCAACGATTACGTCGGTGCCGTGCTCAAGCTCTGCGAAGAAAAACGCGGTCTTCAGAAAGATATGCGTTACTTGACATCTTCAAGGGTTATAATCACTTACGAAGTTCCTTTCGCGGAAATCATGTATGACTTCTTTGATAAACTGAAGTCACACACAAAGGGATATGCATCCCTTGACTACGAAATCATTGATTACCGTGAATCGAATCTGGTAAAGCTCGATATCCTGATCAACACTGATCCGGTTGACGCCTTCTCAGCTATTGTCCACAAGGATTCCGCATATCCGTTTGGCCGTTCACTCGCTCTCAAGCTGAAAAGAGCTATCCCGCGTCAGATGTTTGAAATTGTCATTCAGGCCGCGATCGGTCGCAAGATCATCGCCAAGGAACGAGTGGCCCCGTTCAGGAAAAACGTTACCGCCAAATGTTACGGCGGGGATATTACCCGTAAGCGCAAACTTCTGGAAAAACAGAAGGAAGGTAAAAAGCGCATGAAGAAGATGGGTAATGTTGAAATTCCGCAGGAAGCGTTCATGGCAGTTCTGAAGGCCGGCGAGGACTAATAATGGTGTCCCGAAGCAGCATCTGCTTTGCTGCTGCGAAAAATCATGAAAATCACGTATGTTTTTATACGCACTGTTTCTGATTTTTTCTTGCGCCGCGCATCTCACCACTTTTGAACGATCTGAGGTAAAAACGATTCGCCCTGCATAATGTGCAGGAAACTATAAGGATATTTAATTATGAATCCCAGATGGCAGAGCACTGTAAAGGAATATATTGAAGCTCTTTTTATAGCACTCATATTGGCTCTTTTTATACGGACTTTTATTGTGCAGGCCTTCAAGATTCCGTCCGGTTCCATGTTGCAGACCCTTCAGATCGGAGATCATCTGCTGGTAAGTAAATTTTCCTACGGTGTGAAGATTCCCTTTACCGGGAAAGTTATCGTACCGGTGGGCGATCCGGAGTATCAGGATATAATTGTCTTCAAATATCCCGGTGATCCCAGCAAGGATTATATTAAAAGGGTTATTGGCGTACCCGGTGATACTGTGGAGATCAAAAACAAAAAGGTCTTCGTAAACGGTAAGGAGCTTGTTGAGCCTTACGTACAGTATACCGATACCACCCACGTTTCAACTCTGCGCGACAATATGCCGCCCCGGGTAATTCCCGAAAACGAGTATTTCGTTATGGGCGACAACCGCGATGGATCCAACGATTCCAGGTTCTGGGGCAATGTTCCCAGAGAGAACATCTTAGGAAAGGCGTGGATTATCTATTGGTCTTGGGGCGGTCCCAAGACAGTTCGCTGGGAACGTATAGGAGACATCCTGCACTAATCGTCAGCAAGTTGAAATCTGGATACATGAAAGCCCCGGTACGTTTGTACCGGGGCTTTAGTTTTTTATAGATATTGTTCGCACTCTTATTCTCTGTTATTATTTATAATATAGAAAATCCGGTTTCAGGAGAGCAGGTGATGAGAGTTTTCTTTGATAAATATATTTTTCCGGCAGGATGCCTTTTATTTTTTGTCTTGATGACAGTAACTGCCTCAGATGTTTTTGCTGCTGATAATTCAGAAAAGTGGTGGGAGGCCATTACCCCGGAAGGTAAGATAGCTATCATGGCCGTAGCGGTTGCTGGGATTGCAGTTCTGATTGTCTTTGTTACGGTGCTCAAACCCAAGATGCCGGGAAGCGTTAAAAAGGACTTCACCTTGGAAAAGTATGAAGAGGACCTGCGCGATAAAATTGCTGAGATGAAAGTGGATTTACAATTGCTCAGTGGAACTGATCTTCCTGAACAACGTAAACTATCTGCTGCTCTTAAGGAAGCGGAACAGAGACTGCTTTTTATAGAATCCGGTTATGCGGACTCCATGCGGGCTATCTCGGGGCTTGCAGAGCAGCTGGAAATCCTGCGTGGCTGGGTGTCCGAGACGGAGATAGAATCAGCCGAGTCATTGCTGGCTTCCGGGGACAGCAGTGAAGCCCGCTCTATTTGGGAAAGGATTGCCCTTGAGTCCGGGGTCAAACGGGAGGCTTATGCCCGGCGCGAGGCCGATGCATATTATCATCTGGGATTACTGGCTAAAAATGATCTTGATTATGATCAGGCTATGGATGCGTTAATTAGTGGGATAGAAACCGGGAAAGCAGGAGTTGTCCATGTTTATGAAGCAGGAAAACTGGCATTGGACAGCCAGGATTATTGGCAGGCGGAAGCCTTGTTTAAGCAGGGGTTGGGCATGGCCTGCGATTCAGATGAATGCACGCGTAATGTGATCAGCAAATGTCAGATCGGATTGGGAGATGTTTTGATGCATTCTAATAAATTCAATGAAGCCCTGCCGTTATATAAATCCGCGCTTTCTTCCTCTGTGGATATTTACGGGGAGCAGTCTGTCCCTGTTGCTGATGTCTGTTTACGTTTATCCCGTTGCCGGGATAATTTAGGTAATAATGATAAAGCGGTAGAATACTGCACTAGGGCTATTGGAATTTATTTGCTGGTGTTGCCGGAAAAGCATCCCAAAATTGCAGAGGCCAGAAATGTCTGTAAGGTATAATGAAATCAATCTAAGATAAATTAATTGTTAGTTAAAAAAGCTGCGGAACGTTATCTGTTCAACATTCATATTTATGTGTAAAAGAAAATAAATATTGTTGAAAGCAAAGGCTTCTGGCTGTTAAACAGGATTCAGTGGTATCTATGCGTTCAATACTCTATTTTGCATTTTCTGCCTTTTGCGGGGCAATTATTCTGTGTCTACTTTCTGCTGCGCAGAAAATTTATATGGGCTGGCCGATGATGGCTCAGGCGTTTTTTGTGCCTGCTGTGTTTGGTGCTGCTACCGGTTGTATTTTTTATTTTTATACACGGCTATGCCGGCGACAGCAGCGTAGAACAGATATGCTGACAGCAAGGGAAAGTCAGCTTAATAATGTATTGTCCGCTGCCCCTATCGGCATTGGATTGGCGGCGGACAGCACCTTTCTTGAGGTTAATAATTACTTTTGCGAGATGACAGGATTTAATCGGTCCGAGCTGGTCGGGAGTTCTTCACGCATTATTTTTCCCAGTGATAATGACTTTGAGAGTTTTATCGAATCTTGCCATGCACAGATCCAAGAGAAAGGGGTTGGAGTCTTTGAGGTAAAATTCAGGCGGAAAGATGGTGCAATCATACATGTGATTTTAAGTGCCAAGCCTTTGGATGATGCTGACTGGTCCAAGGGTATTTCTTTTACAGCAGTGAATATTACGAAACGGAAAGAGGCTGAAGCCTCTCTAGACCGGCGTATTGTCTTTGAAAATCTGGTCAGTAACGTTGCGTCCGGTTTTTTGAATGTTTCCGGTGACCATCTTGATGCAGGTTTGAATAGCGCTCTTGAAGCGATATGCCGTTTCACAAAAGTTGATCGGGCCTACATTTTCCTTATGCGAAAGAACTCTTCAATCTGTGACAATACCCATGAATGGTGCGCTGAGAATATTGAGCCGCAAATTCATAACTCACAAAATATTGACCTGAACGATCCTGAAACCATGCTTTGGGGAAAGCTCTGCGTAAGGGAACCTTATCATGTTCCCGATGTTTCGGCGTTGCCGGATAGCCTGCCGGATAAAGAAATTTTTGAATCGCAGAATATCCGTTCTATACTTATTGAACCTATGTATCTCAATGATCGGCTTGTGGGTTTCGTAGGCTTTGATTCGGTTCTTACCAGCCGCAGCTGGTCAAAAGAGGACATCGATATTCTTTCGCTGTTCAGCAATAACATAGCACTGGTGATGGAGCGAAAGGAAAGAGAGCAGGCCATTATTGCGGCAAAAATGGGGGCTGAGGCGGCCAATATCGCTAAGTCTAAATTCCTGGCCAATATGTCTCACGAAGTGCGAACTCCGCTTAACGGGATAATGGGTATGCTGCAATTGATGGAGATGGAGGGTTTAAGCCCTCAGCAGAAAGTTCATTATAGTTTCGCCATGGAATCATGCAGACGCCTGACAGGCCTTTTAAGTGATGTTCTGGATATTTCCATGGTCGAATCCGGGCACTTGGAAATAGTTAAAGGTAATTTTGACCTTAATGAGGTCTTGGATTCAGTTTACTCACTTTTTAAGCCTGTAGCAGTTCATAAGAATCTTGAGCTGACAATTCGTTTGGCGGAAAACATACCGCCTAAATTGATGGGCGACAGTAACCGGCTACATCAGATTCTTAACAATATAATCGGAAATGCTCTTAAATTCACAGAGCAGGGTAGCGTTCGCGTGGAAGTTTCTTCTCTGCGCAGCAGAACCCCCGGGCAGGTTAGAGTTTTGTTTTCTGTTTCTGATTCGGGGTTGGGAATAGCGGATAATAAGTTGGATACTATTTTCAACTCTTTCAGCCAGGTCAATACGGGCAAGGGACGAAGCTACGAAGGGGCTGGTTTAGGGCTGGCCATAGTAAAAAAGCTTTTAACCTTGATGGGCGGAAGTCTGGCTGTAGCCAGTGAACTGAATAAGGGAACAGAGATTTATTTCTGTCTCGACTTTGATCTGGTGGATGAAAATAAAGCCGAGAAGAAATTTATCTGCGAAAATAAAAACTCCATTAAAAAGTTTAAAGTTTTGATAGCTGAGGATGAAGAGATTAATCTGCTTGCACTCAGAACTTTTTTGGAAAGATGCGACTGTCATGTTTCCATTGCTGCAAATGGGCTGGAAGTTCTTGAAATCCTATCCTCCAATGTGGGTGAGTTTGATTTGATTTTTATGGATATCCAGATGCCGAAGATGGGTGGGCTGGAAGTGACATCCCGTATCCGTGCCGGTGAGGCAAGTGCGGAAAATAGCGATATACCAATTATCGCCTTCACTGCTTATGCTATGGCAGGTGATAAGGAAGAATTTCTTTCCGCAGGAATGGACGGCTATTTGTCAAAGCCGACACAGATAGAAGATGTTGTAAAGATTCTGACAAAATATTCCATTGTGCAGTGACCTGCCGGGCATGGACTTTCTGCCTGCCTTTTTCCAGCAAAAATGTAGGTTGATGTTTTAATAATTTCAGAAGTTTATCCTTGAAAATGACAGGGGGATATTTCATTGTGCGGTTCCTGATCAGGGACTATATAATGTTTTGCTGTCTCACTCCCATTTGAATCATCGCCTGTTTATGGATATACCTTGTATATGAATTTCCTTCATCCTACGGAGAAAGCCTATGAAGTCTTTTAATGAGCAGTCCTTAAAAGAACAACTTGTTGAAATTGAAGCTGAAAAAAGGAAATACACCCACGGTGGGAATATGCGCCATCTGGCAGATATGGCCGGGTGTTCCTGCTCTGAAATTGTTGATTTTTCGGCAAATATCAACCCTCTGGGGCCGCCACTGTGGCTGAAGCAGGAGGTCGTCAAGGCGCTGGCCGAGGTGGACCGTTATCCCGACCCGGAATGTTCTGAGCTGACCTTGGCAGCTTGCGAGAAATTTTCGGTCTGGCCTACGGAATGTGTTGCCGGGAACGGTGCTTCAGAACTTATTGCAGCGATTGCACGGGTTGGTGGATTCAAAAGGGCGGTTATCCCGGTTCCCTGCTATGTTGATTATGAACGTTCCTGTAAGCTGGCAGGATTGAAAACGGAACATCTTCCTCTTGATCCGCAACGGGCTTTTGCTCCTGATTTTGATACCCTGTCATCTTTTCTTTCTGTTTCCCCGGCTATGGTTTTTCTGGCCCAGCCGAACAATCCCACCGGGACAGCATTTGATCCGGCTGAACTGAAAGCCCTTGCTCGTAAACATCCAGATTCACGTTTTGTGATTGATGAATCCTTTGCTGATTTTGTGCCGGGACTGGAGCGCATGGCCGGATTGCGACCGCCGAACGTGATTACAGTTGTTTCCATGACCAAATTTTACGCTATCCCCGGTTTGCGCCTTGGGCTTGCCTTTGCCGCGCCGGAGATCATCATGGAAATTAAGAAGGTGCTGCCATGCTGGTCGGTGAATATTCTGGCCCAGAAAGTTGGGGTTCGCTGTCTGGCCGACGAGGAGTATGAACGTAAAACCATTGAAACCACTATCCGGTTACGGGAAGATTTGCAGAGGGGGATTCTGGAAGTTCCCGGCATCCGGGCTTTCCCTTCACAAGCCAATTTCATGCTTTGTCAGGTGCAGCGGGTGGGGATGGATGCTTCCGGGCTGATCGAGCACCTGCTTAAAAATCGGGTGGCGGTTCGCCATTGCGATAATTTCGATGGACTGGATTCCACCTACTTTCGCATTGCAGTTCGCACTGAAGAGGAAAACCGGGTCTTGATTGATGGGATGCGGTCCTTCTCCGGTATGGATGTTTCAGCTTCGCGTCCGAAAAAGACCCCCGCCCTGATGATTCAAGGAACTTGCTCCAATGCCGGAAAATCAATTCTGGCCGCTGCATTTTGTCGCATTTTTTTACAGGACGGATATAAGGTCGCACCATTCAAGGCTCAGAATATGTCGCTCAACTCCTTTGTCACCGATGACGGTCTGGAAATGGGCAGGGCGCAGGTAACGCAGGCCGCGGCTTGTAAAATGGCTCCAGATGTACGTATGAACCCGGTGCTTCTAAAGCCCGGAAGTGATATCGGCTCGCAGGTCATAGTCATGGGTAAGCCCGTGGGAAATATGAAAGTAGGCAAGTACGTGAAGTACAAGCCCACTGCTTTTGAAGCGGTTAAATCAGCGTATGATTCGTTAAGCAGTGATGTGGATGTTATGGTCATAGAAGGGGCCGGGAGCCCTGCTGAAATCAACCTTAAGCAGCACGACATAGTCAACATGGCCATGGCTGAATATGCCGGGGCCAAAGTGCTGATAGCCGGTGACATTGACCGCGGTGGTGTTTTTGCCTCACTTGCCGGGACTATGGATTTGTTGGAGCCTAAAGAACGTGATCTGGTTTGCGGGTTTCTGCTGAATAAGTTTCGCGGTGATGCATCCCTGCTGACTCCGGCGCTGGATTTCACCCTCAGCCATACCGGTAAACCAGTGCTGGGGACAATTCCGTTTCTTGCCAACCTTGGTTTGCCAGACGAGGACTCGGTTTCATTTAAAGAGGATTTGAAGAAATCTGGATCAACAGGGAAACGCAAGGACTGCGTGGAAGTGGTCTGCATTGACCTGCCGCGCATCTCAAATTTTACGGACCTTGATTCGCTCAAAGGGGAGCCGGACGTTAACTTACGGGTTGTCGATAGACCTGAAGATATCGGAAGTCCAGATGCAATTATTCTACCCGGAAGTAAATCTACGCTTTCCGACCTCGCGCATCTGCGGGAATCCGGTCTGGCCGACGCTGTTTCAGCTCTGCGCGAGAAAGCGGTTATCATTGGCATCTGTGGCGGATTTCAGATGCTTGGTCAGTACATCAGCGATCCGGAGGAAATAGAATCCGGCGGTTCAGCTGAAGGGTTGGGGCTGCTGCCTTTGCAAACGACTCTGGCTCCGGAAAAGACTTTGACCCGTACCACGGGTATGCATTCGCAGAGCAAGTTGGAAGTCGTTGGGTACGAAATTCATCACGGTAAAACCGAACCGCTGTTGCCCACTGTTCGGGCTGCGATTGTTCCGCAGGGTAGTGCCGGAGGTGTTCCGATCTCAAAAGTCCTCGGTTTCGGTTCTAAGTCGGGGATGATCTGGGGAACTTATCTGCACGGAGTTTTTGATGCCGATGAATTCAGGCGTTGGTTTGTTGATTCCTTGCGAACACGCAAGGGGTTGCCAAAACTGGGTAAAGTACAGTCGGTGTTCAACATGGAAGAAGGACTGGACAGGCTTGCTGCCGCAGTAAGGGCGAGTGTAGATATGAAAGCAGTGTATACCGCGTTAGGTTTTGCTAAATAGTAGTTTAATCTTTGTTGCAGCAGTTTTATATGGTAGTCTCCCGTCACTTAAACTTGTGGCATATTTTCCGGAGAAGAATTTATGGGCAGAGTTGAGTGGAATGATGGGTTAAACTTAGGGATAAAGAAAATTGACGAACAACATAAGGAATTGGTCGGTATAATCAATGGCGTTCTTGAAGCCTTTGAATCCGGGGAAACGGACACAGCCATTGATAAACTCTTGAAGCAGTTGAAGGAGTACACGGTCCACCATTTCAATGCTGAAGAAAAGTATATGGAAGAAATTGAGTATCCTTGGTTGAGTGAACACAAGCGAATGCACGCTTCTTTAAAACAGAGTGTTAAATCTTTGCAGGCAGCACGCTTTCATATGGAGAAGGTAAGCGTCAAGGACGTAAAGGTATTGCTTTCCAGTTGGCTCATAGAGCATATTCTGCGGGTAGACTATAAGATCCTGAAATTTATGAAAGAAGGAAAGGGCAAAGACCGGTCTGAAAATAGAAAGGCGTGATATGACGGGCCGGAGTTATGATAAGAACACCTTTAAATTATTTATTTCCGGGAAAAATAGCAATCACACTAGATAGACTTCGTGCTGAAGCATACAAAAGCAGAATTTCTCATTGGTGCAAGTCAACACAAGCAGAAATGAATGGGGAATTTCTTTGGTTCTTGCTTTGAAAGAATAATCAAGATATCTAAAAGCCGATTATAAATTCATATACTAATTTTCAGGACCGGAAGTTCAATGATAGCGAAAGTTTCCTGCGGCGCCCTCATGGGTATTGATGCGTTTAAAGTTGATCTTGAAGTTGATTTGACCCGTCAGGGGATGCCCGCTTTCACCATGGTCGGTCTGGCCGAAGGTGCGGTAAAGGAAAGTAAAGAACGAGTTTTTTCAGCTCTTAAGAATTCAGGGTACCGTATCCCGCCTTCCCGTATCACAGTAAATCTGGCTCCGGCAGATATCCGCAAGGCAGGGTCAGCCTACGATCTACCCTTGGCGGCATCGCTGCTTGGTGCGGCAGGAGTTATTGACCAGTCCCTGCTTGAGGGTTGGTTTATGGCCGGGGAGCTTTCCTTATCAGGTGGAGTTAAAGCTGTTCACGGTATTCTGCCGCTGGCAATTGAAGCTCGGAACAAGGGGGCAAAGGGACTTATTGTCAGCCCGGAGAATGTTAATGAGGCAGCCGTGGTTGAGGGGCTCACTGTCTATGGCGTTTCGACTTTATCGCAATTGGTTAATTTCTTAATTGGCGAAGAGAGCATGGAACCTGCTGTTGTGGATACTGATCTGCTTTGGTCCGGACGTCAGTCTTTTGGAATGGATTTTTCTGAAGTAAAGGGACAGGAGCACGCCAAGCGAGCCATTGAGATCGGCGCGGCAGGGAACCATAATCTGCTTTTTGTCGGACCTCCGGGCAGCGGAAAGACGATGCTCGCCAGGCGAATCCCTACTGTACTGCCGTCGCTGATTTTTGAAGAAGCTTTAGAAGTCACCAAGATATACAGCGTCTCTGGTCAGTTGGACCGTGATAAATCTTTAATGGTAACCCGCCCTTTCCGCGCGCCGCACCACACTATTTCTGATGCAGGTCTCATCGGCGGCGGTGCTTACCCCAAGCCCGGTGAAGTTTCACTTGCCCATCGCGGTGTCCTTTTTCTGGATGAACTGCCGGAATTCAAAAAGAATGTTCTTGAAGTGCTGCGCCAACCCCTTGAAGGCGGTGAAGTGACCATTTCAAGGGCGGCCATGTCTCTTTCATACCCCGCTGATTTCATGCTTGTGGCTGCCATGAATCCATGCCCCTGCGGATATTCAACTGATGAGCGTCATGCCTGCACTTGTTCTGCTCAGGCAGTTAACCGCTACCGTTCCAAGCTTTCCGGCCCGTTGCTGGACCGGATTGATTTGCAGATTGAGGTACCTGCGGTTGAATATAAGGATCTGCGGGATTCGTCCGGTCTTGATTCGTCATCCATGCGAGCCAATATAGAGCGTGTGCGGGAGATTCAGGCGGGGCGTTACAAGGGGATGGGAATACTGACCAACAGTGAACTTTCTGGGTCTTCCCTTGAAAAATTCTGCAAGCTTGGTGAAGCGGAGCACGGATTTCTGGAACAGGCGGTGCGAAGTCTGGGACTTTCTGCGCGGGCTTATACCCGTATCTTGCGTATATCTCGGACAATTGCTGATTTGGCTGAGACGGAAATGATTCAGGTCACCCATCTGGCTGAGGCCATCAATTACCGCAGTATGGATAGACAAGGGTAATTGTTTTGTCTTTAAAATAATAATGATAATGTGAATTTCTAAATGATTTAAGCCGATAGCAATTGACACTTTTCCTTTGTTGATAAGTTTTTCGGGCTGTAATATGAGCAGGGTTCTACTGGTTGTATAACGGGAGGGGTTAATGAAGCCGGTAATGAACGCTTGCACTGCTCAGCAGGATCTTTGGGATCAGGTTTTTGCTGAGTCTGAGCACTATTTTGGTGAAAGTCCCAGCACTTTTGCCCAACAGACTCTTGAGCTCTTTCGTGAAAATGGGGTGAGCTCAGTTCTTGAGACCGGATGCGGTCAGGGTAGGGATACTTTGTTTTTTGCCGAGGAGGGGTTCAAAGTTACCGCTCTGGATTATTCCGCTAAGGCCCTGGATAAGATCACTGCCAAAGCTGTTTCCGCTTCGCTTACTTCCTACGTAGACCCCCGCTGTTTTGATATCCGCACACCTCTTCCTTTTGAATCCGAATCTTTTGATGCCTGTTACTCGCACATGCTGTTTTGCATGGAATTGACCATGGCCGAGATTTCCTGTGCCCTTAGTGAGCTGCACCGAGTTTTGAAACCCGGTGGGTTGGTAGTGTATTCCGTCAGGTCTATTTTTGATCGCCACTACCGTGCAGGAGAACATCTGGGTGAAAATTTATACGAGATAGGGAAGTTTGCGGTACATTTTTTCAGTGAAGAGAATCTCCGGGGACTGGCCAGCGGATTCAAAATCAAGTCCATCAAACGAGTTGAAGAGGGGGCTCTGCCCAGGGATTTGTTTTGTATTGTGATGGAGAAAAGTTCTACCCGCTATGCGCCAACATTCGAGTCCTGTGCTGTTAACGTAGCTAGAAGTGATAAAGTTCCTTTTTCCAGAAATCGGTCCCATTATCATTGCCCAGGCGGGACGTGATAGCCGCTCCCGTGTTTCAGTTGAAACGCACGCAGCATTAATTTAATAAAAAAAGTCTGGTCAGCTGACCAGACTTTTTTTATTAGCATGTCTAAATTAAAGCAATTCCTTGAGGTTTGGTACAATTGAGGGGACTCGCTTTTTGTACTCTAAATATTCTTTGCCGAAGGTTTCTTCAAGCATGCTTTCTTCTTCCGGTATATGATGCAGGAATTTGTAGTAGGCGATTGCGCTCATTCCGAAAAGGAGCCATGCCTGAGTGGCGAGAGCACTCCCGGTCAAAATAAATGCTATCCATGCGAAGTAAAGCGGGTTACGCACAATTGAAAAAGTTCCGGTGGTTTCCAGACGTTCTTCAGCCACAGCTTTTTTGACTGCCACACCGCTTATGAAGAGAAAAGCAATGCCGATACCGAGCAGCATGCCACCCATGATATTAAATGCCGCGCTGGGCAAAAAGGTCATCAGGAAAATTCTTGGAAAAATAAGGGTAATGATTAAAGCGGCGAGTCCGTAGATAATCGTTGGCCTAAAAATTTTCAGCCCGACTCCGAAAACTGTCATTTTACGTTCTTCCATATTCTGTTCCACCTTTTGCAGTTTTAGCAGCATCTTTCAGCTGTAGGTTAAATCAAATTTGTGTGAGTTAGTATAATTGAATATTTCCGGTAAAAATGTCAACAAAAACTGAGTGTTGAACGGTAATAGGCGCGGATCTTTGCTTTAAGGTGACTGGATCTCTGCCCGTACCATCAGTTCTTTCCATAATAGAGAGTAGGAACGCGCTGCGTCTGATTTTGGCGCGAAGGTATGAAGCGGAGCCTTCATTAGCCCCATTTTTTCAATGTCAGCTCTTGCCGGAATGTAATTCTCACAAAAGACCTGTGGGAAGGCTTTTTTGTTGTCCCACATAATTTTTCTGTGTCCGCTTTTGCGGCGGTCGACCATGTTGAAAAAAGGAATCAGTTCCGCGCTCGGGTTCTCTATATCTTCAAGATATTCTTTAACCCGCAGGAATGTCTGCTGGGGCATGGCGGCGGGTACTACAGGCATGAAGATGTAATCTACGGTATTGAAAATCGTATCGGAAAGATTCGAAATGCTTGGTGGGCAATCGAAAATAAAAACATCATAATCTGGTGCGAACGATTCAAGTATCTTTTTCATTTTTTTGCACGATTTCTTGCTGTCATCCATTACCAGATCCATGTTGCGGTATTCAAACCCGGCCGGAATGGCGGAAAGATTTTCATACGGGGTCGATTCGACCAGCGTTCTGGTCATCTTTTTATCCTTGACCAGCTTTTTGAGTTTTGTTTTTTGCAGTGGAGCAATCCCCAGATGAAACGTTGCAGCGCCTTGCGGATCAAGATCCCAGAGGACAGTTTTTAGACCGTTTGCGGCACTGAGATAAGCGAAATTAACAGCAGAACTTGTTTTTCCGACACCGCCTTTCATGTTGTAGCAAGCAATAGATTTCATGGGGAGTTCCATCCAGTGTATTTGATTAAATTTATTCTATTATCCTGCCTGCGTTACATTAAAGTTACGCAAAAAATAAATCCTTGTATAATTCATGTAGCATGGAACATGGCAGTAGATCAAAGTTTCACTTGGCAATATACTTGTTTTAAACAGACTGTGTACTAACGTAAAAAAGCCCGGCACATTTGTGCCGGGCTTTTTATTCTAGGGCGCTAATTGAATCTATGCCGGATTTGAAGGATTGGGCAGGAACTTGATGTCTATCTCCTGCTTCAAGCCGTTCATGAACTGGCGAAATTCCTTTTCCTGATGCTGACTGTAGCGAAGCAGAAGGATTCCTTTGAACCGGTCGGCAATAGTAAAAAGGGCCAGATTATCAGCTGCCTCCATGAGAAACCTGAAGATTGCGATATCAGAAGGCGCAATCTGGATATACATGCGGCTGGAATTTTCCGGCGGCGGGGGCAACGGACGTGGGCGTGGTTTTCTTTTTCTACGGGCCATATATAATTTGCCTCCGGCGGCTTGTTCCTACAATATTTTATATCCGTCTTCAGTAATCAATACCATGTATTCCCAGCGGATACCGCCCCAATCAGGGTAGTATAGTCCGGGTTCAACTGTAATGACCATGCCCGGTTTAAGTTCACCGGAAGCAATGGGGCTTACACTTGGCGGCTCATGTGTTTCAAGGCCGATACCGTGTCCCAGCGAATGGGTAAAGTACTTTTCCACCCCGTATTTTTCAAAAACCGCACGGGCGGTATGGTAGGCATGCTGGATCGGCAGACCGGGGCGCAGCACTTTGATGGCTTCCATCTGTGCTTCCTGAACCTGGTCACGCACAGCGAGAAAGCGGTCGGAAGGCTTGTCTCCTACCCAGAAAGTTCTGGTCTGGTCGGAGCAGTAGTCGCCCATGCGTCCGCCCATATCAATGAGAACCAGTGATCCGTCAGTGAGTTTGTCGCTGCCGGGTATGGCGTGGGGCAGCGCAGCATTAGGACCGATGCCGACAATGCTGGGAAAAGCCAGTTCGGATGCTCCGTTGTTACGGAAAAGCTGTTCCACGTCCCATGCGATTTCGGCTTCGGTGCGTCCGGGCTGAAGTTTGGGCTCCAGAAGTTCATATACCTTATGGTTCAGGGCGCAGGATTCTTCCATGAGCTTGATTTCGGTTTCGTCCTTAATCAGGCGCAGATCTTCAACCAGACCTGATACGGGTTTAAGTTCACAGAGCTCGTGGAGCTTTTCATGCTCGAAAATATTGATTGATTTTGGGTCGTAGGAAATTTCCGTGAACCCGTTTGACTTGAAGAAGTCGCGCAGGGCATCAAATTTACGTCCGGTATAAATAAAGATGTCTTCTTCGTTCCAGACCTTGCGCGCGGCATCGTGATAGCGGGGATCGGTGAGCAGGAAATCGCGCCCGTCAGGGTCAATGATAAGCCACCCGGCTGTTTCATTGCACTGGGGATCGTGAAGTTCAAAGCCGCTCAGGTAGTAGCGGTTGGCTGCGAAGCTGATCAAAAGAGGAGGGTGTCCGCGGTCTTTAAGCCGTCTGCGGACATTCTCCCGCCGAATTTCATAAGTGGCGGTGGAAATTGTCATGTACCTAGCTGATCCTGTATGTGGTTTCCGGCTGTCCGTTAATCATTCGTTCAGCCCATTCTACGCCCTGCATCACCGAGTGGTCCATGTTGGATACTTCGTATTTCCAGCCGCCGAAGCGGCCACGGGAATAGATGTTCATGGATTCAAGAGCAGGCTGTAGAACTTTTAACGCTTCATCGCGTTGCAGGCAAGGGACAGGGTATCCGTAATCCACATTAATTGACCAGCGCGAGATGATATCCTTTCGGTCTTCTTCACTAATCATGCTGGTATTGACCAGTCCTTCCTCCACCTCTTTAATGATATTATGCTGATCAATAATCTTTTCTTTGGAGTAGGAAACTTCACACATAAGCGCCCGGCCTTTACCCGGCTCGGGGGTATTGTTGGGGGAGTAGTTGTGAAAATTGGTGACCCGGTAAAAAGGATTGTCATTTTCCGGGAAATACATCCAGCAACGTGAATCAGGGCGTGATGAAGACAGGCCGATTCCTGCAACGACAACACTGTTGTGCTTGAGACTGCCCGCCGCATTAATGAGCTGCTCTGCCGGATTCACCAGCCAGCGGGAACTCAGAATATCAATGGGTGCTGTGTTGAGCAGAAATTTATATCCGTAAACATTGCCCTCTGAGTCGGTTACGGTTTTGGCTTTGCTGTCTATTTTAACTATCTGCGAGTTATATTTGATGTAGGGCGCAACTGTTTCAGCCAGCTTGCGGAAGATGGTTCCGGTTCCGCCTTTAAGCGGGAATTTGAATTTGTTGTTCGGTCCCCATGAAAGCTGGTCCTGTTCCAGCAGGATATTTTTGAGCACAGAGCGCAGGTCCACTACGCTGACTCTTTCACCTATCCATGAGAAGGACATGTTTTCCGGTTTGGTGGCCCATACTTTGAAGTTATATGGCTCCATAAAGTGCTTGGCAATGCCCTTACCGAAGACAGAGTGAATCCATTCCTGAAAGTTTCGTGGAGTCTTTTCGGATCGTTCTCCGGGCAGAAGACCGCGTACGCATTCCCATTTTTCCTGATTTGGAAGATAGCGGATATTGTTCTGGAACGGATAGGGAACCCAATTCCTAAGTATACGCACCCATGATTCGCGCAGATGTTCGGTATATTCCCCTTTTAAAAGTTCCTCGATCAAATTGTCATAATACTCGTAGTGGGAAAACATGACATGCCCGCCAATATCCCAGGTAAAGCCTTTTTCATCTTTGAAACTGGTGGCAAGTCCTCCCGGCCAGGAATTTTTTTCCAGCACGATAAAGGATTTTTCCCCAAGCTCGGAAAGTCTGCGGGCCGCGCCGAGTCCAGTTGGACCCGCGCCAATTATGACATATCTGGATTTCATGGGTTTTGCTCCGTGGTAAAGAATTGGTTTTTGCCGTTAATAGAAGCAAGCTGCATGCCATCAATTTTTTACCCAGATAATCAAAGAAAAATACACTGTAACTGATCTTTCTTTTGGACGTAACAGGTCTGTAACCAAGTTCAGATAAACCATTGAGCAACGATAGAAAACGGACGCGGTAAATATGAACTGAGTCTGAAATCAAAATTCCATCTTTGGAGGAAAAAATGAAAAAAATTATTGCTCTTGTTGCTGTAATGGTAATGGCATTTACAGGTTCCGCATTTGCCGGTTCCATTCAGGTTAAAGGTTCAACCACCGTTCTGCCCCTGATGCAGAAAACAGCTGAAACCTTCATGAAAGCTAACCCCAATGTTTCCATCTCCATCTCCGGTGGCGGTTCTTCCAACGGAGCTAAAGCTCTGATCGACGGCACCACCGATATCGCAATGATGTCCCGCGATATGAAAAGTGCTGAAATCCAGAAAGCTACTGACAACGGCCGCAAGCCCGTACAGTTCATTGTTGCTCTTGACTGCATCGTTCCCATCGTAAACCCCGGCAACCCTGTTTCCAAGCTCAGCAAAGATCAGCTCTGGGGCATTTACACAGGTAAAATCACCAACTGGAAAGAAGTTGGCGGCGAAGATGCAAAGATCGTTGTAATCTCCCGTGATACTTCTTCCGGTACCTACGACTGCTGGAAAAGCAAAGTCATGAAGAAAGACGGCAAAAAACACCGTGTATTCCCCGGCGCTCTGCTTCAGGCTTCCAACGGTGCTGTTGCACAGGCTGTCTCCAAAAACAAAAAAGCAATCGGTTATGTTGGCCTCGCTTACCTGAACAAAGAACTCAAAGCTGTTGAAGTAAACGGCGTTGCAGCTTCCGTTGCTACTGCTAAAGACGGTTCTTACCCCATCTCCCGTGGTCTGAACCTCTACACCCCCGGCGAACCTAGCGGTGAAACTAAAGCAATCATCGACTTCATGATGAGCCCCGCGGGTCAGAAGCTTGCTGCTGACACCGGTTTCATCCCTGTAAAATAGTAAGATTTACCGGAAAACCGGGTCCGAATTAATATAATGTCCGGGGAGACTCCAAAAGTCCCCCCGGAATTTTAAGTCTCTATGGCTAACAGTTAAAATAAATTTTATATCAGGGGAAAAGTCGTGATTACGTCCCGCAATATCTGTTTACTGCTTCTTATCCTAGCAGTCCTGTCCGGGGTTTACGCATACAAACTGGGCGTAAAAACCGAAGCTGAACAGATTTTTATTTCTTCAGCCGAAAAGGTTGCTCAAAGGGGTGACTATTCCAAGAGTGCCACTGGTGCTTTGAAGAAAGTCATGATGCTTTCCAGCCACGAAATTGCTGAGACAACAGAAGAGTCCAGCCTGAGCAGGGCTGAAAAAGATCTTAATTCTAAAGAGCTCAGCGCTGCGCTGAACAGGGTCTACACCCATGTTCGCACAGATTCAGCGGTGATGGCCAAGGGTAAAAATGAGGCGGAAATTCTGGCCGCGATTAAAGCCAGCGCTGAAAAAATGATTTCTTCAAGAAGTACCGGATGGTATGTGCTGAGCGGAGTTCTCGGACTCCTGGGATTGGTTATTTTCGGTATTTCTTCCCTGTCGCTCAGTAGGCGAACCACTGAGCGCATTATCCATTCTATTTTTCTGATTACCGCATTTACTTCAATCCTGGTTCTTTTTCTGATTATGATGTTCCTCTTTATTGAAGGAATGCCAATTTTCAAGCACGTGTCGGTCAGTGATTTTCTCTTCGGTCATGAGTGGTATCCAACTGATGAAGATCCTGCTTTCGGTATCTGGCCTTTGATTGTCGGTTCCGGCTCAGTGACCATGCTTTCTTCCCTGATCGCGATTCCTCTCGGTGTTATGACCGCAATTTATCTTGCTGAAATTGCACCGCTCAAAATCCGTAATATAGTCAAGCCGGCTGTTGAGATGCTTGCAGCCCTTCCATCCGTTGTTATCGGTTTTTTCGGTATGGTTGTTGTCGCACCTTTCCTGCAGGAGACATTTGACATCGCTGTTGGTCTTAACCTTTTCAACGCATCAATTATGCTGGCATTTATGGCCGTGCCGACCATCACCAGTATTTCTGAGGATGCCATCTATTCCGTCCCCCCGGAACTCAAGGAGGCGTCCCTCGCCCTTGGAGCCACTCACTGGCAGTCCATTTACAAGGTTATAGTCCCCGCTTCCCTGTCCGGTATTTCCACCGGGGTCATTCTTGGTATGGCCCGTTCAATCGGTGAGACCATGGTTGTGCTCATGGTCGCCGGTGGAGCGGGACTTATTCCCGGGTCCATATTTGATCCGGTCCGCCCCATGCCGGCATCAATTGCAGCGGAAATGGGTGAAGCTCCTTTTCATAGTGATCATTATTACGCGCTTTTCGCCATCGGTATGGTGCTATTCCTGTTCACTATGGCCTTTAACCTCATAGCGGATTACGTGGCCCACAAATACAAACAGGTCGGTTCCGCAACCCTGTAACTGCAACGCACGGGACAAATATCGGTGAAAGAAATGAATAACGCAGAAACAATAGAACAAGTGGATTCCATGATGGCAGTTAATGCAGAAGTGGCCGAGATCAAGATGGAACCCGGCAAAGATAATCATTCAATGAGGGAGAAGATCCAGAAAGTGGTCTTCATGTTGTTTAAAGGCGCTGCCGCTGTCAACGGTCTAGCTTTGTTGATCATCGTCGGCTTTGTTCTTTACTATGGCCTTCCGGCCATGAGTTGGGAATTCCTTACAGAGAGTCCCCGCGAATCCATGACCGCCGGTGGAATTTTACCCTGTATCGTGGGAACCATCGTCCTTAGCTATGGGGCACTCATGATCGCTCTGCCCTGGGGTATAGCCACTGCAATTTACCTCAACGAATATGCAACGTCGCCCAGGCTGGTGCGCATTATCCGCCTTGGAATCAATAACCTTGCCGGTGTTCCCTCTGTCGTTTTCGGTCTGTTCGGCCTGTCTCTTTTCGTTACCGTTATGGGGATGGGCGTAAGTATTCTGGCCGGGGTCTGTACTCTTGGTGCGCTGGCTCTTCCCCTTGTCATCGGCGCATCCGAAGAAGCCCTGCGTTCAGTTCCGCAGACTTACCGCGAAGCATCCCTCGGGTTGGGCGCAACAAAATGGCAGACCATATATAAAGTAGTTCTTCCGTCCGCACTGCCCGGGATGCTCACCGGTGCTATTCTGACCCTTTCAAGGGCTGCCGGAGAAACAGCAGCGATTATGTTTACCGCGGCAGTATTTTTTACTCCTGAAATGCCGGAATCCCTGTTTGATGATGTCATGGCGCTTCCCTACCACATCTATGTTCTGGCAACCGCCGGAACCGAGATCGAAAAAACAAGGCACATCCAGTACGGGACCTCGCTCGTGCTGATCACCCTTGTGCTGAGCATGAATATGCTGGCTATCTATATCCGTGCAAGGATGCAGAGAAAAGGTAACAAATAGATTTCATCCTCACCCTCTTGACCGTGCTTGGGACGGCCCGTGCGTGTATGCGTACGGGCCGTTTCTATTGTAATGCCTCCCTCAGCCGCCATCCCCTATCTTTCAAAGGCTTTTCAATAAGGCCTCACCGCCTGGTTTGTTGAGTGTGGTTTGAATTATGAGGTATGCTGGTTCTTTCGCCTTGGGAAAGAGCAATAGCGGGTGTGGGGGGATTATGATATCTTGCGGCCTGATTATATGTCCTTTTAATGATGCAGGGTTCTTTTGTTGTGCAGATGAAAAATATTTCATGGTTGATTGCCCGCTTGATGCGGATGAGTGCCCCGGAAGTGACCTACCGGGTACGTAAAGCCTGTCAGACTGAGTCACAGGCTAAAGGGTTTTGCGTCGCTAGTCCCGGGCTGGTGCAAGGGAAAAGCCGTTCCGTTGTAGATGGTTGTATCTCTGTGGCTGATGAGGATTTGCATCTTCGGGCAGCAGATAAAATTTTGAGCGGTTATTTTAATGTTTTTGCCCTTCGTGGTTGTAATTTGGGGTTCCCGCCAAAATGGAATCGTGATCCTTTGACAGGGATTACCGCGCCTCTCAAGTTTGGTAAGAAGCTCAATTACCGGGATGAAGCGCTGGTCGGGAATATCAAATATCTCTGGGAGCCCAACCGTCATCTGGAGCTGGTCACACTTGCTCAGGCTTATAGTTTTTCCGGTGATCAAAAGTATGCGAATGGCTGCCGGGAATTGTTGCAGTCGTGGTTTGAGGAGTGTCCGTATCTGCTTGGAGTTAATTGGACCAGTTCCCTTGAGCTCGGTGTACGGCTGGTCAACTGGGCTTTTGCGTGGCATCTCCTCGGAGGGGAGGATTCGGTTCTCTTTACCGGGAGTGAAGGACAGCAATTCCGCTCTCGTTGGTTGGAATCAATTTATCAGCACTGTCATTTTATCAATGGGTACTTTTCCCGTTTCTCTTCAGCGAACAATCATTTGCTTGGAGAGTATATGGGATTATTTGTCGGCTCTACTGTCTGGCCCTGCTGGAAGGAAAGTTCCGGCTGGCAGAGGAAAGCCAAAGCCGGGCTTGAAGAGGAAGCTATCATTCAGAATTTCCCGGATGGCTGCAATAGGGAGCAAGGCATCTGGTATCATCATGAAGTAGCCGATATGCTGCTGCTTTGCGGTATTATAGGTCAGGAAAATAATGTTTCCTTCTCTGATGCTTATTGGATGCAGCTGGAGTCGATGATAGAATTCATCGGATCAATGGCGGATACTAATCTCAATCTCCCCATGATCGGTGATTCCGACGATGCTGTTATGGTTCGTTTTGTGCCGGATGATTCTTTTTCTGTTTACAGGTCGTTGCTGGCAAGCGGTGCCGTTCTTTTTACTCGTGCGGACTTTGCGCAAAAGGCAGGATTCTTTGATGACAAAAGCCGTTGTCTTTTAGGAAAAGAGGGAGAATCGAGATTTAACGAATTGTTGAGCTCTGAGCAGAGCGAGGCAGAAGGTTTCCGGCGCAGCTACCCTGACGGTGGCTACTATATTTTGGGACGTGATTTTGAGACTGACCGTGAGGTAAAGCTGATCGTGGATGCAGGACCGTTGGGGTTTACTTCCATTGCCGCGCACGGGCATGCGGATGCCCTGTCCATGGTATTATCCATCGGGGGCGAGGAATTACTAATTGATCCGGGGACGTTTGCCTATCATACTGAGCGCAAATGGCGGGATTACTTCAAAGGGACTTCGGCCCACAACACGGTGCGCATCGACGGTCTGGATCAGTCGGTATCGGGTGGTAACTTCATGTGGACCAGACATGCCAATGCCATGTGCGATACTTTCGGCCTATCAGCAGAAGAGGATTTTTTCAGCGGCAGGCATGATGGATATACCCGCTTGAGTGATCCGGTTACGCATTCTCGCAGCATCACTTTTTTAAAGGATGCGGGTGTAATTGAAGTTTCAGACAGGTTGGATTGTTCGGAAGAACATGAGGTTGAAATTTTTTGGCATACTGCGGAATCCTGCACGGTTGAAATTGAAGCAGATATGGTTCTGGTGCGGTCAGCTAAATCCACACTGGAAATATCAATGCCGGAATGCTCCCTGAAACCTAAGCTATATAAGGGCAATGATGAGATCCCCTTAGGTTGGATTTCCAGAAGGTTTGATTTTAAGACTCCTTCGCCGACTATCGTCTGGAAAGGTCGTTTAGCAGGAAAAACAGAGTACTTAACTGTATTTAAATATAATTTTGAGTAGGGGAGCGGTAATGAAAGTTAGTGTGTTCGGTTTGGGATACGTGGGAGCAGTTTCCGCAGGTTGTCTGGCTAAAGAAGGACATAGAGTTATCGGGGTTGACCCCAACCAAACCAAGGTTGATATTATTAACAGCGGGCAGACTCCGATCATCGAAGACGAGATCGGAGATATCCTGCGTGAAGCTGTACAGGATGGCATTTTACGGGCAACAACCTCTGCTGAAGAAGCTATTCAGGGATCCGAGATTTCCCTTGTCTGTGTGGGGACACCCAGCAAGCCCAATGGTAGTCTTGATCTGTCTTATGTGGAGAGGGTCTGCTCTGAAATCGGTACGGTACTCAAAGGCAAAGATGAATTTCATGTGGTAGTAATCCGCAGCACGATCCTACCGGGTTCAATGCGTTCTGTGGTTATTCCTGCGCTTGAGGCCGGTTCCGGTAAGGTTGCAGGCGTTGATTTCGGGGTGTGCAACAACCCTGAGTTCCTGCGCGAAGGAACATCTGTTTACGATTTCTACAATCCTCCTAAGACCGTTATAGGTGAGAGCGACCCGAAAAGTGGCGAGATGCTGGCTTCCTTATATGCCGGTATTGGTGCTCCGCTGATCAGGACGGATATGGAAGTTGCCGAAATGGTTAAGTATGCCGACAATAACTGGCATGCAGTCAAGGTTGCGTTTGCCAATGAAATAGGTGCGGTCTGCAAAGAGGCAGGCATCGACAGCCATAAGGTCATGGATATTTTCTGCCAGGACACAAAGCTCAATATTTCCAGCTACTATCTTAAGCCGGGGTTTGCTTTTGGCGGTTCCTGCCTGCCAAAAGATGTGCGAGCCCTTACCTACAAAGCGAATATTATGGGAGTTGATCTTCCGCTTTTAAGTAACGTGCTGCGCAGTAACAGGCGTCACATCCAGCGCGGTTTGTCCCTGATTATGGATAAGGGTAATCGAAAGGTCGGTTTTCTTGGTTTCAGTTTCAAAGCCGGGACTGATGATCTGCGTGAGAGTCCTCTGGTGGCAGTCATCGAGCAGCTTATAGGCAAGGGCTATGAACTTAGTCTCTATGACCGCAATGTGAATACCGCCAAGCTGCTCGGCGCTAACCGCGATTACATCATGAATCGCATACCCCACATTTCAAAGCTTATGGTCGACGACATAGAAAGTGTGTTGGAGCATGCCGAAACCATTGTCATCGGCAATAATTCACCTGAATTTAAAGATATCCAGGCCAGAATCCGTCCCGGGCAGGTTGTTGTTGATCTGGTCAGGATAACTGAACCTTCCCCTGAAGGCGGGGCAATTGACGGTATTTGCTGGTAAAATAGAAAGTATAAAGCGGAGCTTCTTGTGGCGCGAAAAGTTTTAATTCTTGTTGAAAACCTTCCTTCCCCATTTGACCGCAGAGTCTGGCAGGAAGCTAAGTCTTTGCATGGCGCGGGATACACTGTTTCCATCATTTGCCCCACAGGTAAGGGTTATGAAGAATTCTATGAAGAAATAGATGGGATTCATATCTACCGCTACAACCTGCCTATGGAAGGTGAAGGAGCAAAAGGGTATGCCGTGGAATACAGCGCCGCGCTCTGGCATACCTTCAGACTGGCGTGGAAAGTGCGCCGGGAGCAGGGATTTGATGTTATCCATGCCTGTAACCCCCCGGATCTGCTTTTTCTTGTCGCGCTGATATTCAAGCTGTTTTACAAGACCAAATTTATCTTTGATCATCACGATATCAATCCCGAGCTTTACGAAGCAAAGTTCAATAAGCGTGATTTCTTATGGAGGCTGATGGTCTGGCTGGAAAAGGCGACTTTCATGTCTGCCGATGTTTCCATCGCCACAAACGAGTCATACAAGAAAATTGCCATCCGGCGCGGCGGTATGAAACCGGAAAAAGTCCATGTTGTGCGCAGCGGCCCCATGCTTGAACGGTTGCGGACCATTCCCGCTGTTGAGTCGCTCAAAAAAGGTCGTAAGTACCTTGTGGGTTACGTGGGGGTCATGGGCAAGCAGGAAGGGCTTGATCTGCTCTTGGAAGCTGTGAGCTATATCGTTCATGACCTTAAACGGGATGATGTGCATTTCGGGCTGGTCGGTGGCGGAACTTCGCTGGAAGAAATGAAAAGACTGGCTGAAGAACTTAATGTTTCCGACTATGTAACTTTTACCGGAAGGGTTCCTGATCAGGAGCTGCTTGAGATGCTCAATACCGCTGATATCTGCGTGAACCCTGACCGGGCCAATGCCATGAATGACAAATCCACCATGAACAAAATCATGGAATACATGGCGCTTGGTAAACCTATAGTCCAATTTGATCTGACCGAAGGACGTTTTTCCGCACAGTGGGCTTCTCTTTATGCCGCCAAGAACGATCCCAAAGATATGGGAGACAAGATTTTGCAGTTGCTTGATGACCCGGGAATGCGTGAGAAAATGGGTAGGTTCGGCTATAACCGCGTTCGCAATGAATTGGAATGGAAATACGAAGAACCTAAATTATTAAAAGCTTACGAAGAAGTTTTTAAATAATAGATGTCTCCGGCGGACTCCATTCCCTCTTCCCAAAAGACGTTTTAGTTATGCTTCGCAGATAATTTTTCAGGCTAATCAGTAAAAAAGACCGTAATATCCTCTAGGATATTACGGTCTTTTTGTTTTGCTATCTTGGAAACTAATCGGCGAAGCCTTGATAAAAAGTTTTGGGATTCTTAAACCCTTTTCCCAAAAGGGTTTAAGGCCCCCGGCAGGGCGCCCCGCGAGGTGGCCGGGAGGCTCCCCGAAGGACCGTACCAAAGTGGCGGTTCATCCGGTGCATCCGGCCGTGCGCAGCCCTGCCAGATTTCTTTTTTCTTCATGGCCTGTTCGATTTCGTTGAGCACGATGCGTTTTTGGCGCACCCATTCCGGCGCGACAAGTTCTCCGGGCACTGCATCTGCCTTAAGGCGATGAATAACGATATCGGTGCGCAGGATGGAGATTGCTTCAACCAGAGCCTCAATATACTCGTCTTTTCCAATTGGTGTAAATTCACCGGCATCATAAAGCTTTTTAAGCGGTGTGCCCCGGCCGACAAACAGGTTGTGGAACTTGATCCCGGCAATGGGTAACTCGTTTAGAAAACGCACGGATTCGAGAAAATCAGCTTTGGATTCACCGGGAAGTCCGGCAATGAGATGTGCACAAACATCTACTCCGTGGCCATGAGCCATTTGCACGGCTTCGGCAAATTGCTCGGCGGTGTGGCCGCGATTAATGCGCTCCAGGGTAGCGTTGTTGGAACTTTGCAGGCCGAGGTCCAGCCATGTTTCCTTGAGACCGAGGTTTTTGATCAGGGCCAGTTTTTCATTATCCAGACAGTCAGGACGGGTTCCTATGCAGAGTCCGGCCAGTCCGGGCAGCCCGTTAAGCTGATCGAGGGCGCATTTAAGCTCTTCCCTGCTGCAATAGGTGTTGGAATATGACTGTAGATAGGCGAGGTAAAGCTTGGCTGTGTATAGCTTGGAAAGTTTTTCCTGCCAGTGGCTCCATTGGTCGGGGATGGACATGGACAGTTTGTGGAGGCCGGAGCCGGAACCCTGCGGGCTGCAAAAGATGCATCCTTCGCGGGAAAGGTGTCCATCCCGGTTGGGACAGGTGAACCCGAAATCGAGGGGTATTTTCTGGACCCGCTCCCCAAAGCTTTGGCGAAGCCGAGCGGCCAGACCGTAAAAACGGTGCATGAATTCTCCTTTTGTGGCAGGTAAGCCTTGTAATTGCTATGAATGAATTCTCGATGTATTTACTCACTGCGAACAGTTCGAGAGAACGAGCCTCATAAGTACTCTAATGTGTTGCCTGCCGCACTTTCTTCTGCTAGTTAACTCCTAGGATTTTCATTTGATAGACTTTATGTCCGCCTCTCGTGAGGTGTTTCAGAATCACATTTTTTTTGGAGTTTCCAGTTTAATATGGCATCGATTTTCGACAAGATACTCGGTTCGTTTTCCAGTGACCTTGCAATCGACCTCGGTACGGCTAACACACTGGTTTATGTAAAAGGTAAAGGCGTCATGCTCAGCGAACCTTCTGTGGTCGCTGTCAAAAGAGACATAAACGGCGGTAGCAAGGTTCTCGCCGTTGGGTTGGAAGCCAAGAGGATGCTTGGTCGAACTCCCGGAAACATTGTTGCCATCAGACCTATGAAAGACGGCGTAATTGCTGACTTTGAGGTCACTGAAGCCATGTTGCGCCATTTCATTTCAAAAGTCCACAACAGCCGCAGACTGGTCCGTCCCCGGATTATGATCTGCGTGCCAACAGGAATTACCCAGGTTGAGAAAAGGGCGGTCAAGGAAAGTGCGCAGAGCGCTGGTGCCCGTGAGGTTTACCTCATCGAAGAACCCATGGCAGCCGCTATAGGTGCTAACCTGCCGATCACCGAGCCGACCTCCAACATGGTTGTAGACATCGGTGGCGGTACTTCCGAAATCGCGGTTATCTCCCTTTCCGGTATTGTTTATGCGCGCTCCGTACGCGTTGGCGGCGACAAGATGGATGAAGCCATCATGCAGCATGTTAAGCGTAAGTACTCCATGCTTATCGGTGAATCCACCGCTGAGACAATTAAAATTAAAATCGGTTCAGCATTTCCGCTGGACGAAGAAATCGAAATGGAAGTCAAGGGTCGTGACCTTGTGACCGGTATTCCACAAAATATCCTGATCACCTCTGAAGAGATCAGGAAAGCAATTTCCGAACAGGTGGATTCTATTGTGCAGGGTGTGCGCGTTGCACTTGAACAGACTCCTCCTGAACTTGCAGCCGATATCGTTGACCGGGGCATCGTGCTCACAGGTGGCGGGGCACTGCTCAAGGGATTGGATCAGTTGTTGAGCCAGGAAACCCATCTGCCCATCACCGTGGTGGATACCCCCCTTGATGCCGTAGTTATCGGCTCCGGTAGAGCTTTAGATGAAATAAACATCTATAAAGACGTAACTATTGATTAAGTCCCGCTCCTATTGCCGCGGATGAATCGAGTGCACCAGTTACGGCTGAGGGCATAGTTTTTTATGGATTTTATCTGTAAAAAGCTATGTCCTCAGAAAATTAACCGCACCCGGGCTTGAGAGTGATTTCTATTCTCTTGTCCGGTGTTCGTCTTTTGGGTTATAGCTTTAATTTCCTGATTTATTGTTTCAATTTCCGCTTTCTTTTACAGAGGATTAAGTGTGAAGCTTAAGCGTGCCGCTATAGCCGTAATTATTGGCCTGTTTGTTTATCTCAGCCTTTATTCATGGAACCTGAGGTCGGGACAGCTGGACCGTCTGGCCGGGTTTACCGGACTTGAAATTGTAAAATGGGTTTTGTGGCCCTGTGAATGGGTTCATGACCAGTCCATGGATTTTTTGGATAAGTACGTTTATCTGGTCGGCCTGAAACAGCTTAACGATCAGTTAAGTTCCCAGAATGACCTTATGCGCCTTGAAATCATGAAGTTGCGCGAAAAGGCCGCAGAAGCCGAACGTTATAGGTTGCTTCTGGGAATTAAGCCGGTTGAGAACTGGAAAACTTACGGGGCAAGGGTTATCGCCCACCGCATGGGCCCCACTGCCGCTCTTGATTCTATAATAATTAATAAGGGAATTGCTTCCGGTGTTAAGCATGATACCCCGGTGATCACCCCGTTGGGCGTTGTCGGCCGGGTGGTTGAGCCGGGGCTTAGTGCTTCCAAGGCCATGCTGCTTACAGACCTCAACAGCAGAATCTCAGTCCGCGGTCAGATTCACCGTTCCACCGGGTTGCTGATTGGTAAGGGTGAGGGTGTGCCGCTAAGCGTAAAATATATGAAGCTCAATGCTCCGGTAACCGAAGGTGAAGTGCTGGTTACTTCCGGGCTGGCCGGGTTATTTCCTCCTGGATTGCCTGTCGCTCGAATTACCTCTGTTGAGCGTTCTGATATTTCTCTTTTTCTTACTGTAGAAGCCAAACCGCTGGTTAATATGCAGAAGATTGAAGAGGTTTTGCTGATGCGCCGGGTTGTGCCGCAAAGCAACTCCACCATTGGGGTAGTCAATTCAACCCTGCCGGCCGGAAATTCCACTCTTACCCAAGGGGGATAGGTCATGTCATCCATCTTGTGGTGGGCATGTTTCAGCTTTCTTGCAATCTGGGCGCAGAAAATCGTCCCCGGTGTGGATTTTTTCGCGCCGGGTTTGCTGCTGTGCATCCAACTGGAAAAGAAATATCATTTTTTTTGGCTGATCCTGATCTGGTCCCTTATTCAGGACGGAATCGGGGGGCTTCCTTTCGGCTATTCAGTTGTCTGGTATTCATCTCTATTTTTCCTATATCGTTGCGGGGCTATGTTTTTCGACGTGCAGTCCTTGATGTTCGCTATGCTTTGCGGACTTGTTCTCGGTGCATTGCATCCTGCGCTGACGGCGATGATGTCTCTGCTGGCCGACATGGTATGGGTTCCGGACCGTTATATTTTTGAAGGCATCCTGCAAGCCGCAATTTTCCCTGTTGAATGGCTTTTATTAAGATACATCTATCCGGAAAGGTTTAAACATGAGCCTGTATGAATCCAAGGCCCAGCAACCTCCTAAAAACGGTCTGCTGCTTTTGCAGGGACTTATCCTGCTCTTGTTTTGTATTTTTGCCCTGCGTTTCTGGTATCTCCAGATACATAAGGGCGAATATTTTTCTGAACAGGCGCGAAACAACCAGTTGCGCCAGGATAATCTATACGCTCCCCGCGGCCTGATCCGGGACCGGAACGGGAACCTGCTGGCTGTTAATGAACCTGCTTACGGCCTCGGTCTAGTTCGTGAGGACTGTAAAGACCTTGATGGAACCCTCGCGACAGTGTCCAAGTGGACCGGTGTTGATCTCGCCAAGATCAAGAAAATTTTCAAGAAATCCCGGCGCAGGGTAAAACCCTTTGAACCGCTTATCCTTGTCCCTAACCTGACTTTTGAACAGGTGGCAATAATCGAGGCTAACTCGCTGCACTGGCCCGGGCTTGAAATTGTTGTCCGCCCGAGAAGAAAATATTTGCAGGGACCGCTGCTTTCCCATGTGCTTGGCTATGTTTCCGAAGTGGATGAAGAAGAGCTTGAAGCTGATCCGGAGCTTGCAGTCGGTGATTATGTCGGTAAGCAGGGACTTGAGTATGTGCTTGAAAAACGATTCAGGGGCATCAAGGGCCGTCGACAAAATGAGGTCGACGCCACTGGCCGCAGGCTCAAGGAGAGGGTTCTTACTCCGCCTGTAGCAGGTGAGAACATTGATCTTTCCATTGACCTGAACCTGCAGAAACTAGGCGGCAAGCTCCTTGAAGGAAAAGCCGGGTCCATAGTGGTTATGAACCCGGATAATGGTCAGATTCTGGCTTTTGTCAGTGCTCCTTCCTACGACAACAATGCTTTCACTGACGGTCTTTCCCAGAAAGAGTGGGAAACTTTGCGGGATGATCCGCGCACACCGCTCCAGAACAGAGTTATTCAGTCTGTATATCCTCCGGGGTCGGTATTTAAAATGACCATAGCCGGGGCCGGATTATATTACGGGGTGGTTAAACCCGAAGATACTATTTTCTGTCCCGGGCATTTACAGTTGGGCAAGTATACTTTCGGTTGCTGGAAAAGAGGCGGGCACGGTAAAACAGACCTCCGCAAGTCGCTAGTCGAGTCTTGCGACGTATATTATTACAAGCTTGGTAAAAAACTGGGTGTTGACCGGATGAGCGAGTACGCGTTCGCCGCCGGGTACGGCAAGCCAACAGGTATCTCGCTTCCACATGAAAAGTCCGGTCTGATTCCGACCCGTCAATGGAAACGCAAAAGATTCGGTGAAATATGGCATCCGGGTGAGAACTTGAACTTTTCCATAGGACAGGGCTACACGCTCGTGACACCATTGCAGGTGGCACGTTCAATTTCTTCGCTGGTTAACGGAGGCCGGTTGCTCAGGCCGCAACTGTTGGCCGGCGAGCCAGCCGAAGAGCAGAGCCTTTTGCCCCTAACTGATGAACAACGTGAATTTATACGTGATTCTATGGTCGAAACTGTTGAACAGCCCCACGGTACTGCGCGCAGGCTGCGTATGAAAGGGGTAGTTATCGGCGGCAAGACAGGTACGGCACAGGTCGTTAAGCTCACTGAAGAGCTCAAGAAAATGAAAGATGAAGATATTCCTTACAAATATCGTGACCACGCATGGATGGCCAGTTTTGCGGAAAAAGGAACAGAGCGGTACGTGGTGGTATGCATGGTTGAACATGGTCTTCACGGCGGGTCCGGTGCTGGGCCTGTAGTTAAAGCTATCTACGATTATATTTTCAAAGAAAAGAAGGAAGCGGATTAATGTCACCCATCGATCGTAGATTACTCATTCACATGAACTGGTTACTGCTCGGTCTGGCAGCTATGCTTTTCTTTGTGGGGGTTTTGAATCTCTACTCCGCCAGTGGGTTCAGGCTGGAAGAAGGAATGAGTGTCAGCTCATTTTACCAGAAACAGCTTGTCTGGGGACTGATGGGTTTTTCCGGAATGATTACCTTTATGCTTTTCGATTACCGGCACTTACGGACCATCGCATGGCCGCTGTTCTGGGTCACTGTTGTTTTGCTGGCCTGTGTTCCGGTTATCGGAAAAACCATTTACGGTGCCCGTCGCTGGCTTGACCTCGGATTTTTCAATTTCCAGCCCAGTGAGATGGCCAAAATTACAATACTTATCATCGGGGCGAAGATCCTTTCGCGCAGCAGCGATCCCCTTGATATCAAGAAGTTGACTTACGTGGTCGCCGTAGGTCTGGTTCCTGCCGGAATGGTTATTATCCAGCCGGACCTTGGCTCGGGTTTAAATATTCTGCTGATTCTGGGGGGGATGATCCTCTACCGGGGCTTGACGCCCAAGCTTTTCAAAACTCTGGCTGTTATCGGGCCCTGCCTGATTCCTGTCGGCTGGTTTTTTTTGCATGATTACCAGAAACGGCGAATTGTTTCGTTCATGAACCCGGCCAGCGATCCGCTTGGTGCGGGGTATCATATTATCCAGTCTGAAATCGCAATAGGTTCGGGGCGGGTGTGGGGTAAAGGATTCCTTGGCGGGACACAATCCCAGCTGCGCTTTCTGCCCGAGAAACATACCGACTTCGCCATCGCGGTTTTTGGAGAGGAATGGGGCTTTGCCGGGGCCATGGCTCTGCTCAGCCTTTTCTGCGTGTTTTTGTACCAAATGGTGGTTACTGCCAGAGATGCAAAAGACCTGTTCGGGAGCTATCTTGCAGCGGGCGTATTCTTTTATTTCTTCTGGCAAATCCTTATTAATATGGGTATGGTCCTTGGGCTAATGCCGGTAGTAGGCATACCGTTACCTTTTATCAGCTACGGTGGCAGTGGTACCGTAGTTAATCTGTGCCTTGTGGGGCTGGTTCTAAATGTCTCCATGAGGCGTTATGTTTTTAAACAGGGGTAAGCCGCATGTTTTTCAAAACCGGTTCTGGGGAAAAGGAGATAAAAATGGCAAGAGATGAAATAAATGCTTTTTTGGGCAGCGGAACTGATTATCAGGGCAAGCTCAATTTTCAGGGAGCCGTGCGTATCGACGGCAATTTCAACGGTGAGGTTGAATCCGAAGGAACTTTGGTCGTCGGCCGTGAAGCGAAAGTGGAAGGCGTCCTGCGCGTTGGGCAGCTAGTACTCAGCGGACGCGTTACAGGTGAAGTTTATGCTTCCGAGAAGGCCGTTCTGCATAAGACAGCCAACCTGCAAGGTAATCTGGTTACACCTACTCTCGTAGTAGAGGAGGGAGCCGTTCTGGAAGGGCGTGTGACCATGAGTTCCGGCTCTTCTTCAGCAGTCGGAAAAGAAACAGAAGAAATTAGTTAAAAAAATAACAAGCCAGTGTTCACGGGGGCTAATCGGCGAAAAGTAACCGATTCATTTTCAAAAACCCTTTGACACAAGCTCTAAATTTAGCTACACCGCAACTGACTTTGGACAAAAATTCACAACCTTTTCGGGAGCAGGCATGATTGATTTAGATATTAGCTTTTTTATCCAGTTAGCGAACTTCATCATCACCCTTCTTGTTCTCAACCTTCTTATGTTTCGTCCTATTCGTGAAATCATCAGGAGGCGCTCTGAACTTATGAGCGATCAACTCTCCAAGGTGGAAAGTTTCAACGAGCAGGCAGGAACAAAGGTTAAGGATTACGAAGCTGCTCTGGATTCTGCCCGCAAAGAGGGAATGGAAATCCGGAACAACTTTAAAGATCAGGGGGCTGTTCAGGAACAAACATTGCTCGCCGAGGCCGGAAAAGTTGCAGCCGCAACTATGAAGGAAGCTCGTGCGGAAGTTGCAGCCGAAAAGGGTGCAGCAATGAAAGTTCTTGGTGGCGAAGTTGAAGCTTTTGCTCAGAAGGTTACAGCCAAGGTTCTTGGCTAGGCCTAATCAATATCGAAGGGGGGTTTAGCCTTGAAGCGGAAAAACATGATCATGGCAACAACCGCTCTTTCCGTACTGCTGGCAGCTGGCGTAGCCTATGCAAGCGGTGGAGAAGGGGCGCACGAGATTCCCTGGGCAAACTTCGGTTGGCGTGTACTTAACTTGATCCTCGTTCTCGGGATCCTTTACAAATTCGCAGGCGAAAAAATCGCCGGTATTTTCAAAGGACGCCAGGCAGGTATCAAACAGGAGCTTAACGATTTGCAGTCCCGCAAGGAAGCTGCAGAGAAAAAGCTCCGTGACGTCGAATCAAGTATTGCTAATCTGGAACAGGAAAAGGAATCTATCCTTTCCGAAGCCAGAGCTCAGGGCGAGACCATGAAGGCGGCGATCATCCAGAAAGCCGAGCAGACTGCCGAGCAGATCAAAGCTCAGGCCAAAGTATCCGCAGAGCAGGAAGTAAACGTAGCACTTGACGAAATGCGTGCAGAGATGGCCGACAAGGTTATCGAAGCTGCTGAAAAAATCGTTAAGAGTAAGCTTACCAAAGCTCAGCACGAGACTCTGGTGGATGAATACTTAACAAAGGTGGTGCTCTAATGACCGGGAACATAGTCTCACGCAGATACGCCAAGGCACTGTTCTCCGTTGGCCAGAAGCAGGGAGAACAAGACCTTGCGGAGTATGGTAAGGCACTGTCCGAGTTGTCACAGATACTGGAAGATTCCCCGGAGGCCCTGAGGCTCTTCCAGAATCCTGTTTTCAGTGCGGATGAAAAGAAAGCTGTACTTGAAAAACTGCTTGAGAAGACCTCGGCAGGACCTGTGGTTAAAAACTTTTGCAGCCTTTTGGCCGACAAAGGACGTCTGCCCGTACTTCCTGCTATCGCAAGTGACTACGCAGGAATGCTGGACAACGTTCAGGGTGTCGTCCGTGGCAAACTGGTGACTGCAATCAAATTGACCGTCAAGCGTCAGAAAGAAATTAAAGATCGTCTTGAGGAACAACTTAAAAGCAAACTCGAACTCGATTTTGCTATGGATAAAGACATCCTCGGAGGTGTTGTTCTCAAGGTCGGTGATAAAGTTCTTGATGCAAGCATTCGCGCACAGCTGCAAATGATGAAAGAACAGATTAAAAGGGGTGTGTAGGGCCATGCAAATTAAAGCGGAAGAAATCAGCAAAATCATTGAAGATCAGATTCAGAATTATGAGTCTAAGGTCGAGATGAGCGAAACCGGTACCGTACTCTACGTTGGTGACGGTATTGCTCGTGTTCATGGTGTTGAGAACGCAATGGCTATGGAGCTTCTTGAGTTCCCAGGCGGCCTGATGGGCATGGTTCTCAACCTCGAAGAAGATAACGTCGGTGTTGCACTTCTTGGTGACGATACCGGCATTAAAGAAGGTGACCCGGTAAAACGTACCGGTAAACTTTTCTCCGTACCTGTTGGTCCGGCTGTTATGGGTCGAGTAGTTAACCCTCTCGGTCAGCCCATTGACGGTCTCGGACCTATTGAAGCAGAAGAAGAACGTCCCGTTGAGCTTAAAGCTCCCGGTATCATCGCACGTAAGTCCGTACATGAACCCATGTACACCGGTCTGAAAGCGATTGACGCGATGACTCCCATCGGACGTGGTCAGCGTGAGCTGGTTATTGGTGACCGTCAGGTTGGTAAAACAGCTATCTGCGTTGACGCTATTCTCGCTCAGAAAGATTCCGGTATCCATTGCTTCTACGTAGCTATCGGTCAGAAGAAAGCAGCAGTTGCTCTTGTTGCTGACATTCTCCGTAAGCACGGTGCAATGGAATACACCACAATCATTTCTGCAACAGCTTCTGAACCTGCACCTCTGCAGTTTATTTCTGCATACACCGGTGCAACCATGGCTGAGTACTACCGTGACGGTGGTAAACACGCCCTTATCGCATACGATGACCTCTCCAAACAGGCTGTTGCATACAGACAGATGTCTCTCCTGCTTCGTCGCCCTCCGGGACGTGAAGCATACCCCGGTGACGTTTTCTACCTGCACTCACGCCTCCTTGAGCGTTCCTGCAAGGTTAATGATAGTCTCGGTGCAGGTTCTCTGACCGCACTGCCCATCATTGAAACCCAGGCCGGTGACGTGTCCGCATACATTCCGACCAACGTTATCTCCATTACCGATGGTCAGGTTTACCTTGAGCCCAACCTCTTCAACTCCGGTATCCGTCCTGCTGTTAACGTAGGTCTGTCCGTATCACGAGTTGGTGGTGCTGCTCAGATTAAAGCTATGAAGCAGGTTGCAGGTACTTTGCGTCTTGACCTCGCACAGTATCGTGAACTCGCAGCTTTCGCAGCTTTCGGTTCCGACCTCGATAAAGCGACCCAGCAGAAGTTGAACCGCGGTGCCCGCATGGTTGAGCTTCTTAAGCAGCCTCAGTATCAGCCCATGAACGTAATGCAGCAGGTTATCTCCCTGTATGCAGGTACCCGCGGCTACATGGATGAAATTCCTGTTTCCGCAGTACGTAAATACGAAGAAGAACTTCAGGAATTCATCGCTAATGCGAAACCTGAAATTCTGGAAGGTATCAAGACTAAAGGCGCTATTGACGACGATATCGAAGGCAAGCTGAAGGCCGCTCTGGAAGAGTTTAATAAAGGTTTCACAGCTTAATCCAGGGAGGTACTGATGGCTTCTCTTAAGGATGTCCAAAACCAAATCGTCAGTATTAAAAAGACCAAGCAGATCACCAAAGCCATGAACATGGTTGCGTCGGCCAAGCTGCGCGGTGCTCAAGACAGAATTGAGCGCTTCCGCCCTTATGCTGACAAATTCTATGAAATGCTCGGTGATCTGGCAGCTGGTGCAGACTCCTCAGTCCACCCGTTGCTCGAAGTTCACGAAGAGATCAAGAGTGTAGGAATTGTCCTCACTACTTCCGATCGCGGGCTTTGCGGTAGTTTTAATGCTAATATGATAAACGCAGCCCTTAAACTGGCTGCTGTAAAACAGGCTGAAGGTAAAGCTGTCAAGTTTTACTGCGTAGGTAAAAAAGGCGCAGCCGCCATTAAGAAGTCAGATTACGAAATCATCGAAACTTACACCGATGAAATGAGTTCTTTCGACTTCAACCTGGCCGCTACCATCGGTAATAAAGTTATCGACGCCTACCTCGCTGAAGAGCTTGATGAGGTTTTCCTTGTCTTCGGTAAATTCGTAAACGTTGGCAGTCAGCCGCCGGAAACCCTTCAGATTCTGCCTATGTCTTCCGACGCAGCAGGTGAAGAAGCTGAGTCCGGTGCTTCCAGCGAATACATTTACGAACCTTCCGTTGAAGGCCTTCTCGCGGAGCTTCTGCCCCGTTTTGTGAAAGTTCAGGTTTACCGCGGTCTGCTCGATACATCCTGCAGTGAACACGCTGCACGCATGGCTGCAATGGATAACGCTTCCAGAGCATGCGACGATATGACCGAAACTCTGACCTTGCTTTATAACAAAACCAGGCAGGCCGCTATTACCGCGGATCTTATGGACATTGTCGGCGGCGCTGAAGCGCTGAAAGGATAATATAGGGGGTTACTCTGATGAGTAAAGTTACAGGTAAAATTGTTCAGGTTATCGGCGCGGTTGTCGACGTCGAATTTCCTGAAGGGCAATTGCCCAACATTCTGACTGCGGTCGAGATTGATAACCCGAACAACAGCGACGCACCTGACCTGGTGTGTGAGGTTGCACAGCACCTCGGTGATAACGTTGTTCGTACCATCGCTATGGATGCTACCGAAGGTCTCGTTCGCGGCATGGAAGTAGTAGCAACCGGAAAATCCATCTCCGTACCTGTCGGTGAAGGAGTTCTCGGTCGTATCCTTAACGTTGTTGGCCGCCCTGTTGATGAACTGGGTCCCATCGATGCTAAAGAATCTATGTCTATTCACCGCGCAGCTCCGGAATTTACCGAGCAGTCCACCAGTGTTGAACTGCTGGAAACCGGTATTAAAGTTGTTGACCTTCTCGTTCCCTTCCCCAAGGGTGGTAAGATGGGCCTCTTCGGCGGCGCAGGTGTAGGTAAAACAGTTATTCTGATGGAAATGATCAACAACATTGCGAAACAGCACGGTGGTAAATCTTGCTTCGCAGGTGTTGGTGAGCGTACCCGTGAAGGTAACGACCTCTACCATGAAATGAAAGACGCAGGCGTTCTTGAGAAGTCTGCTCTCGTATACGGCCAGATGAACGAACCTCCGGGAGCACGTGCTCGTGTTGCTCTGACCGCTCTGACCATCGCTGAGTACTTCCGTGATGTAGAAGGTGAAGACGTTCTTCTCTTTATTGATAACATCTTCCGTTTCACCCAGGCAGGTTCCGAGGTATCCGCGCTTCTCGGCCGTATGCCTTCCGCAGTTGGTTACCAGCCGACTCTCGGTACTGACCTTGGTGGACTCCAGGAACGTATTACCTCCACTAACAAAGGTTCCATTACCTCTGTTCAGGCTGTTTACGTACCTGCGGATGACTTGACTGACCCCGCACCGGCAACAACCTTCTCTCACCTTGACGGTACTCTCGTTCTTTCCCGTCAGATTGCAGAGCTTGGTATTTACCCCGCAGTTGACCCTCTTGACTCCACTTCCCGTATCCTCGACCCCAATATTCTCGGTGCCGAGCATTACAATACTGCCCGTGAAGTTCAGATGGTTCTGCAGAAATATAAAGACCTTCAGGACATCATCGCCATTCTCGGTATGGACGAATTGTCCGACGAAGATAAGCAGACTGTTGCACGTGCTCGCCGCATCCAGCGTTTCCTCTCCCAGCCCTTCCACGTTGCTGAAGTATTCACCGGTACCCCCGGCGTTTACGTAAAGCTTGAAGACACTGTTAAGGCTTTCAGAGGCATCCTCGACGGCGCATACGATGACATGGCTGAAAACTCTTTCTACATGGTTGGCGCAATCGAAGAAGCCATTGAAAAAGAGAAAAACAAATAGCATAGGACGCGATTATGGCTAGTAAGCTCCTTTTGGAAATCGTTACTCCTGATCGCAAGGTCCTTTCCCAGGAAGTCGACTATGTCGGCGCCCCGGGAATTGAGGGTGAGTTTGGTATTATGGCCAATCACATACCCTTTCTTTCGGCTCTCGGCGTAGGTAACCTCTATTTTAAAGATGGTAACCGCACTCACTATATCTTTGTTTCCGGCGGTTTTGCCGAAGTAGGAAACAACAAAGTGACCATTCTCGCCGAAGTTGCTGAAAAGGCCGTTGAGATCGACATCGCTCGGGCTCAGAAAGCTCAGGAAAAAGCGAAGGCTCGTTTGGCTAAAGCACAGGATCGCATCGAATCCGCTCGCGCGCAGGCTGCTCTCCAGAGAGCACTCGCCCGCTTAAGCTGCAAAGATGCGGCCCAGAAGGCCGGGACTACCACTCACTAGAGCTTAGTTTCAGCCCCAAAAGCCCCATGGCTATCAGGGAGCAGACTGATTAATCAGTCTGCTCCTTTTTATTTGTGATGCATCCGGTAGCAATTCTATATTTACGCAAGTGCAGCAACCTGATAACTAGTCCCGAGTAATTAATATTGGAGAGTAGTTTATATGAATAATTCTTTTGCCTGTGCCCTTGTTCTTGCCGGAGGCAAGGGGACGCGTATGCATTCAGACAGCCCCAAAGTTCTGAAGACTTTGTTGGGTGAGTCTATGCTCTACTATGTATATAAGGCGCTTAAACCTGTCCTCGGAGATGCGGTATTTACTATTGTAGGCTTTGAGGCGGGGCAGGTTGAGAAGGCATTTCCCGAAATGAAAGACCGCTTTGTGCTCCAGGAAGAACAACTTGGAACAGGTCATGCCCTGCAGAAGGGCTGGGATCGCATTACCTCTGCCGGAGTGGAATACTGCCTTGTTATCAATGGCGATACTCCTCTTATTCAGGAGCGGGTTGTCAGTGATTTTTTGGATGCCGTGAAACAGGAAAGTTCCGACCTTGCTTTCGTGAGCATTACACCTGATGATCCTGCTTCTTTTGGAAGAGTAATCAGGGATAGCAGCGGGCAGGTTACCGCTATTGTCGAGGCAAAAGATTTTGATGAAAATGTTCATGGTCCAATAAGTGGTGAGGTCAATGCCGGATTATATTGTTTGAAAATTTCTGCAGTAGAAAAATTGCTTAGTAAATTGAACAACAATAATAATAGCGGAGAGTATTATATTACTGATCTTGTTGACCTAGCTGTTGAATGTGGCATGAACGTGACCGCAGTTAATGCAGGTAATTCTGCCGATCTCATGGGCATTAACAGCCCTTTTGAGCTTGCTCAGGCAGAGAGTTCTCTGCGTTTGCGAGGTGCAGAAAAATTGCTTAAGAACGGTGTGACCTTGCATAACTGGGAGTCTGTTGTTGTCGGCCCCGGTGCAGAAGTTGAACCGGGAGCTGAAATTTTCGGGCCTTGTGAGATATATGGCCGGTCTAAAATTGAACGCGGTGCTGTTGTTGAATCTCACTGCCGTATTGTGGATAGTTTTGTTTCCGGCGGTGCTTTGATAAAAGCGTACAGCCATCTTGAAGAAGCTCAGGTCGGGCCCGATTGTATGGTTGGGCCATATGGACGTTTACGTCCCGGAGCCGTTCTGAAAGAAGGAGCCAAGGTCGGTAACTTTGTTGAAATGAAAAAGGCCGTACTCGGCAAGGGTGCAAAGGCCAGTCATTTGACCTATCTTGGGGACTGTGAAATCGGAGCCGAAACGAATATAGGTGCGGGGACGATCACTTGCAACTACGATGGGGTCAACAAGCATAAGACCGTTATTGGTGAAGGGGCGTTTATTGGCAGTAATACCGCTTTAGTCGCTCCCGTGACCATCGGCAAAGGTGCTTTAATCGGTGCCGGATCAACAATAACTAAAAATGTTAAGGATGGGGACCTCGGTGTTGCAAGAGGCAAACAGGTCAACATTTCCCGGACTTTTAAGAAGTCTTGATTTTGTAAAGATAAGGTATTAGGTTAGGACTATGGAAATAATCGCTCAATTGGAAGAACGTTTCGATAAAATGCTGCAAAAAATTAAGCAACTCGAAGAAGAAAATGCTTTTCTTCTTGAGGAGCTGGATCAGGAGAAACAGCGCAAGGACGAAGTCCGCGGTCGCATTGAAGTTCTCCTGAATAAAGTTGAAGGTACCCTCGAATAATGTTGTTAGTTCCGGCCTTCTGACGACAGGGGGTCGGATTTATATAAAATTTTAGAGGATTACGGTCACCGGATAAATATGCCCCGTTATACAATGCCTGTGCTTGGTCTTGAAATTTCATTTAAGACTGACGCGGATAAAGAAAGAATCGAAGCCGCCAAAGGAGTCCTTGAAGAAAGATTTGAGGGGCTAACACGGGGGGGGACAGATGTTAGCAGAGAAAAGCTGCTTACTTGTCTGGCTTTGAGTCTGGCCGATGACTACCTTGAACACAGCCGCAAGCTTGAAATGATGGAAGAGAAAATTAACGCGCTGTTAGAGAAGTGATAAGTTGTGCATTGCAGAACTTTTTAAGATATAAGAAATTTCCCTGGGGAGTGCGTGATTGCCCTATGGCTTTTGAACCAATATAAAAAGTAAGGGAGCAAGCATCACCGGAATGGTGTGCAGGCCCGGTTTGACCGGGAAGCCTTAAATTCCGGGGGCAGCGCCCACCTGTTAGACTAGGTTCTAACGTATATGGCAACACGGCATCTCCGGGGTCCCTTTTTAGGGATTCTCGGAATTGGTATGAATTAAAACGTTAAATTCATTGTATTTTTCTGCCATACCGCTTAAATCTCATCTCACCCAGCCTGCTTTTTATTCTCTGCCTTACCTTTCATTGCAGATTGTTATAATCTTTCCGATTTGACAAATCGGTAATGCCGCATCAGGTCCGCTGTGGCCTGTCAACATACAAAGGAGAAAGGCATGTTTGGGGATATTTTTCTAATTATATTTGGAATAGCCCTTGGTGCCGCCGGCGGATACGCCTTGCACCGATATGTGAATTCCAAGCGTTTGGCTGATTCTCAGGGATTAGCTGACCGTATTGTACAGGAAGCCCGCAAAGAAGCTGAAGCTATGAAAAAAGAGATTAAGCTTCAGGGGCAGGATGAAGTCTATGCTCTTAAAAAAGAGCAGGAAAACGAGTATAAAGAAATGGAGCGCGGCCTAAAACGCCAGGAAGAGCGCCTCCAGGAAAAAGAAGAGCGTCTCGAAAATAAGCTTGAAAAAGTTGCCAGCAAAGAGTCCGAAGTTGTGGCCCTTGAAAAGCGCATGATCAAGAAAGAGAAGCAGCTCGAAACACTTCGCGAAGACCTCGAAAAGAGGAAAGACGAACACGAACGCAGGTTGCAGGAAGTCTCCGGTCTGACTGTTGAGGAAGCCCGCGAAAAACTGCTGACTGAAATTGAAAGCCGAACCCGTCATGAGGCGGCCAAAATGGTTCGTTCCATTGAAATGGAAGCCAAGGAAGAGGGATCACGCAAGGCCCGCAAGATTCTTGCTCTTGCTATCCAGCGTTACTCCGGCGATTATGTAAACGAACAGACTGTTACCGCTGTGACCCTGCCTTCCGAGGATATGAAGGGACGCATCATCGGTCGTGAAGGCCGCAACATCCGCGCTCTTGAAGCTGCTACCGGTGTTGACCTGATCATTGATGACACTCCGGAAACCGTAGTCCTGTCCGCTTACAGCCCGCTGCGGCGTGAAGTCGCCAAGCAGGCTCTTGAGAGACTGATTCACGATGGGCGTATCCATCCCGCACGAATTGAAGACATCGTCAACAAGGTCGAGCAGGAAATGGACGTCAAATTGCGTGAGATCGGTGAACAGGCAACCTTTGACGTTGGTGTGCACGGCATCCATCCCGAGATCGTTAAACTCCTCGGCCAGTTGCAGTACCGTACCAGTTTCTCTCAGAACGTGCTTCAGCATTCCCTTGAAGTGGCTTTCCTTTGTGGAATCATGGCTGCAGAACTGGGTATGGACGAGAAGATCGCCAAGCGTGCCGGTCTGCTGCATGATATCGGTAAAGCCGTTGACCATGAAATCGAAGGACCGCACGCGGTTATCGGCGCTGATCTCGCCAAGAAACATGGTGAATCAAAAGAGATCATCCATGCTATTCAGGCTCACCACGAAGATATTCCGCCTAAATCCGTGCTCGCAACTCTCGTACAGGCTGCGGACTCCCTTTCCGGAGCCCGTCCCGGTGCACGTAAGGAGCTGCTGGAAAACTACGTTAAGCGCCTCGAAGAGCTTGAAAACGTAGCCACCGGTTTTGATGGAGTGTCCAAAGCCTACGCCATTCAGGCCGGCCGTGAGATCAGGGTTATGGTCGATGCTGAAAAAGTATCTGATGATAATACCCATATGCTCTGTAAAGACATTGCCACCAAGATCGAGAACAACATGACCTATCCGGGACAAATTCGCGTGACCGTTATCCGCGAACGGCGCTCGGTGGGCTATGCAAAGTAAATAACTTCCTGAAAGGCCCGGTTCACCGGGCCTTTTCTTTATCTTTGATATTGATGCGCCATCGCTTTTTTGATGAATTGATTTTGCCTCCGGCGGCCAAAGTAGATAATCACCTTTGGAATCCTTAGTTGGAGGAGAAGGTTTGGAAATACTCCCATGCGTATACTTTTTCTCGGTGACATATTCGGGCGGCCCGGTCGTAAGGCAATTGCAGCCAAGGTTAAGGTTCTTCGTGAAGAACTTAGCCTTGATCTTGTGATTGCCAACGGGGAAAACGGGTCGCAGGGCGTGGGACTTTCGATCAAGAATGCGCAGCAGCTGCTGGAGTCTGGAATTGATCTGCTGACTTCCGGTAACCATATATGGAAGTTCAGTAATATTTATGCATTTCTCAAAACCAGCGAGCGTATTGTCCGTCCGGCTAACCTGCCGGAAGGAACTCGCGGAAGGGGCTGGACTTCTTTCATCGTCCGTGGTCAAGTGCCCGTGGCGGTTATCAATTTGCAGGGCCGTGTTTTCATGAATCCGGTTGAATGCCCGTTTAAGTGTGCGGATAAGATTCTTGAAGAGATCGATCCTGAAATCAAGATCAGGATTGTCGATTTTCATGCAGAGGCTACCTCGGAAAAACAGTGTCTCGGGCGTTATCTTGACGGGCGGGTCAGTGCTGTCTTGGGAACCCATACCCACGTGCAGACCAATGATGCCCGTATTTTTGAAAACGGCACCGGATACATTACAGACGCAGGTATGTGCGGTCCTGTCGAGTCCTGTCTGGGATTAAGCCCCAATCCGGTGATTAAGAGATTTGTGACCGGACTGCCCCAGAAGTGGAAAGTAGCATCCGGACCGTCAGAACTTCAGGGTGTACTGCTTGAAATTGAAGAAGAAACAGGCCTGACGGTCTCAATTGAGACATATAATTCAGGCCGAATGACAGTATAAGATAATTTCATAAAAATATTACCTATCGTAGAGCTATTCCAGTGAAGCTTAGTTAAAGGTTTTGGGATTCTTATACCCTTTTGCAAAAGGGTATAAGCCGCCGGAGGCGAAATCACATCGCCAAAAAGCGTGAAGCGTATCAAAATCGATCTAAAGTTCCCGCCGGGAGGCTCGCCGAAGGCATGCCTAATGCAGGCAAATAAATACATCTTAAAGAGGTTTAACCAAATGAACATTTACGACGAACTAAAGTGGCGAGGGCTGATCAATCAGGTTTCTGACGAAGAGAAGGTACGCGAGTATCTGGATACTCCGGGTCAGTACATGTATTGCGGCTTCGATCCCACTGCCGACAGCCTGCATATCGGTAACCTTGTTCCTCTGCTGTGCCTCGTGCGCATGAAACGTGCTGGGCATAACCCTCTGTTCCTGCTCGGCGGCGCAACCGGACGCATCGGCGACCCCAGTGGTAAAGATAAGGAAAGGGAATTTTCCAGTATTGAGAAAGTCGAATCCCAGGCTGCAAACATCAAGGCACAGATCGAAGAGTTCTGCGAGCGAAATACTGGCGAGAAGGCAGAAGTTGTAAACAACTATGATTGGACCAAAGATATTTCATATCTCGAAATGCTTCGTGACGTTGGCAAGCATTTTACCATTAACTGGATGATGGCTAAGGAGTCTGTGAAAGGCCGTTTCGGGCGCGATGATGTCGGCATTTCTTATACCGAATTCAGTTATATGCTTTTGCAGGGCTATGATTACTACCATCTCTACAAAGAGAAAGGCTGCCAGCTTCAGATTGGCGGCGGCGATCAGTGGGGGAACATCACCGCAGGTTGCGAATTGATCCGCCGTAAAGCACAGGGCGAAGGTTTTGCTGTAACCTTCCCGCTGATTACAACCGCATCCGGCCAGAAGTTCGGTAAGAGTGAAGGCAACGCTGTTTTCCTGAACCCTGAACTGACTTCGCCCTACACTTTCTATCAGTTCTGGATCAATACTGATGACCGTGATGTGATCAACTTCCTCAAGTACTTTACTTTCCTCACCGAAGAGGAAATTGCAGAGATTGCTAAAGAGCATGAAGAAGCACCCCACATGCGTGCCGCTCACAAGCGTTTGGCCGAGGAAACAACTATTATGATCCACGGCAAAGAAGAGCTGAAAAAAGTTCAGGACGCAACATCTGCCCTGTTTGGCAAAGGCGACATTAAGTCTGTTGATGCCAAAACTCTGCGCAGTGCTATGGAAGCAGCTCCCGGCGTAGAATACGCAAAAGGTGATCTGCCTGATCTGCCACAGATTCTGCTTGATCTGGGCATGGTTAAATCCAAAGGTCAGGCCCGTAAGGACATCAGCGGTGGAGGGCTGTACATCAACAACGAACGCGTTTCCGAATTCGATTACGTGCCCGGTGATGATGATTTCATTGGCGGAGAATGCATGCTTATTCGCAAAGGTAAAAAGAATTACGGTTTGGTCACTGTTAAATAGCACTGCCTGAAAATGATTTAATCAGCCCGTTGGAACACAGTTTCAGCGGGCTTTATTGTGTTTGCAGCTATTGCAATGTATCGTGTCCGAGTAATTCAGGAGAGAGGTAGTTTATGCGGTTGTTTTATATCATCATGGCATTTGTTTTCGGGGCCTTGGCTCCTACTCAGGCCGGAGTAAACCTGAAGTTGAAAGGTTTCGTGGGTGATCCTGTTTTAGCGGCGATCATTTCTTTCGCCGTGGGCACGTTCAGTCTGCTGGCCTATGCATATTTTACGAAGGTTCCGCTGCCCGCTGTTGCTTCTGTCGTCAAGGGTCCTTTGTGGATGTGGACCGGCGGTTTGATGGGGGCTTTTTTTGTAGCTGCGGCAGTAATTGTTGCGCCGGTGCTCGGGGCAGGAACCATGATGTGCTGGATGGTGGCGGGGCAGATGGTTGCGTCCATTCTGCTGGACCACTACGGACTCATAGGTTATGCCGTGCGGGAGGCGACTATTGCACGTATCGCAGGGGCATTGTTGATTGTTGTCGGTGCTGTGATGGTGGAAAAATTTTAGTAAACATCAAGGAGTGGGATTTTGAAGGATATGCTTTTCAAGTACTTGAAGATGTTATGGGGAAATATAGTTCTTGTCTGCCGGATGATTAAGATTGAGCACTCAATTTTTGCATTGCCGTTTGCTTTTATGGGCTATTTCCTTGCTACTGACGGGGCGGCAGATTTCAAGTCTTTTGCGCTACTAACAGTTGCAATGGTCGCAGTTCGTTCTTTTGCCATGGCAGTGAACAGGCTTTTTGACATTAATATAGACAGCGAAAATCCGCGCACCCGGACCCGTCCGCTGGTAACCGGTGAATTGAGTATCCTTTTTACTTTTTGCTTTATCGTTGTTTGTGCAGTGGTTTTTGTGTTTGCCTGTAAAGGTATGAACGAACTCTGCTACAAGCTTTCATATTTTGCGCTGGCATGGTCAGCTTTCTATTCTCTGACCAAGCGTTTCACACTGCTTTGCCACTTTGTGCTCGGCTCCGTTCTTGGTCTGGCACCGGTCGCCGGCTGGCTGAGTGTTGACCCCAAATTCACTCTTCCTGCGATCCTGTTCTTTTTCGGTGTAACTTTCTGGGTGGCAGGATTCGATATACTTTACGCTACTCAGGACCGGAAGTTTGACCGCAAGCGGGGGCTAAATTCAGTCCCGGCAAATCTTGGTATTGAAAAGGCTTTGACCATCTCCACATTCAGTCATGTGAATACTGTTATTTTCTTTGCTTTGGGAGGTCTGGCAGCCGGGCTCAGCGAGATATATTTCTTTACTCTGGCCTTTGTGGGCGGCCTGCTTATCTTTGAGCATCAGGTTATTTCCGCAGATGATATGAGCAAAGTTAATGTTGCTTTCTTTACACTAAACGGTGTTATCTCGGTTATGCTTTTTGCGGGGACTCTTGCTGATGTCCTGCTGAAGTAATGTCCTTGATTATATGCCAATTTAACGTGTGAATTTGTCACGAGCTTGTAAAGAGGGTTGCCACAATTGTGGTAATCCTCTTTGTTGTTTAATGAAGGTAAACTTGTGGACAAGCTTTTATAAAGAGTTTAGAAGCGATTTTGCGAGGTTTTGAGGAACCGGCTTTGGGAGGCTTAAAATATGGTCCAATAGAGCCATTTATCAAGGTGAAATCTATCAAACGATGGATTATCGATTGCTTTTCGTGTGGCAGTCCGGATAAGATTTTTGTGGCTATTGGAATATTTTGAATATTTGGGAAGAATATTCATAAGCTTTGCTGGGAGAGCCGAAATGAGTAAGGATAATGGCACGTTCCTGCGCATGATTGCGGGGATTTATTTTGGGGTTTTTACTGTCGCAATTGTTTTGTGCGGTGTAATTTTAACAGTTTTCAGTAATGAATCGTGGGCAATGCGTGGTCTGGCTTTCGGCTCTATTGCGTTGCTGCTTGTACTGGGACTAGGTATTTTTTCCATTCTTAGAAAACAGGTTGTCCAGCCTGTTGAATGTATCACTAATTTTGTCGACCTTGTCATCAAAGGTGATTACTCCGAAGCGGACAAATGTACCAGCCCGGGGCTGGATAGTCTGCGTTCCAGAGTAAATGAGCTGAGTGATGTTTATAAAGAGCGGCTGGGGTTCAGCCGGAGTATTCTCGAAGGTTTGCCGCTCGGATGTTGTATCGTTGATCTAAAAGAGCATGTAACTTTTCTTAACAAAGAATGTCTTGTGATGATCGGCTCCTCAGAGGATCCAGAATCCTATTACGGACGTATGCTTTCTCAGATTTTTTATCACGATGACCGTAAGTCCCTGATTGGACACTGTATGGATGACGATACCCGGGTTATGAACAGGGAAGTTGTGTTCAAACATGTGGACAATAGTGATATTAACATTTTGGCCAACCTTTTCCCATTGCATGATGTTGTTGGTAATGTGATCGGCGGTTGCTGTCTGTATATCAATACAACCGAATTGAAGCAGCGCGAAGCGCACATTATAGAGCAGAATGCTATGATCGCCAATGCGGCGGAACAGGCAAATTCTGTGGTTACTGAACTGAGCCGTTCTGCTGAACAGTTGGGCAGGCTGGTTAGTGAAGCGCGCAATGGTGCAAGAATCCAGAGTGAGGAGGCCGGACAGGCAGCCACCGCAATGGAAGAAATGAACGCCACCGTGCTAGAAGTTGCTCGCCATGCTCAGGAAGCTGCCAATGATGCAGACAAGGCTAAAGCCGAGGCTGAGCGCGGCGAAGAAATCGTGTCCGGTGCGGTAAGTGCTATTGACGAAGTCTCAAGTCAGGCATCTTCTTTGAAAGCGTCTATGGAAGACCTTGATGTGAAGGCCGAAGCAATCGGTAATGTCCTGGGCGTAATCGAGGATATTGCCGACCAGACAAATCTGCTGGCATTGAACGCAGCTATTGAGGCAGCCCGAGCCGGTGAGGCAGGACGAGGTTTTGCTGTTGTTGCCGACGAAGTACGCAAGCTGGCGGAAAAGACAGTTCAGGCAACTTCCGAGGTGCATAAGGCGGTTGGTGGTATACAGCATGGAGCTAAAGCCAATGTACGGGCAACTGAAAATGCCGTTGAATCCGTTACCCGCAGTACCACCCTTGCCGGTGAGTCCGGTGAGGCATTGGCCAGAATTGTTAGTATGTCCGAGGAAACGGCAGACCGGATCAGGTCCATTGCCGCTGCATCTGAGCAGCAGGCCGCCGCAAGTGAACAGATCAACCGTTCTACTGAAGAAGTCAACCGCATTTCCAATGAGACCGAGCAGGCAATGGTGGAATCTTCCGATGCCATCAGCAGGCTCGCACAGCTTGCTGAAAATCTTTCCAGCATCATTGAAGACATGCAGCAAAAGTAGTCTGTTTAAATCATATTTAAAATTAAAGCGGGCAATCTTTAAAAGATTGCCCGCTTTTTAATGAACAAAAGCGTACAGAACGCACCTATCCCCTCAGCCTGAGGAGTTTTCTTTTCTTTAGTCAGAATCCGTAGCGCAAATAGTCTTTTTCACGGCGGTTGATGAGTTGTATGTAGCGATAGCGACTCTTTACCTGAGCCTCTTCCAGCAGGGAATAGCCCTGATTGCGGCAGCTGTCACAGGCTGTAGCAGGAATTTCAAGACCGAAGCCCATATGACCGCCTTCGCGCTGTGTTTCTACTTTGAGCAGCCCGCGGCAGTGGTCGCAGAGTAGCAGAGATTCCGTCTGGGATTCTGTAAATCCTTCAGTGTCGTAGAAAATATTACGGTGGCGTACGGACCAATTGCCGCTGATGACTCCTTCGCAGCTCTCAGTTGGCGGATTGAAGTAGATATCCTTGACCCCTTCGCAGACAGTCCCGATGTAATCCATTATATCGTCTGATTCCTTGAGTGCTTCCGGGTTGAAGCCCGGTTCGCGCACATGGGTATAGTCAATTCCAGCCATGGCAAGACTGATACCGAGATTCACATAAGGAAGGGCTCCTTGAATGGCGTAACCGCCTTCCAGAACGGCAATATCCGGCTTGAGAATCGCGTTAAGCGCGGCGTAGCCCTGTGCCGAGAAATTCATGTTGGTGATCGGATCGGTGAAATGGTTGTCCTGCCCGGCGGAGTTGATAATCAGGTCCGGTTTGAAATCATCGAGAATCGGCATGACGGCTTCTTTCATAACCTTCATGAATCCGGCATCCGATGTTCCGGGAGGCAGCGGGATGTTAATTGTCTTTCCGAGGGCTTTAGGGCCGCCGGCTTCTCTGGGGAAACCTGTTCCCGGATATAGAGTTCGTCCGTCCTGATGCAGGGAGATGAACAGGGTGTCCGGGTCATGCCAGTAAACATCCTGTGTACCGTCTCCGTGGTGGCAGTCGGTATCTACAATTGCAATACGTTTGGGTCCGTAGTTTTCACGGATGTATTCACACATGATGGCTTCGATGTTGATGGCGCAAAAGCCGCGGGAACCCTGTACTGTTTTCATGGCATGGTGCCCCGGCGGACGCACCAGCGCAAAGGCACGCTCGCGTTCTCCTTCCATGATCAGTTGTGCTGCCCTGATGGCTCCGCCGGCAGAAATACAGTGTGACCGGGTAGCGATCGACTCAGCGTCCGGAAAGCAGAAGTGGACCCGTTCTATGTCTTCGCTTGAAGCTACTTCAGGTTTGTATTCGCGGATGCCTTCGATGTCGAAAAGACCTTCTTCGCGCAGCTGGTCCTGCGTGTAGAGCAATCTTTCTTCCCGTTCCGGGTGGGTGGGCGAGATTGCCCAGTCAAAGGCGGGGAAAAATATGATTCCCAGACTGTTCTCAGCCTTGAGCATTGTTATCTCCGTTTATGAATATATCCGGTTAACGCCGGGTTTGATCTGGCATTTAACCCTTATGTTGCGTCCGACTGTGCTGGAGCCGTTAACCATATTAAATGATGATGAATTGGTGATCTGGGCATTTGTGCCATCGGAGGCAACTTGTATTTCCCCAAGGTGTGCAAGCAGATGGTTCATAGCGTCTCTTTCCGCATCTTCGATCTTGTAGTTGCGGGGGATGTTCTCCCGGTGTCCCAGAGAAGGAATGAACATCAGGCCGCGCTCGGTATCAGCAAAAAGTTCCAACTCAGTTGTGGTGCGGGTCAAGGCTGCGCCGATGGCATTGGCAACGTCATAGTTCTGCGGAACTTCGGTGGAAAGACGGAATTTGCGGAAGATATCCATTTTCATGGCTTGTGCAGGGCCGCCCATGATGTAGATCTTGCGGGGTACAATCTTTCTGTTCTCCAGCAGTTCGTGGATAGTGTAGACTGGCTGCTGGTTTATTTCGTCTACGAGTTCACGTGTTGAATCATGGATTTTGTCCACCGCATATTGAATCGCCTGTTCTGCCAGCTCTTCGGCATCCAGGCCATGCTTTGCTGCGAAAGCATGGAATCCGTTTTTGGAAAGTTCAATATTCCCACAATGGCAGGAGCCTTTCCATATTAACGCGTCGGTGAGGGTTGGTGTCTCACCGCCGAAAGCAATTGAAGGACCGAACCGGTTGGGTCCTACCCGGACGATACCTTCAAGAATTGAAATAGCTGAGTCTCCACCGATGCCTATGGAATGAACTTTCAGTGCCCGCACAAGTGTGGGGTGTGAACCGATGTGAATTCCTTCCTGCTCGATAAGCGGGCTGCCCCCGGCAAAAATGGCAATGTCGGTAGTGGTTCCTCCTATATCGTAGATGATGGAATCATGGGTGATGTTGCACAAGGCGATGATGCCCATGACGCTGGCTGCCGGGCCGGAGAAAATAGATTGCACCGGAACCTTGCGGGACAACTCTAAAGGCATGGTTCCGCCGTCAGCTTTAAGGATGTTCACCCTGATGTGACCCAAGCCCATTTCTTCCAGAGTGTCGGCTATGGCATCAGCAAATTTGTTGAAGACCCGCCAGACCGCGCAGTTGTAAAAAGCTGTGGATATGCGCCGGGGGAAGTTCAGCCGTCCGGTCAGTTGGTGACCCAGAGTTATGAAATCGGCATTATCGCCAATTGCGAACTCAATTTCTTTTTCATGGGCCGGATTGCGGGGGGAAAATTTTGTGACTGCGGCATAGACTTTGATTCCGGACTTGCGGCATGAAACGATGGCTTCCTCTAGGGAAAGCTGGTCCAGTCTTTTGGTTTCCGATCCCCGGTGGTCCAAAGAACCGGGAATGACGTGGAAATCCTTGCAGGTCATGAAGGAATGAGGGTCGAGCCCCGGTCCGGCGGAGACAATAACTCCCACATCTTCGTAATTGCCTTCCACTATAGAGTTTGTGGATAAAGTGGTGGAAAGGTTGAGCTGTTTTATGCGGGAAGGGTCCGTATTGCGGACAATTTCCCCGAGGCTGTTTTTGATAGAGGAAAGCAGGTTGTCATGTCTTGTGATAACTTTAACCTGCGATTCCAGACCGTCTGGACCTATGGCTACGGCATCTGTATGCGTTCCGCCGACATCAATTCCGAGAAGGAGCATCTGACAAATCCTTGAACTGTTCTCCCGTTTCATGCGGGATGAGGTGTGAAATGAATGGAGCAATCCGGTCCTGCTTTATGAAGAAAAGCCTATTTATCGGATTATGAATCAATTATTTTCTAGCACCGGGCAGACGGGAGAGTCCAGATGTTTTACTGTCAGCGGCTTAATAAGTCAGGCGAGCGGTTTATTGCCCTCGTTTGCTGATGCCCAGTTTTTTTATGCGTGAATCAAATGTAGAGCGGTTTATTCCAGCGGCATGAGCGGCTCGACTGATATTCCAGCGGTATTTCTCCAGTAGAGTCATTACATAGGAATATTCCATCTCGCTCCAGGTCATGGACCCTAGGTCGCTCTGCGTGGCAGCAGGCTTTTCATGTCCACTGGGAGTTACAAGCCGTTGCGGGGTTGTCTCCGGGGTAATTTCCGGATGTACAATGTGTTGCGGAATGTCTCTCTCCGTGATTGTATCGCCGGGAACCATGGCCTGAAATTGTTTTACCATGTTTTCCAGTTCGCGGATATTCCCCGGCCAATTGTAGTTTACCATGATGGACATGGCTTCCGGGGACATCCGTTTTGGAAGCATGTGACTGTATGCAGCTTCCCGGTTCAGGAAATGGGTGGTCAGCAGGTTGATATCTTCCTTGCGCTCACGAAGCGCAGGCAGCTTGAGGGGGAGGACATTCAACCTGTAATATAAGTCTTCCCTGAACCGTCCGGATCGCACGTCTTCTTCCAGATTGCGGTTGGTGGCCGAGATGATGCGGATATCAATCTTTTTAGTCTGTGTGCCGCCAAGGGGTTTAATCTCGTTTTCCTGCAAAACACGCAGCAGCTTGGCTTGTAAGTTAATGTCCATATCGCCTATTTCATCAAGGAATACTGTCCCTCCGTCAGCAGCTTCAAACAAACCGGATTTGTTCGCTATGGCTCCGGTGAAAGCTCCTTTCACATAGCCGAATAGTTCACTTTCAAGCAGGTTTTCCGGGATGGCACTGCAGTTCTGGGTGAGAAAAGGCTTCTGGGCGCGTGAGCTTTTAGCATGTATCTCCTCGGCAAACAGTTCCTTACCTGTTCCGGATTCGCCGTAAAGCAGTACAGGGTAATTGGTAACCCCGTAATTTTCGACCAGTTTTAAGGCTTTGTTGACCGACTGGCTTTTGCCGACAATAGTCCTGCTGCTTCTTATGCTGCTGAGTGTGCGGCTGAGTTTGTCATATTCACGGCGTTGTTTTTGGAACTCAAGGGAATTGCGCAAAGAAATAGAACCGATATCAACCATGTCCTGCAACATGGTCAGGTAGGCCGGGTCAAGGTTAAGCTGCTCTCCGGAAGTGCTTGTGTCAATAACCTGAACTGCGCCGTATACTTCCTGTCCTTTTAGGTGCAGGGGGAAGCAGAGTATGAGTTTGCTTTTTATTTTGAAATTTTTTTCCAGTGAGCTGAAGTGCCGTGAGTCACCGGCTTCAGCGATAGTCATCTTGCCGTGTTTTATGACCCAGCCAACAATGCTTTGCTCCTGAGGAGATATCCTTATTCCCTTGATATTTTCACTCTTGTCTCCAAGAGCTTCAACGCATTCATACATTCCGTCGCGTTTGATCCAAAGGGAGCCTCGTTCTACGTTCTGAAGCTTCAACAGTAAGGCCAGTATTTGGGTTTGCAGCTTGTCCGGATCAAGTTCCTGCGATAAAGCTTTATAGTCATTGATGGATATGGTCATTGATATGTGTCCGGCATTTGTTTTTTTGATTATTATATTTAGTGTTTTTTATTAAATATCGTTAAAATTATGCTTAGTCAACAAAGTTTGTGAGTGCTCGGAAGCCTTCTTGTTTGTGAATATGGGAGAGGAGCCTTGTTGTTGGCGGGTTTAACTGTTTGGCGAGATTTTTGGCACGTATGGTGCTATAGGCAGATTAGCTTGTTAGTCAAGTATGGACCGGAGAGCCCACTCCACCTCCCCGACCCCTCCGGGCTTTCCGGTCCATAACCTTTTTGAAAAAACAGATTTTATTTTCCCCAAATATACGGAGATGGTGTGATGAACAGTGTAAAAGCTTTAGTGTCCATGCATCGCGAAGACATGGCTGTTTTACGTTCTCAAGCAAAAAAAGCCAGACAGGAAAGGGTACATTGTGAGCGTGAGATGGATCAGGCTTACAAAGAGCTTCGCAGTCAGCTCGCTGCTGAAATGCCGGTTGTCAGCACTTTTTCCATGAAACTACGCACTCCGATAGCACTGATGGTTACCCTTTTGGGAGTTTTTAGTATTTAGATATTTTGAAGCCCACTGCGCGGTGGGAATTTCGCCATAAAAAAGCCCCATACCTTTTAATAAGGTATGGGGCTTTTTTATGTGCTTTAAAGAGTAGCTTTGTCTGGTATCTGTTTCGCCGAATGGAGGGCGGATTATTTAGAAGCTAAAATTATTTTTTTGTACAAGTGGCGACTATTTTTTAATGTAAGGTTTATGTATTTTGCAAATATGTTTTTTGGGTGTATTTTTATCTGTTTTCAAGGTAATCAGATCCCTGTTTTGGCACAAGTCATGCTTTATGTGTATTCAAAATGCATTTTTGAAGGCTGTTTTTTCTAAAATTGTAAAATAAGAAGCGATAAAAACAATTCTAGAGACAAAATTGTAAAAAATAGTAAACCTTAATCAACGGGGGTTGATTTAAAATGAATTCGGCGGATACTTCATTTATATTGATTTGTGCAGCGCTGGTTATGTTCATGACTCCGGGGCTTGCCTTGTTCTATGGCGGCATGGTGCGCAGCAAAAACGTTCTGGCTACCATAATGCAGAGCTTCATTATGCTCGCCATTGTCTCTATTATTTGGGCAGTGATCGGTTATTCTCTGTCCTTCGGTACTGATATCGGCGGAGTAATCGGTGGTATGGACTTTTTCGCCCTTAACGGAGTGGGTATGGACACGGTCAACAGCCCCGCAGATAATCTCCCACATCTTCTTTTTATGGTTTTTCAGTGTATGTTTGCGGTTATCACCCCCGCACTGATCACTGGAGCTTTTGCTGAGCGTATGAAGTTCGGCGCGCTGCTTATATTTTCTTCTTTCTGGGTGATCCTTGTTTACGCTCCCATGTGCCACTGGGTCTGGGGCGGCGGCTGGATGGGCGACCATGGCGCTCTCGATTTTGCTGGTGGTGCCGTTGTTCATATGAGTTCTGCTGCTGCGGCACTTGCCGGTTGTCTGGTCATGGGTAAACGTAAAGGATATGGGAAAGAGCCATTTATTCCCCACAACCTGCCCATGACCCTGCTGGGCGCCGGTATGCTCTGGTTCGGCTGGTTCGGTTTCAACGCCGGTAGTGCTCTTGCTGCAAACGGTCTCGCTGCTAACGCTTTTGTCACTACTCATCTCGCTGCTGCTGCAGCTGTTCTCGGCTGGTTGCTTGTTGAAGCTATGCATGGCGGAAAACCCACCACCCTCGGCGCTGCTTCCGGTGCTGTTGCCGGATTGGTTGCCATTACCCCGGCAGCAGGTTTTGTAACCCCCATGGCTTCCATCGTTATCGGATTCGGCGGCGGAATGGTCTGCTACGGCGGTGTACTCATGAAATCAAAATTCGGTTATGATGACTCTCTTGACGTTGTAGGTATCCACGGTCTTGGCGGGACTTATGGCGCTATTGTTACCGGTCTTTTCGCCAGTATCGGCGCAGAGGGGCTGTTCTACGGCAACGCTTCCCAGCTCTGGATTCAGATTGAGTCCTGCATCGCTACCTGGGCTTACTGCTTTGCTGTAAGCTGGGTCCTATTTAAACTGATCGATAAGTTTTATGGTCTGCGTCCTTCTGAAGAGGATGAGGTTGCGGGACTGGATGTTTCCGAACACAGTGAAGCCGGATATCAGTTGTAGAGCTACGATAATGCGTTTTTTTGATTAATTGATTTCGCCTCCGGAGCCAAAGGAGCTAGACCTCTTTGGTATCCCTAAAATTTAAAAGCAGGATAATTCCAATGAGAAAGATAGAAGTTATAGTAAGACCTTTCAAGGTTGACGATGTTAAGGAAGCCATTGCGGCGCTTGGTCTCAAGGGCATGACTGTAACTGACGTTAAAGGCTTTGGCCGTCAGGGCGGACACAAGGAGGTCTATCGTGGTGCTGAGTATCAGGTGGATTTCATCGCCAAGACCAAGGTCGAGATTGTAGTGGACGCAGAGCGTGTGCCTGAAGTTATCGAAGCAGTAAGCGCCGCTGCTAAGACCGGCAAAGTCGGTGATGGTAAGATCTTCGTTATCCCGGTTGAAGAAGTGGTGCGTATCCGCACCGGAGAGACCGGTCCGGAAGCCATCTAAATGAATGCTGAAAATCCCCCCGGATTGTCCCAAGAGTCATCCATAGAACGTTTGCTTGCGGGACGAGAAATACTCCTCGCGGCATGCTCCAAGAGCATGCCGCAGGATTTTCCGCAGCAGATGTGTTCGCTGGTGGACAGTTATTTCCGATCGAGAATTCTGGAGGCTGTTGCTACAGGAATTATTACTTCTGCCGATGATCTTTCCATCGTGGCTGTTGGCGGTTATGGGCGAGGACAGCTAGCCCCGTTTTCCGACATTGATGTCTTGATTCTTACCGGACTTACCGCACATGAAGATCTGGAGGCTCTTGCTTCCTTCTTCTTCCATCCCCTATGGGATCTTAAATTTGATGTCGGCCACGGTGTGCGCACTGTGGAGCAGAATCTCGAATTGGCAAAGTCGGATTTCAAGGTACTGGCTTCGCTCCTTGACCTGCGCTTCATTGCCGGGCTTGAAGATCCTTTCCGGGAGTTGGTGGACAGGTTCAGATTGGAAGTGTTGCCCGAAGCAGGTGATAATTTTTGCCGTATCCTTTGGGATAACAGGGCCCAAACTGGAATGGGCATGGATTCTGTTGTCCTTGAGCCGGATTTAAAAAACGGCTGGGGGACTCTGCGTGATGTGCAGTTTATCCGCTGGTGTGCGGATATAAAAGGGGATTACTATCCTCTGAACAGGACCGACATCCTTGATCTGCGTAAGGACGAAGCTCTGCTGATGCAGGCTCGTTGCGCCGTTCATTATTTACGTAAACGCAAGCAGGATAAGCTAATCCTTGAGATTTTGCCTGACGCGGCATCATTGTGTGGCGTTAAGGGATATGATCCGGCAAAACGCGGCAATGAGCTGCTTGCTTCCATCCATCAGTCCATGGTTCGGGTACGCTCCATGGGGGATGGTCTTTTCCGGGAATCCTTTGATGCCGATTCAAGGTCCTTTATTGACCACAGGGGGATAGCCGGACTTAAAGCCGCACTGGAAGTATTCGGGATAAAATCCCGTACCGGAGTTCCTTTGACACGGGAGGCCCGACGTGCGGTTTCTTCCATCAGTACCACGGACGATATTAATCTCACCCGGGCCTTGAAGATGGTCATTGATATCTTCAAGGGTGAATTCGGATGGCGCGCCTCGGTAGAGATGCTCGACAGTGGTGTCTTTAAATCTTTCCTGCCGGAGTTTTCAAAAGTTTCGGAGCTTGTTCCTTACGACGGATATCACCAGTATCCGCCCGGGCGGCATTCTTTACTGACTGTCCATAAATGTTGTGACATATTTCGGAATGAATTTTCAGAGGGCGGCAAATGTATTTCAGCTGCAGACTTTGATGCACTGCTGCTTGGGGCTTTTTTTCATGATATCGGCAAAGGCAGACCCAACCATAGCGAACGTGGTGCCAAGATAGCCGAAGAGGTTCTGGGTCGCACTGATTTTTCCAAACGGTTTAAGGACGATGTTATTTTTCTGGTCCGTGATCACCTGCTGCTGGTTCGTGCTTCTCGTTCCATAGATCTTAGTTCAGTAGAGGCCCTACAGCGAATTGCCGATAAAATCGGTTCCCTGCGTAAATTGCGCATGCTTTTCATCCTATCCATGGCAGATTCAATGGCTACCGGTCCACGGGTCTGGAACTCATGGAGTGAGTCGCTGTTGCGTGAGATATATGCCGGTCTGGAACTGGTGCTATGTGAAGATGAGTATATTGATCTGGCTCCGGAGACCCAGTTGACCGAAACATTGCGCAGGGTCCGTGAATGCGCTGAAGGCGTCGTTGATCCGGGGATGATGGAGTCGCTTATAGACTGTATGCCCGACCGATATCTTCTAGTGGAGGACCCTGATGAAATCGTTCTGCATATGCAGCAGGTTTTGGAGTTCAACAGGGTCTATGAAAGGGATCTTGTTCGCAAGCCATCCGGTAAAGGCGGGCGCGGTATAAGTCTGGTCCGTGCATTTGAAACTGAGGATGAAAAGAGGGTTAAGCTGGTTATCACCGCTAAAGATCAGGATTTCCTTTTCGCTGCCCAGAGCGGAGTGCTGGCCCTGCATTCTGTGAATATCCTTTCCGCTGAAGTGTTCTCATGGTCGGACGGGACTGCGGTAAACATCTTCATTGTCGAGGATCCGTCAAAAAATGCTCCATCCGATATATGGGGAAGGGTGGAACGATCCATAATGTATGCGCTTACCGGACGGCTGGCTCTTGATTACCGGCTGCATAAAAAACGCAGTTCTTTTCTTGCGCGGTCAGTTCCCAGCAGGGTGCCAACCCGGATCAGCATTGATAATGAATCCAGTGAGCAGTGCACGCTCATCGAAGTAATCACTCAGGATCGTTCCGGCATATTATATGACATGGCCGCTTTTTTCTCCCGTATGAACGTCAATCTACGCATGGCCCGGATCTCAACGACCGGACTGTCTGTTTTTGATGTTTTTCATGTGGAAGGATCAGAGGGCGGACGTATCAAAGACAAAGTCCATCTGCGGGAGCTGATCGGGGCGCTCGAATATACCTTAAGCGGGAAAGATTGATTTCATCTCGGCAATCTGCCGGATAAGCAAATTATATAAAAGGAGTTGGTTATGTCGGGCAGGATTGTCGTTTATGTTGTGGTAAATCTTCTGGTCCTGCTGGGGCTGCTGCTTCTTTTGGTGTTGAATCCTGAAACGTTTGTCGGTCAGGGGCTAGCTATCTATGGTCTGTTTGCCGCAGCTGCGGTTATAGTAATTGTTTCGGGTTTCATGCTGCGCTCAAAATCTGCTTCTGACTGCGCCATGCTCAATAGCTGGATGGAGAATCTTGTTTCCGGTTCTGGAACAGAAAGTGATTTAAATAGTGTTATTGGAATTCTTCCGGAAGCCCGGCAGCTTGCGGCGTATGTGGATGGACTTTCCGAACGTCTTGTGAGTGCGGACGAGCAATGCAAGGTGGAAATTTCCCGCCAGCTGGAGGCTTACAAAATGGCTGAGGATGCACGGGCACGGGGAGAACAGGCTCGAAGCAAAGGTTTGCTTTCTGCTGCCGGTACCCTCGAAAATGCGGTTGAGGGAATCCGGTCCAGCTCTATTATGCTCGGAGATTCCTCAGTCAGAGCCAGCAAGGGAGCTGAAAAACAGCAGGAATTTATTTCTTCCGTAGTCTCATCCATGGAGCAGATCGATGCTTCCATTAAGCATTCCGTTGACCGCGCCGAATCCGCGGTAGTCGATGCCGGGGCGGCTGCCGAACGGGCCAAGTCCGGTGAGGACGTTTTGACCCAGACCATCGATTCCATAAATATTGTCATGAGCAATACAAATGAATTGAATAGCAGGGTGGAGGCTCTTGGAAAGCAGGCAGAGGGAATAGGCAGCATCATGTCAGTGATTTCCGATATCGCCGACCAGACCAACCTGCTGGCTTTGAACGCCGCCATCGAGGCTGCCAGGGCCGGTGACGCCGGGCGCGGCTTTGCCGTGGTTGCCGATGAGGTGCGTAATCTTGCGGAAAAAACAATGGAAGCAACCCGCGACGTAGGAACCGAGATAAGCAGGATTCAAGAGCAGGTTGAAATGACTGTGGCCGGAGTGAATCATATTAATGATCTTGCCGGGAACGCGTCCGGGCTGGCATCCAGTTCCGGCGAAGCGCTTGGGGAAATTGTAACACTTGCCGAGAAGAGTTCGCGCGCGGTTCGTTTGATTGCTGAAGAAGCAGTGCAACAGGCGGAAGCCAGCAGCACTGTTCGTGAAGCGGTGAACGAAGTCCATTCTATTTCAGATGAAACTGGAGAGGCTATGGCTGGAGCCGGTGAGGCTGTTTCCGTTCTTGGTAGACGCGTTGCTGACCTTGATGATATGATCGGAGTGTTCAAGCTGGTCGGTAATGGTAAGGTTCAGGAAGTGATTGATACTCTGGCCAAATCTTCCGATGTGCGTTCCTTGAACAGGGAATTGCAGGAGCGGGCTATGCACACTGCTTTGCGGAACAATCGTTTTCTCGAGCTTCTTTATATCACCGACCATAAAGGAATACAGACGGTCAGCAATATCAGCGGCCAGTGGCAGAGTTTTGCCAAAGACAGCTCGGCTTGCGGAAAGGACTGGTCAAACCGGGAATGGTTCAGGGGAGCCGTGGAAGATCAGACTATGTATGTGTCTGATGTTTATGAGTCTTCTGCAACCGGGGAGAACTGTATTACTGTTTCCGGTCCCTTCTTCGACTCCAAGGGCAGAGTTCTGGGTGTTATTGCCGCTGATGTGAAAGTTAACGGATAAAGATTTGTGGTGTACGCATTTTCTTGCCAAATCTGCAATATTTATCTAAGTGATGCTTGCTGCCAAATTAATAGTTTGGGGGCGTTTATACCCACAGGTCACTTCAGCTCAATCCGAAGAGGAATTATTTCATGAAAATACTTGTTGTAGGCTCAGGCGGAAGAGAACACGCTCTGGCTTGGAAGATAAGTCAGAGTCCCAAGGTTTCTGAGATTTTTATCGCCCCGGGTAATGGCGGAACCCGTCTGCATGGCACTAACGTCGATATTCAGGATGATGACCTGCCCGCTCTGGTCAACTTTGCCAAAGAAAATCAAATCGACCTCGTGGTAGCCGGACCGGAGCTTCCTCTGGTTCTGGGAATTAAAGAAGCTCTTGCCAAAGAAGGTATCCCCTGTTTCGGTCCCGGTGCATACGCCGCGAATCTTGAGGGCAGCAAAGCCTTTTCAAAAATAACAATGCGCGATTCCAGGGTGCCAACCGCTCCTTTTCAGGTTTTCGATGAATACGAACAGGCTAAGAAGTTCGTAGAAGAAAAAGGAGCACCCATCGTGGTTAAGGCTGACGGCCTTGCTGCAGGTAAAGGGGTTGTTGTTGCCGGAACAGTTGAAGAGGCTGTTGAAGCCCTTGACGATATGATGGTTAAAAAAGTCTTCGGTAATGCAGGAGAAAGGGTTGTTGTAGAAGAAGCCCTCAAGGGTGAAGAAGCTTCCTTTCTCGCTTTTTGTGCCGGAGAAGACTATGCCCTGCTGCCTTCCGCTCAGGACCATAAAGCCGTGGGCGAAGGTGATACCGGACCCAATACCGGCGGTATGGGTGCATACAGTCCCGCTCCAATTCTTCCCCGCGATAAATACGCAGAGACCGCTGAACTGGTTATCAAGCCTATCCTTAAGCTTCTTGCTGAACGCGGTGAACCTTTTACCGGTATTCTCTACGCTGGACTTATGTATACAGAAGATGGTCCTTCTGTCCTTGAATACAATGTTCGTTTCGGTGATCCTGAATGCCAGCCGCTGCTGATGCGTCTGGATTGCGATCTGGTTGAAATAATGCTGGCCTGTGTAGAGAATCGCCTTCCTGAAGTGGAAGTGAAGCTCAAGGAAGAAACCACCATTTGTGTGGTCATGGCAGCTGGCGGTTATCCCGGTACCTATGAGAAAGGAGCGGAAATTACCGGATTCGAGGAAGCTGAAAAAATTGATGGTGTCAAGGTCTTTCAGGCCGGGACAATATATGAAGATGGTAAAACATTAACCAGCGGCGGACGTGTGCTGGGTGTTACCGCTCTGGGGGCGGATCTCGGAGCAGCTCAGAAAAAGGCTTATGAAGCTGTCGCGAAAATCAGTTTTGACAAAGCCTATTTTCGTCGCGACATAGGTAACAAGGGTCTCAAAAAATGAGTGCAAAAGTAGCTATTTTCATGGGGTCCATTTCGGATAAGGATACAATGCAGCCTTGTTCCGATCTGCTGACCAAATTAGGTATTCCCCACGTGTTTACTGTTTCTTCAGCCCATCGTACTCCCGAAAGGACTGCGAAGCTGGTTAAGGAACTGGAAGATAACGGTTGCGAAATATTCATATGCGCAGCCGGCCTTGCGGCGCATCTTGCCGGAGCAGTGGCGGCAAAGACAATCCGTCCTGTTCTTGGTGTCCCCATTTGCGGTTCTGCCCTTGGTGGTATGGATGCGTTGCTGGCAACTGTGCAGATGCCTCCGGGATTTCCCGTAGGGACTGTTGCTCTCGATAAAGTTGGGGCAAAGAACTCCGCATGGATGGCGGCACAGATTCTGGCACTGCATGACGAAAGTCTGTCTGAAAAGATCAGGGAAGCCCGTCAGGGATTCATTGAATCTGTTGAGAAAGCAGCGGCTGAACTTGAAGGTAACTAGCAATAATGTAAATTAATTTTATAGGCCGTGTCCGATATCCCGGGCGCGGCCTATTTTATTAGGAGTTGTCATAGTGTCTGTTGAATTCTGGGGAATTTATGTTCTGACTGTCTTTCTGGCCTCTATTATTCCGGGGCCAAGTATGATTCTGGCTTTGACACATGGTATCAAGTTCGGTGCAAGGCGTGCAGTTGCCACTGCGGTGGGTAACTGCGCTGCTTCGTTTTTGCAGGCCATGGTTTCTATCGCCGGGCTGGGCGCTCTGTTGGCTGCTTCAGAAACTGCTTTTACGCTGGTTAAATACGCCGGAGCGGCCTATTTGGTTTGGCTGGGCATAGGGGCGCTCTTTTCCGGCGAATTCACTTTTGATGAAGAGTTGACTGAGGCGGGAAAACAGGTCTCCACCCGTAAGCTGTTTGCTCAGGGCTTTTGGGTCGCTGCGGGAAATCCTAAGGCAATTGTTTTTTTCAGTGCCTTGTTTCCGCAGTTCATCGGCAGCGGAGATGTTTCAATACAGAATTTCGCAATGCTTTTGGGTCTGCTTTGCATAATAGCATTCGGGTGTATGATGATTTATGCCTGCGGAGGTGAAAAGCTGAAGGAAATTATTAAAGGAACAACTTTTTGCAGGTATATTAATAAAGTGCTGGGGACGACGTTTGTGGGGTTGGGAATAAGTCTGGCCTGCGCAAGGAGATAGGGGGCTGTCAGTCCAGCATTGCTCGTATGGTACTCAGAAAATCGTTCTGCGAGAAAGGTTTAACCAGAGCTTCTTTTGCGCCAAGAGCCTTGGCCTGCTTCAAATATTCAAGACCGGTGAATTCTCCGCCACCTGAGATAACGAGAATTTTGCTTTCAGCCTGTTTTTGTTTTATTTCCAGAATAGTCTGAATCCCGTCCATGTTTGGCATAAATATATCGATGATAACCAGATCTACTGAATTTGCGGCAAACATGGCTAATCCCTGCTCTCCGTCTGTGGCGGTGAGTGTGGTAACCTCTTCTTTCCTGAGGTAATGCTCAAGCAGTTTAAGCATTTTAGGATCATCGTCAATAATCAGGATTGTGTTCATAAGTATCTGTTTGCGTGCTAAAAATTTTATACTCTTTAACTCGTGATAGTGAAAATGAAAAGAGGTACTATTATTACTTCTGAAATAAGCTTGTGGGTGGTTTGACCATGAATTCTGTTGATTCCGGTAGAGTCATGACGGCTTCTGCCACCCTTTGTTCAAGTTCAGGCAAAATATCCAGTGCCTGTTTGAAATTCCCCGCTGCTGTTGTTTTTTCCATGGTTGAACTTATTGCCTGCGCTTTGGCTGCGCCTACCGCTGCGCATTCGCTTTTCAGAGTATGGGCATGAGTTGACGCTTCCGTGAATTTGTTTTGCCCAAGACATCTTTTGATAGCTGTAAGATGCTTTGGCGCTTCCTCTTTAAAAATAGCGATGGCTTCATCCAGCAGTTCATAGTCCTGTGCGAATCTCACCATAGCACTTTCCAGATCGAAATGGTCAGGTTGTTTATGTTTATTAATTGTCATTTGAGTCTCCGTATTTGGAATTGCTAAGGTTCATTCTTAGGCATTTATTATCATAATATATTAAGCCGCAGGCTGTATCAACATTGTTTTAAATAAAAATAGGAAAGCCCCGGAAAACTGACGTCTTCCGGGGCATGTTTGTGTGCTTTTTATGTCGCTAGCCTTTCTTCTCGAGTTCTGCATACCAGCCGCCGGCTTTAGTCAGCAGGCTCTGTATACGGCCCACAAGAGCGTGAGGATCGTTGAGATAGCCTTCCAGCAGCAGGGCGGATTCAAGGAGCTGGTTTGCGGAGAGGGATATGAACTCGTCTTCCGGGTTTGCTTTGTATATCTCCAGCATGGAACGCAGCAGCGGATGGTCTGCGTTGATCTCCATGGTCTTGGTAGGAATGGAGCTGTCCTTGTTCATGGCCTTCATCAGTTTTTCCATGGATGAAGTCATTGCACCGTCCGGGTTGACCAGACGGCAGGGAGAATCGGTGAGGCGCTCGGAAACTTTTACTTCTGCAACCTGTTCTCCAAGAACTTCCTTCATTTTGGCAATGAGGCCGTCCATGTCTTTTTCCTGTTCTTCGGAAAGCGGCTCCGGCACATCTTCTTTTTTAGCGGATTCAAATTTATCCAGCTTTTCAAGGTCGGCGTACTCAGCAGCTACGAAGTTGAATCCTTCGTGTTCACGGATGGATTCCATGACAAATTCATCAATAGGTTCGTAAAGGTAGAGCACTTCGATGTCCTTGTTGCGGAATATTTCGAGGTGCGGGTTGAGGTTCGCTGCCTCGCGGCTGGCAACAAAGGAATAGTAGATTTCTTTCTGGTCTTCTTTGGCGCGTTCGATGTAATCGGCGAAGGATACCAGAGTTTTGTCTCCCGCTTTGGAAGAATCAAAGCGCAGCAGCTTTGCGTATTTGTCGCGGTTGACAAAGTCCATATGGCCGGCTTTGAAGATTTTGGCGTGAGCTTTCCAGAACTTGGCGTATTTCTCTTCGTCGTCTTTAGCAAGCTTTTCCAGCTGACCCAGAACCTGCTTGGTCAGGGTTGCGCTGATCTTGCCGATAAGCAGGTTGTCCTGAAGAGTTTCGCGGGAGATATTCAGGGGCAGGTCCTCAGTGTCGACCACACCTTTGATGAAGCTCAGGTATTCGGGGAGCAGGTTCTTGTTCTGCTTTTCAATGAGTACGCGGCGTACGTAGAGATCAAGTCCCCAGTTGTCGCGGTCCATGCCGAATATATCGAGGTCTTTTTCCGGGATGAAGAGCAGGGAGTTGAACTGTACCGGAGCATCGACGGAGAAATGCAGGGTATCGATAGGCGGCTGTACGTCGTAGGTCAGGAATTTGTAAAATTCGTCGTACTGTTCCTGTTTGATCTGGAATTTGGGTTCACGCCAGAGAGCAGTGACGGTGTTGACCCTCTCGCCGCCGATCATGATCGGGAAAGATACGAAGTTTGAGTGCCGTTTGACAATATCCTTAAGCCTGTCTTCGGAACCGAAACGCTCAACGTTTTCGTCATTAAGATGGATTTCAATGGTGGTTCCGTGATCCATTTCTGCTTCGATTTCAGTCAGTTCGTAAGCGTTCTTACCATCGGAAACCCACTGGATCGCGGGTGCATCCTTCTGGTAGGATTTGGTACGGACAACAACGTGATCGGATACCATGAAGATGGAGTAAAAACCGACACCGAAGCGGCCGATCAGAGAATCGAGGCTTTCTTTGGATTCAGCAGCCTGCTTGACGAACTGCGCGGAACCGGAATGGGCGATGGTTCCGATATTGGCCATAACTTCTTCACGGGTCATGCCGATACCGGTATCAGTTACGGTAACGATTTTCTTTTCTTCATCATAAGCGATGAGAATTTCAGGTTCAACTTCATCATCCAGGTCAGGGTTGCTGTTGATGGCGAAACGCATTTTATCAAGAGCGTCAGATGCGTTGGAAACCAGCTCGCGCAGGAAAATTTCACGGTTGGTGTAGAGAGAGTGGACCAGAATATCCAGCAGCTGGTTTACCTCAGCCTTGAATTCGAACTTTTCTGTCTGTGCAGTCATGTATTCCTCCATAAACATAAAATTCCTTCCGGCCGTCATAACTGACCGGAAGGTAAATTGATTGCTGTTTGAAATTGTTCCGTCCGGAACAAATGCACAGTTTAAGTAGTGATCTTTTTCAGCTTGTCAAGAAGGAATTTTTCCATTTCCCGGCGGTCCTTGCGTAAACGGACAAGCTCCGCTTCCATTATGGATAGTTTTTCTTTCAACTGCGTATTTTCATTTTTTAATATTTCTATATTTTCGCCCTGAACACTGAGGTCCGCAGTGGCTTTATCCATACAGGCTTTGACATCGTGGGATATGGCTCCGCTTGGCATGCAGGATAGCATTCCTTTAAGCCCTTCATTAATGGATTTGGCAATTTCCGTTCCCATGGCGGCAGCCAGCTGGATAGCAGGCTCAAGATTAGCCTGCTGAATTTGGACCGGACCAGCATCTGGTTGCAATTCATGGGTATCAATACTGGCGTTGACAGGGTATTTACGGGAAAGTTCGGCCATAACATCTTCAGCGGTGTGTCCCTGCTTGAGCATGGACGAAATAATTTTAAAAATTTCAACTGCTTCGGATTTGAACCTTTTCTGCCTGTTGCGGCCTGTACTTGGAAGGTATTGTGCAAAACGGTTTTTCCAGTAGTGGAGGGTGGATTCGGGGACTTCCAGCAGGCGTGAAATCTCCGCAATGGAGAGAAGTTTTTTATCTGGCACGGCATGCTCCGAATTGGGGTTCATGGGGGAATAAAAAAAATTTGATTATTATTTTTTTTTAAATTTTAATTCAACCCAAGTCAATAAACTATCAGATTATTACATAAATGTTGCTTTTCGAACATTTTTGTGTTCACTTTCGATCAGTAAACCATATTGATTCCTTTTCAAGAATGGAGTACGCGGTGGTCCAGACAGGTCTTAAAAGACTGAGCGTAAAGGGGAAACAACTACGGTTTTCGTTTTTCGTGCAGTCTTTGAACACATATTCCGGGTTGTACCATAATTGTAGCGCAATCCTGTTTTTAGTTTTTGCGGAATATGGTATTAAAATCTGGAGCAAGAATTCAGCAAGCAGCGGAGTACTCTTTGAGTTCGGAAACTATTTTACTTTTTGATGTGGGGAATACCAATACAAAAATCGGTTTCTCCACCCGTGATAAGATCGGTCCATCATTCACCCTGCCCACCGACCCCGGCGGCACAGCGGACTCATGGGGGCTAAAGCTCCTTGAAATATGCCGCGTAGCCGGCTTTTCCAATGAAGACATCATCGGCGGAGCCGTATCCTCGGTTGTTCCGCCCATGAATCCGATTCTTAAGCGGGCAGTGGAAAGGTTTTTCCCCTGTGAGCTGCGTTTTGCGCCCGAATCCATTCCCCTGTCCCTTAACAACAGGTATGAAAGGCCATGGGAAGTCGGGGCGGACAGGCTGGTTACCGCATATGCCGCCCGCCAGATCAGCGACACTGATAATATTATTGTTGTTGATTTCGGAACAGCCACAACTTTTGATTGCGTGGTGGGCAATGATTACATGGGCGGCTTGATCTGCCCCGGTGTGTTGTCTTCTACAAAGGCTCTGGCTTCCGGTACCGCGAAGCTTCCGCATATTTCTTTAGAGATCGAGTCCGATACCATCAGGCCGGGCAAAAGTACCGCGGATAGCCTTAATCAGGGGCTTATTTTCGGTTTTGCAGCAATGGTTGAAGGCTTGAGCGAACGTTTGGGCAAGACTCTCGGCGGGGAGGTCGAGCTCATTGCAACCGGAGGTTTTGCCTCCAAGATTGCTGAAGTCTGCCGGGCCATTGACCATGTAGAGCCGACCCTGCTTCTGGACGGGTTGCGTATGGCTTGGTTTGGCAGTGAAAAATAGTTTAGTGTAGGTTTTTTTTGCCGGGATGTGCCCGGTAGTTCCAAGTAACCGGAAAGTGTTGATTTATTTTAAGGAGATTTGTCATGAGTACTATCGTAGCAGTCTGGGCGAGAGAAATTCTCGATTCCAGAGGTAACCCCACCGTAGAAGTAGAAGTAGTTCTTGAATCCGGAGCAACCGGCCGTGCCGCAGTTCCTTCCGGCGCATCCACAGGAACACGTGAAGCCCTTGAACTTCGTGACGGTGACAAAGACCGTTACATGGGTAAAGGTGTTCAGGTTGCAGTTGCCAATATTCGTGAAGAAATTGCCGAAGCTCTTGTCGGTCAGGATGCTCTGCGTCAGGTTACCATTGATAACCTGCTCATCGAACTGGACGGAACTGAAAACAAAGACCGCCTCGGTGCCAACGCAATGCTGGGCGTATCCCTCGCAGTTGCCCGTGCCGGTGCCAACCTGCTCGGTATTCCCCTTTACCAGTACCTTGGCGGCGTAAACGGCAAGCTCCTGCCCGTGCCCATGATGAACATCATCAACGGTGGCGAGCACGCACCTAACAACCTCGATATTCAGGAATTCATGATCATGCCTATCGGTGCTGAGACTTTTGCTGAAGCACTGCGCATGGGTTCTGAAATTTTCCACACTCTTAAAGGTCTGCTGGCTGCTGACGGCCATAATACCGCAGTTGGTGACGAAGGTGGTTTCGCTCCTAACCTCGAGTCACACGCACAGGCTTTCGAATACATCATGAAAGCTATTGAAAAAGCAGGCTACCGCCCCGGTGCTGACGTAGCTCTCGCTATAGATGCTGCTGCATCAGAATTCTACAAAGACGGCAAGTATGTTCTCGCCGGCGAAGGTAAGGAATTAGACGCTCAGGGCATGATTGATTTCTACTCTGATTTCGTAGAACGCTTCCCGCTGATCTCCATTGAAGACGGTTTGGCAGAAGGCGACTGGGACGGCTGGGAAAAACTGACTGAAGAGCTTGGTGAGAAAATCCAGCTTGTCGGTGACGACCTGTTCGTAACCAACCCCGAAATCCTTGCTGAAGGCATCGAGCGCGGCGTATGCAACTCTATCCTGATCAAGCTGAACCAGATCGGTACCCTCACCGAAACCCTCGACACCATGGAACTTGCCAAGACCGCAGGTTACACCAATGTCGTTTCCCACCGTTCAGGTGAAACCAGCGATCACTTCATCGCTGACCTTGCAGTCGGTCTGAACGCCGGCCAGATCAAGACCGGCTCCCTGTGCCGTTCCGACCGTCTTGCCAAGTACAACCAGCTGCTGCGTATTGAAGAAGATCTCGAAGATGATGGAATCTACTACGGTCCCGCTCTTAAAGAAGCTTTCTTCGGCGAAGAGTAGGATGATCCGTTAATAGACTGACGGTTTATTTGCTTATTACAGGGCTGTGGGGCTATCCCCGCAGCCCTGTTTGTGTATATGATAGTTTTGTTTATTTTAAGGGTGAGGCCACTATTGTCTTCTTGCCAGTGGGAGAAAATTACAATATGCATTTTTTCACCCACAGGCCACAAACAGCGGAGAAATTTCAATGCAGATTTTGAATGGTAAAGAAACAGCCCTTACTATTCGTGAAGAGCTGAAAGTAGAGATAGACGGACTTAAAGAAAAATACGGCCGCGCACCCGGTCTGGCCGTTATTCTTGTCGGTGAAGATCCGGCATCACAGGTCTACGTGCGCAACAAGGAAATCGCCTGCGAAAAAGCGGGGATTGTTTCCACTGCGCACCGTATAGACGCGTCTGTTTCTCAGGAAGAGCTTGAAGGACTGATCAAGAAATTGAATGACGATGACACCATCGACGGTATCCTTTTACAGCTTCCCCTGCCCAAAGGTCTGGACAGCCAGCGTTGTCTTGAACTCATCGATCCCGGCAAGGATGTCGACGGTTTCCATCCCATGAACGTAGGCAAGCTTATGCTGGGCCTGCCCGGTTTCCGTTCCTGTACTCCCGCAGGTATCATCACTCTGCTGGAACGCTACAATCTGCCCACTTCCGGCAAGAAAGCCGTAGTTGTCGGCCGCTCCAATATCGTTGGTAAGCCGCTGGCCATGATGCTCATGCAGTACGGTGATTTTGCTAATGCGACCGTAACCGTCTGTCATTCCCGCACCGACAACCTAGCTGAGGAAGTCAAAGCCGCGGATTTCGTTTTCGCCGCCATCGGCATCCCCAAATTCATCAAGAAAGAAATGGTCAAGGACGGTGCAGTAGTTATAGACGTAGGCATCAACCGCACTGATGAAGGTCTGGTCGGTGACTGCGATTACGCCGCGCTTGAAGACGTAGCTTCCGCCATGACCCCCGTTCCCGGCGGAGTAGGTCCCATGACCATCGCCCAGCTGCTGATCAATACCGTACAGGCTTATAAGGAGCATGTCGGGGCTTAAGCGGCTTATATATATTTGGATGTAAAAACCTCCCTGTCTTTTTTGAGATGGGGAGGTTTTCTAGTAGATATGAGTGACGTTATTGTATGTTATTGCGTAGTTCAGTATAGAATGTGCTAACATCGTAGAACATTTTTACTATTGTCTTCTCTTTGTAGTTGTAATTTTCTGTTTCATTTGAGTTGTATAGAAGGTTGTGTTCTGCTGAAAATCCACTTTGTCTTAATTGAATTTTTTCTTGCTCTAGTTTGTGTAGTGCAGCTTTTATTACGTTGTTCTCTAGTATGTAGTCTGGGTTGTTATATGGGTCATGATGTATATCTTGCGCTGTAGTTAGTGTGTTGTTTATTACTGAGTAAGTATTTGTTTTACCATTTTTTAGTACAACAATTTGCATTGTCTGTACTGTTATATTTAAAAAAGAGTTCATAGTAAGTTTGTCAATGTAGCTAGATAATATTACATGCTGGGTGATTTTTCTTTGGTTCTTTATTATGTTAATGAGTTCCGATTTGTCTTTTTTGAGTTGTTCTTTTTCTACTTTTAATTCCTTTATCCCATCTTGAAGTTCTGCTTTTTCTTCACTTAGCACTTTGTTTTCATAGACAGGAATTACAGTAAAAATTATAGTAAGGGCCATCGCAATCTGAAATGACTTGCTTGCTCTGGAAAGCCAAAGGTCAACATTGTTGTATGCAACAGTTTTCATAATAAAATAGAATATCTTAGTTTTTAGTTTTTTTATAATTTAATGCTAAATAGCAATTTTCTCATTTCTCATCAATCTAGAAGATGAAGTAATGTTTAGCTCAAAAAACTTTACAAAAATCGCCACCCACTCTCCTTAAAACAATGCTGTTAAGAATGTAGAAATTAAATGAAGGATTCATTATGCTGTTCCCCAGTTAAATATTAAAAAAGCTTACAACATTTTATTCAAAAATACGGACAGCTTCATGAAAGGACTTACCGAACTGCTGACCTGCATCCAGGACATTTCCGGCGGCAATTATTCCAATGACATTATGCAATTGACTACTGATGATTATGATCCTTATGTGCGGGAATTGGCTGAATCCGTGGGGCTGATGATGGTCCGCATCGAGGCTCGTGAGTTTGCGCTGGAGCAGGCCAACGAAGAATTGAAATGTAATATTGTGGCGACCATCAAGGCCGTGGCCCGTGGCTTAAGTCTGCGTGACCCGTATACCCGCGGACATGCGGAGCGGGTGGGGAATTATTGTGAGCGGCTGGCCCGTAGGATGGAACTTTCCGAAGATGAAATCTGGACCATGCATGTGGCCGGAACTTTGCACGATATCGGCAAAATCGGTTTCAGTGACCGCCTGATAGAGAATGTGGACACCAAGGTTGATGCGGAGATGCTCTGCGAAATCAGGCATCACCCGGAATGGGGCTTCAGGATGCTGCGCGGGCTTGAGTTCCTCGGTCCTGCTTTGCAGTATGTGCGGTCGCACCATGAGCGGCTGGACGGTACCGGATACCCCAACGGGTTGAAAGGGGATGAGATCACAACCGGATCACGTATCCTATCCATTGCCGATGTCTTTGATGCGATAACCACAACCCGGACTTATCAGCAGGCCATGGACCTAGATAAAGCTTTCTCAATCCTCCGCAATCTGGCCGGACCATCCCTTGATCCTGAACTTGTGGAATTGTTTATTACTGAGATTAAAGAGCACGGCCTCGAAGAGGTGGAAGATAATTTTTCAACTTGCGCTATGCTTGAAAGTATTGTTTCCGAAACCGAAATAAAAAAATAACCAAGAATTATTCTTATTAAGCTTGCCAACAAATCCAAAATGCTTATTTTCTAACTTCGTTGAAATTTTGCCAAAATAATAAGCCCACGCGGCGAAGCCTCAATAAAAGTTTTAGGAGAGTCCAGAGAACCATTTTTCAAAAGGGTTATCTGGTTCCGCTGAAAGCGCCGCCGGAGGCAAACATTATAAAAAGCGCGAAGCGCATCAAATCTGCCTCTATTATGAACACAAAATCTATCCATATTGAAGGTGCGCGTCAGCACAACCTCAAAAATTTGAACCTTGATATTCCACGCGATCAGCTGGTTGTTGTCTGCGGTCCTTCGGGGTCCGGTAAATCCACCCTGTCTTTTGACATTGTCTATGCAGAAGGGCAGCGAAGATACGTGGAATCCCTTTCCGCTTACGCACGCCAGTTCCTGCCGCAGCTGGACAAACCGCAGGTCGATAAAATCGAGGGACTTTCCCCGGCCATTTCACTGGAACAGCAGTCCACTTCGCGTAACCCGCGTTCAACCGTTGGTACTGTCACCGAGATTTACGACTTTCTGCGTGTATTCTTTGCCAGACTGGGCAAATTCCACTGTCCTGAATGCGGCATTCCCATTGAGGCGCAGACTTCGGATCAGATTCTGGAGCGGATCATGTCCTTTGGTGAAGGCACCAAATTCATGTTGCTGGCCCCCATGGTGGACCATCAGAAAGGCACGCATAAGGATTTGTTCAAAAAGCTGAAAAAAGAAGGCTTTGTGCGTGTGTGCGTGAATGGTCAGGTGTACGGCATTGACGATGTTCCGGACCTTGAAAAAAACAAGAAGCATAGCATTGATCTGGTCGTGGACCGTCTGGTGATCAAAGGTGATATGAAAAAGCGTCTGGGCGATTCATTGGAACTGGCCCTGCGCTACGGAGATGAGTCCATCGTGGTATCCATTATAGGTGGCGACGATGTGTATCTTTCGACCATGTCCACCTGTCCTTCCTGTAAGATCAGTATGCCCAAGCTTTCTCCGCAGCTGTTTTCATTCAACAGCCCTCAGGGAGCCTGTACTCTCTGTTCCGGTATTGGAAGTGTCGAGTATTATGAGCCGGAACTGCTGGCCCCCAACAAAGGGCTTTCTTTGAAAACAGGTGCGGTCATCCCGTGGAAATCCCCGAAGATGTTCGAAAGATACGAAGATGATTTCCGCGCTCTGGGTAAGAAGTACGGCTTTAAAGTTGACACCCCGCTCAGCGAATTTTCAGAGGCCGCTCACAAGGCGCTGTTCTATGGTGATAAAGATCTCGGCTGGGGAGGCGTGGTTGATCTGCTTGAAGTAGGACATAATCTTGGACGTATCTGGCGCGATGAGCTTTCCCGGTTCAGACAGTCACAGCCTTGCCCCGCCTGTGAAGGCGCGAGGCTGCGCCCGGAATCTCTCGCTGTTAAGGTTGAGGGAGTATCTATTTTTGATTTTTGCTCCATGTCAATTCAACGGGCGTTGGATTGGCTGGAAGGACTGGAATTTTCCGGTCATGAATTGCTTATCGCCGAACCGCTGCTAAAGGAACTTACCCACCGTTTGGGATTCATGGTCAACGTCGGCCTTGATTATCTGAACCTTGGCAGGAATATGGCGACTCTTTCCGGAGGTGAAGCGCAGCGCATCAGGCTTGCCGGTCAGTTGGGTTCGGGACTGGTGGGCGTTACCTACGTTCTGGATGAGCCTTCCATCGGGCTGCATCCCCGCGACAACGAACGGCTGATTAAAACCCTGCGCTCCCTGCAGTCACGCGGTAACACCGTGCTGGTGGTGGAGCATGATGAATCCACCATCCGTAACGCCGACCATGTAATTGAAATTGGTCCCGGTTCCGGGATGCTTGGAGGGGAGATAGTTTTTCAGGGCAGCGTGAAAAAACTGCTCGATGAATCCCAGACCCTGACGGCTAAATATCTGCGCGGTGAGCTTGCTCTCGATAAGCCCGAAGAGCGGCGTGTTCCCAAAGACTGGATCAAGATGAAAGGTGTGAAGACCAACAACCTTAAAAATCTTGATGTGGATATTCCGCTGGGGGTTCTTTGTTGTTTCACCGGTGTTTCCGGTTCCGGCAAAAGCTCTTTGGTGGTGGATTCCATGTACAAGCACCTCGCTTTGTCGCGTGGGGTGAAAGTGGATCAGCCGGGGCGTATTTCCGGTATTGACGGCATTGAGAAGATTGAAAAGGTCATCTCTATTGACCAGTCGCCCATCGGAAGGACGCCGAGGTCAAACCCGGCCACCTACACCAAGATTTTTGATGAAATCCGCAAGATCTTTTGCGCGACCAAAGAGGCCAAGAAGCGCGGTTATAAACCGGGACGATTCAGCTTCAACGTGCGCGGAGGACGCTGTGAAGCCTGTCGCGGTGACGGGCAGATCAGGGTTGAAATGCATTTTCTGCCTGATGTGTATGTGACTTGTGAAGTCTGCAAGGGAAAACGGTATAACAGCCAGACTCTGGAAGTTGATTACAAAGGCAAGAATATCGCGGAAGTGCTGGATATGACAGTGCGTCAGTCCAAGGCTTTTTTCGAAAATCATCCGACTCTTAAACGCAGATTGGAAGTGTTGGAGCAAGTCGGGCTTGAGTACCTGCAACTCGGCCAGCCTGCGACCACTTTGTCTGGAGGGGAAGCGCAGCGGATCAAGATTTCCCGTGAACTTGGTAAGCGCAGCCTGCCAGGAACCCTGTATATACTTGATGAACCTACCACCGGACTGCATATGCATGAGGTGGGCAAGCTGATCAAGGTCTTGCAGCAGTTGGTTGAAAAAGGGGCGACGGTCATCGTCATTGAGCACAATACAGATGTGATTCGTGCTTCGGACTATGTTTTTGATCTTGGTCCCGGAGGCGGGGAATCGGGCGGTCAGATTGTGGCGAAGGGAACGCCGGAAGAAATTATTGCCAACCCGAATTCTGTTACCGGTAAGTTTTTGATTTAACAATAAAGCCGGAGGCTCTTAGGGTCTCCGGCTTTATTGTTAATCATCTTCTTCGACATATTCAATATCGAGATGATCAAGAAAATATCTTATTCGTGATGTGTGCTTAGGGATATCACCCATTTCTTTTTCAATGGCAGTGTCTTCGATCAGAGTTCCGAGTTCGGTTAGTTCGTCAAGCCCGTACGAAGCTCCGGTCCCTTTCAGGCGGTGACCAAGTAAGCGTATTGTCTCAAAATCTTTTTGCTCGACAGCTTCCTCAAGTTCAATAAGTTCTTTCTGCCTTATCTCCAAGTAGCGCGGCATGATGGCTTCCAGGTCTTCGTCAACTTGGATCACAATACGATCACCCATAGCGATATTCTCCCGTCTGAATTGTTACGAATCTGAAATATGCAGGTGTCATTGTAAAATTTTACTTCTTCTTGGAATCTTTTTCCACTGCTTTTAATTCTTTTTCTTTGTCCTGATCAAAAGCTGTTTCCAGAAAGCTTCTTGTTTCCGGAAGCTGTAGCGAAAAATTATTGTAGGACCCGACTTTGGCAACCATATCAGTGAAAAAGCAGTCAAGGACATGTCCACCGGCTTTACGGTCTTTGGTAATAAAATGCCAGTGGAAGCCCGGTACGCCTATTCCCTTAACATAATCCGGACTTTTTATACCGATCATAGAGCCTTCAACATCTTTAAATCTGAAGACACTCTGCTTCTTAACCACATCTATTAGTGGCAGGTACGGCTTAGTCTGTGCCGGAATGCTGCGGGTCCTCATCTTGTTGAACTTACCGTCGATGCGGATCACATAAAAAAGGTTCGCGGAACCTATGGTTGCAGAAATTTTTTTGTTCAGTTCTGCCAGTGAGTCTGCAGAATCAAGTTTTATAATTTTATCCGTATTGAAAAATGCTGTTTCGGCGAAGGGGGTGTTTTCGGTGTCCTTCATTTTGACGGCATTCCCCTTGGAGGTAATCTTATATACTTCACCGTCAATGAATATCATCTCTCCGTCGAGTCGGTTGAAAGTTCCGAGACCTGTGTCACCGTGCTTTTTTAAGCTGGCGATACTCAATTCTCCATCATAATTCCCTGCAAGAAGAGAGTCGATGATCGAGTATTGATAAATAGTACCGTCTGCTCTGGAAAACCCCGGCAGGCAAAAGCACGCAAGCGCAAGAAAAAGTAGTACGGAATATAGCTTGTTAGTTGTCTTCATGATGGTAGTCGCGTTAGTCCGGCTTAGCGGTGATTAAAACATTTTCTTCTCAAGTCGTTTGATCCAGACATCTCCGGTGTAGGTGCAGAAAAGAAGTTTTCTGCCGACATTACCGCCTACATCCATGCTGCGCGGTTCCAATCCATGTGCTTTTAGATGTTTAAGTGCGGCTTCAACATTTTTGTTGCCGATACCCAGCGCATAGGAAGGCCTAACCTGCGAAGAAGTCAGTCCTGTTGCTCCACCGAAGAGCTTGACTTCGAGTTCTTTTTTCCTGACCCCAAGACGTTTCATACTCTTTAGCAAATGGGCAACGGCTGTGTCCACATATCTGCAAATCTGCAAAGATGGCTCATTTGCATGCTTTACTTCTGAACGGGCAGGCAGGAATGCATGGCAGATAGCCCCCTGTCTTGTTCGCGGGGAAAACATTGAGATAGCAACACAAGAGCCTAGTACTGTTGATACTATTGTCGGTTTTACGCCTATATAGGCATCTCCGGTGTGCAGAAAAACTCGTCTTATGTCTGGATTATTTAGTGACATTTATTTTAATTATGAGCAGCTAGAAGTTTCAGCGAGTCTTAAACGTTATATTACTATTGCTGCTCTGCCCAGTATTATTCTGCTGTTTAGTTTGTTTCTGCTAAAAATATCAGGAAATCATCGAAACACTAATTTTTTTGAATCATCTGTAAGACTTCCTCAAATTCATCCAGCGGTGCTGCCCCGGTGATAGTGACGCCGTTAACCAGAAATACGGGCGAGGCTGTGAAACCGAACTTGCGTGCTTCTTTGATGTCGGCATTTATCCGTGCATCGATCTGAGGAGAGTTTAATGTCTTTTTGAGCAGAGCCATATCCGCTCCGCATATTTCGGCAAGTTCATCCAGTTTTGCAGGTCCGCTCTTTTTTATTGCGATTCTGTTTTGCAGGATAAGTCCGTTCAGTTTTTTAGCTTTAGCATGATCCTGTAGGGCCATTGCTTCATAATAGCGGGCAGCTGGAAGGGACATTTTATGCAGCCCCAGCGGGTTGTGACGGTAACGGTAGCCGATCCCGGGGTGTTTTTTCAGAAGTTGCCGGATTGTTTTGTACGCCTTGGCGCAGCTGGCGCTTTGAAAGTCCGAGAAAACCACGATTTGAATTTTTCCGGTGGGTTGTCCCCAGACCGGACGGTCCGGGTGCAGGGCTGGAATTTTCGGATTTTTCAGCTGTTCCAGTCTACCCTGCCTAATCCGTGTTTTTTTCTTTTTCTCAAGGCCGAGTTGCAGGAGGTCATATAATTGTTCTTCGTATCCTTCCAGTGCTTCAAATATAAGTTGCGGATTTTCTTTCAGGATGATTCGGACTTCTTCTTTGGAAACAGCACCGGCCGTTTGCGGAGTTCCCGCAGCTATGCTGAAGGCGATAATCGCGGCAGAAGTCAGGGTCGCAGTTAAACGGGGCATGGTCTGGTCAGGATATTTTTTCCGCTGCGGACAGTGCGGAGTTGTAGATATTGAACATGGTGCCGAAGCCTGAAATTTCGAAAACTTCGCTGATCATTCCGGTTATATTCGCAAAAGCAATGGTTCCGTCAGTTGTTTTAAGCTTCTTGGCGCAAAAAAGTATAGCACGCAGTCCTGCACTTGAAATGTATTCCAGATTTCCGAGATCAAATACAATTTTTGTTTCTCCGTCTCCAATGCGCTTGCATATTTCGTTTTCAAGGTCGGTTGACGTAAGAGCGTCCAGACGCCCTTTTATGCCCAGAATCAAAACATCTCCGACTTTCTTGCTGCTGATTTCCATTGTTAATCCTTAATATATAATCTGTTAACAGTGTTTTATATAGTTATTAATGGACAAACTTCATTCATTTAACTGATTTTGTAAAGGAGGGGAGGGCATAAGTATTAAAAATTGATCCATGACGGGACTAGTTGTCCTGATTCCGAAAGTTCTTTTTCCAGCTTTTCCACATCTGGCTCAACCATTTTGACCAGACGCCAGTATTTGGTGGAATGGTTGAGGTGTACAGTGTGGCAGAGTTCATGGATCAGTACGTAACGGGCTAAATGGAACGGCAGGAACATGAGCTTCATATTCAGGTTGATATTGCCCTTGGCCGAACAGCTGCCCCACCGTTTGCGTTGGGCACGGATTAATACTTTACTGAAGGGAAGATTCAATTCGAATGAGAGTTTTCTGAGTTCCGGCACAAGAAAAGCACGTGCTTCACTGCGTACGAAACGGGTCAGCAGTTTCAGTTCCTGCTCTTGAGACCATTTGCTGCCGCTTATGAGCAATTTATTTACATTGCGGCGCATGCTCAAAGATGATTTTTGGTTTACGACCCTGCTTATTGTGTATGTTTTACCGCTGGCTGCAAAACATATTTCATCCGGCAGAACCAGTTCCGGTGGCGTCAGGGAAAGGCCTTTCTGCTCTAGTTTACGAATATTGCGTTCAATCCAATCCTTTCTCTTGTTCAGAAAATAGGGCACGTCTCTGCGGCTGACTCCTTTGGGCAGGACGACTTCAACCCCTTTATCCGGGATGAGCTTAATGATTATGTTTTTTGCCCGCGGGCTGACCCGCACTGTGTAATGGGGAGGAAAATCTGCCATTTTATGCCTGCAAAATTTTGACTTGTTTTATGGTTGATGGGGTATTACTTTTGCCCCCCTGTCTATTTCCCTGTTTATGATAATCTCACCATTTTAAGTTACCAATCCAAGGACTGCTGCGTGCCTACAAAAAGCTTCACTTCCCGTAAAATGTATATTTTCCTGCTGGTTCTGACCATCGCGACCACCGTTGGTTTTCAGGGCTGGCGGACTCTGCTCAACAACTTTGCAGTTGAGGTTGCCGGTCTGGACGGCGGACAGTTCGGTTTAATCGGATCAATCCGGGAAATTCCCGGCTTTCTTGCCCTGCTTGTAATCTACGTACTCATGTTCATCAAGGAGCACCGTCTTGCAGCGCTTTCAGTTATCATTATGGGGGCCGGTATCTGCCTGACCGGTTTTATGCCTTCTTTTGCGGGGCTTGCTTTTACTACTCTGCTCATGTCCTTCGGTTTCCATTACTATGAAACCCTGAATCAGTCTTTGACATTGCAATATTTCGGCTACACCGAAGCTCCGCTGGTGATGGGGCGTTTGCGCAGTCTTGCGGCGGCAACAAATATTTGTGTGGGAGTGGTGGTTATCTCTATTTCCGGATTCATGGGATACAAGGAAATATTCCTTGGGGCAGGGCTGTTTGCGGTGTTGGCCGGGTTTTATTGCCTGAAAAGTGATCCCTCTTCCCCTGATCTTCCGCCGCAGCATAAGAAGATGATTTTTCGCTCCAAATACTGGCTTTTTTATGCCCTGACATTCATCGCCGGAGCGCGTAGGCAGATTTTTGTGGCTTTCGCAGTTTTTCTGCTGGTTAAAAAATTCGGTTTTTCATTGCAGCATATCGCCGTACTCTTCGTGGTAAACAACATCATCAACTATTTTGTTAACCCGATCATAGCCAAGTGCGTCAACAAGTATGGTGAACGCAAGGTGCTGACTCTGGAATACGCCAGCCTCTTTCTTATCTTTACCGCCTATGCCTACACAGAGAGCCAGTTTGTTGCGGCGCTTCTTTATATTCTGGACAACATCTTTTACAATTTTACCATGGCAATTAAGACCTTCTTCCAGAAGATTGCGGATACACCGGACATTGCGCCAAGCATGGCAGTCAGCTTCACCATTAATCATATCGCAGCTGTTTTTGTTCCCGCCCTGGGTGGCATTGCCTGGATGCAGGATTACCGCATTGTCTTCCTCGGCGCAGCCGGTATGTCCCTTGTTTCCCTTGTGCTGAGCCAGTTTGTGGATCGTGAGTTGCGGTTAAAGAGTCAGGTTGGTTAAGCCTCAACGCCTGAGCTTTTTTGTACTGTTCGTGGAAGGAAAAGCATGCCCGTATGGTCTCACCTAATTACGGAAAACAAAATGTGCATATTTTGATTTTCAGTTTTAATCAACATTTATAGGATCTTAATGATTTGTAGTCCAAGAGTTCCCTAAAAAAAGACATACCCTTTCCAATGCGGAATTTGTCTGCTAAGACGGTTTTTGCCTTATTATGTAACTCGTCTCATACGGAGCATTATTTTGATTAAAAAGTTTATTTATATATATCTGGTCCTGTTGTTGAGCTGCTTCGTCAGTACAGCTTTCGCCGGGGAAAGCTCAATTTTTGAGCCAGTATCCATAAGAGCTACCGGTAAATATATTTCCGATGCAGATTACAAGGATGGCGGCGGTTCTTCCAGCGTAGCGGGCGGGCAGGTCCGTCTGAAGGCCGGTAATTTCTCTTTCAGCTATGAGGGGCAGTACTATTCCTGGGATGACGTTGCTCAGCTTAATTTCGGGAATAAAAAGGATGATCCGTGGAATATGCTGAACCGTTTGAGTCTCGGCTACACCCTGAACGGTATGATTAATAAAGACTGGTTTTACGGGGTGGGCATAACCGGAACTTCCGCTTTTGAAGAGGAATTGGAAGATTCTTTCGGTGGAGCATTACGTGGTCACATCGGCTATGCCTTTAATGAAAACTGGAAAGCGCTTATAGGGGTTCGTGGTTTTGCCAACAGCATCCGGTATTCCGCCATGCCTTATTTCGGCATTAATTTTACGGACTACGCTGATGACGGATCTGGTTATTTCATGAACATAGGCATGCCCGCAACTGAGGTCGGGTACTCTTTTGATAAATGTTCGACACTGAGGGCGGCATTCAATTCTGACGGTAAAACTTACCGGCTGGAAGATGACAGTCCCGTTTCCAACGCCGGTTATGTTGAAATCAGCAGTATGAAAGCAGGCCTTTATTACGACTACAAAGCGACCAAAAACTGTTCTATTTCCATCGGTCCCGAATATGTCTTCGCTCGTGAGACCAAGTTTTTTGATAAAAGCGGCGACAAGTTCGGCTCTGAAGATCAGGAAGCGGCTTTCGGTGCATTTTTTAATCTGAGATATAAGTTCTAAGAAGCTTGGCGATCTTAAAAGTTGGTATAAAAAGACCCCTGCAATATCTCAGGATATTGCAGGGGTCTTTTTATTGGTATTCTTAACCTTTTTTTAAAGAAGGTTTAGTCCACAATGCGTCGTGATTATTTAAAGGGCTGCATAGCTTTTTTGAAGCCTTCGCGGGACCGTTCGATTACTTCTGTTCCTACGCAGAAGGCAAGGCGGAAGTAACCGGGGAATCCGAATCCTGTGCCCGGTACAGCGAGGATTTTTTCTTCCTGTAGTGCCGCGCAGAATTTAACATCATCTCCACCGGGTGCTTTTGGGAAGAAGTAGAAGGCTCCTTTAGGCATCGTATAGGAATATCCTGCATCTTTGAGTACAGAATCCATGGCATTACGGCGTTCAAGGTAAATGTTCTTATCTACCTGTGATCCGAGAGCTTTTTCGAGAAGTTTCTGCCCTACTGCCGGTGCGTTTACGAATCCGAGGATACGGTTTGTGAGTACCAGTCCGGCAAGGAGCTTTTCTTTGCCCTGCATTTCAGGGTTGAGCAGTGTGTACCCAATGCGTTCCCCGGCAAGGGAAAGGTTTTTGGAAAAGGAGCTTACCACTACACTGTAGGGGTAGAGAGGCAGAACGGAAGGAACTTCCACACCGTCAAATGCGAGGAACCTGTAAGGTTCGTCAGCAACGAGGAAGATGGGGCGTTCTCGGTTTTCATTTGCCTTGGTGAGAATTGCAGCCAGACCCTTAAGCTCATCCTTGGAGTAAACAGCACCGGTGGGGTTGTTGGGGGAGTTGATGAGCAGAACGCGTGTCTTTTCGGTGATGGCGGCTTCAATAGCGTCAAGATCGAGCTCAAAGGTGAGCGGCTTGGAAGGAACTGTAACCAGTTCTCCGCCGGAGTTCTGGGCGTAGAATGTGTACTCCACGAAGAATGGTGCGGGGCACAGAACTTGGTCTCCCGGTTCGAGGATTGCGCGGTAGAGAGCGTTGATGGCTCCGGCTGCGCCGCAGGTAATGACCAGATCAGTTCCGGATACTTTTATGCCCTGTTCTTCTGAGACGGTTTCGGCCAGCTTTTCCCGCAGGGAAGGGTAGCCGAAATTGGGCATGTAGCCGAAGGCGAAAGGTTTGTCTGCTGTTTCTGCAAGTTCCTTGAGACCTTCACCTATTGAAGCAGGAGCAGGCACGTCAGGGTTGCCAAGTGAAAAATCGCATACTGCGTCTTCACCGAACTGCTTTTTTAGTTCTAGGCCTGTTTCGAACATTTTGCGAATCCAGGATGAACGCTCAATGTATCCTTCCACTTGAGTTGAAAGAAGCTTCATTTTAAATCTCCACTTTTCTATCTGCGGTTTTTATTGGAACTCCCGCTGCGGCCCTTATTCTGAGGACGTGCACCTTTCGGCTTGCCTCGATAGTTTTTGTTACGGGGGCGGGATGTTGTCTGCGGTTTTGGCCTGGGAGCCGGGGGCTGTTCTGTGCGTGCGTGCAGGGATTTTTGATATAGTTCATCCAGAAGCATTCCGAGGAGGGTGCTCTGCTCATCGTCCTCGGCCAGCTGGCGGACCAGATTTTTATAACGTCCGATACGTTCCCTTTCAAGTATGGTTTTGGCTCTGAAACGTCCTTCAAGAATGGTGGTCAATCTTTCATTAATGGTTTCAATCACCTTCTTGTCATCAGGAAGTTCACGGACTTCAAAATTGATATTGTAGGCCGTGGCGATGCGTTGCAGTTCGATTTTCTGGATAACGTCAACGAGGGATATTGCCACCCCGGAAGACCCGGCACGTCCGGTTCGTCCTGCGCGGTGAATATAAGATTCCTTGTCTTCGGGAGGTTCGTACATGATTACATGAGAGAGATCAGGAACATCGATGCCGCGCGCGGCAATATCGGTGGCTACGAGAAAACGCACTTCGCCGCTACGCAGCTGAGCCAGAACCCGTTCTCGTTTCGATTGCGAGAGATCAGAGGTCAGGTCTGCTGCATTGAAACCGAAGTTATTGAGCACGGCGGACACGAATTCAACGTTTGCCTTGGTGTTGCAGAAAATAATGGCCGAGGTGGGGTTCTCCATCTCAAGGATGCGCATTAGCTGGCGTTCCTTACCCATGGAAGGCACTTCGTAGTATGCGTGGTCTATCTCGGTAACATGCACCTGCTTGCTGCTCAGACTGAGCATTTGCGGTTTGTACATGAACTCTTTGGATAGGCGGATTACATGCTCCGGGAAAGTCGCCGAGAACATGTAGGTGGAAATTGGCCTGCGGGGAAGGTAGGATTTTACCTCACGCATGTCCGGATAGAAACCGATGGAAAGCATGCGGTCTGCTTCGTCGAAAATCAGGGTTTCGAGATCTTCAAGATCAAAGGTGCGCCGCAGCAGGTGATCGAGAATCCTTCCAGGTGTACCCACTACCATGTGTGCACCTTTCTCAAGTTCTTCGCGCTGGTGCCCGTAGCCGACACCGCCGTAAACAGAGAGGACCCGTAGACCGGAGCCTTCGAAGATTTTTTCCGCTTCACGCTCGACCTGCCGGGCAAGTTCGCGGGTTGGTACAAGGATTAAGGCCTGAGTGTAGTTGATATTAGGATCGAGTTTTTCCAGCAGCGGCATGACGAAGGCACCTGTTTTGCCGCTTCCTGTCTTGGCCTGCACCATAAGATCTAGATTTGAAAGCTGGTAGGGTAGGGATTTGGATTGGACTGGGGTAAGCTGTTCCCAGCCCGCTTTACCAAGGGCATTAAGTATGGATGGGGGGAGGTCTTCTTTTGTAATTTCCGGGAGCGCTTCTTCGGGCTCAACTATTTTATCCGGTTCATCGTGGATGCTTTCGTTATGCATTTTATACTGTGATTGGTCGTCTTTTGAATTGGTCATAAATGTTTTTCCTATTAAAACTTGAAATATCCGCTAAACACTACGCTATAACTATTGGATTTTGCAAAGGGTATTTTATCACCTAATCGCTGATATTGAAAATTTAGATAGTATTTAAATTATGCGATTTGTTTTAACTATTTGATCTTGTGCTTAAATTACATGTAATTTTAACCTATTAAACTTTTGACGGGTGCTGATATGCTTGAAAAGCTGATGTCCAGGCGGGTTTATTTCATCGTCAGATGCATACTGGCCGCTGTGTTTGTTTATGCCGGGGCTGGGAAACTGATGGATGTGCAGGGTTTTGCCACGGTCATCAGCGGTTACGGACTGCTGCCAGAGCATCTGAACTCCTTCGCGGCGCTGGTGCTGCCGCTGTCGGAGATTGTTATCGGTGCAGGGCTGATTTGGGATATTAAAGGGTCTCTTTTGTCCTACTCCGTACTGCTGCTGGTCTTTATGGCAGTATTAGCCCATGGTATCAATATGGGGCTTGATGTTGATTGCGGCTGCTTCGCCCCGGGGGACCCGGAAGGCGAGGCCTATCACTCTCTGCGTGAAGCTCTGTTGCGCGATGCTTTTCTTCTTGTTGGATGTGGATATCTGTATTTTCTGCGCCGGGTAAAGGGGTATCGCACTCGGTCAGTTCCAATTCCAACGTTCACCGCCCGTTGAAACCAATTTGAAATCTGGAGGATGATGGAATGAAGGTGTTTAAGAATATTTCTATGCTCGCCGTTCTGTGCGTGCTGATGCTTGCTGTGTCCGGATGTCTCGGCTCCGACAAGTTCGCGCAGGAAGTGGAAAAAGAAAAAGGCGCAGTTAAACTGGTTAAAGAAGTTCAGCGTGGCGGATATGATGTTATCACCACACCTGAACTGAAAGCTCTGCTGGATAAGAAAGAGGATATGGTTATTATTGATACCATGCCCTACGAAGCGAGCTACAAGAAAGAGCACGTCCCCGGCGCAAAGCAGTTCCTCTTCCCTATCCCCGATATGGTTGAGTGGGACGTAAAAGAAACTGACGGCAAGACTAAAGAGCAGTTCATTGAAATGCTCGGCCCTGATAAAGACAAGCTCATCGTGATCTATTGCGGATTTGTAAAATGTACCCGCAGCCACAACGGAGCCGCATGGGCCAAAAAACTTGGCTACACCAACGTGAAAAGATACCCCGGTGGTATTTTTGCATGGAAGGGTGCTAAATATCCCGTCGCTTCAGTCAAATAATAAAGACTGGAAAAACCGGTTTTCTCTTTCAGCCCCGCGGCATTGTGCAGCGGGGCTTTTTTTACATTTCGATCCCTAACAAAATCCCGTCAGCCTCACCGTTGCATGAAATATCTTGCCCTACATTCCGGCACGTTGTTTCCAACTCACTTTCCAAATGACGGTGGCATGACTCCAGAAGTTCCCGGATTCCTTCCCCTTCTGTGCCAAAGGAGCCGAGCATGCTCCGGCTGACCATAAAAATACGATCTTGAGGATCAATATCGTAGCTGGAGCAGGGCAGCAGACCTCGCCCGAGACTTCCGAGGTTTCCGCTCTGCCTCTCAATGAGAAAATGTGTTCCTTTTTTATTCATGAAAACCAGTGGCAGTGCTCCGGCGTTGACAACAGTGAGGTTGTCCAGCTCCCGGTCAATGTGCAGATAGCATGCGGAAAATACGCTTTTAAGCATATTCAATGCTTTCAGCTGTATTCCGATGTTGCGCAAGGTTTCAGAGGGCCTGAAGAGCGGTCCGCTATTATCTGCCAATATTAATTTAATTTGCTGTCTAATTTCAGCTGTGCATGCTTTCTGGAAGTTTAGAAGTAGATGCCCTTCATTTTCAGCGTCCATAACGACCGCTTCGTGTACGACGGAATCGCATGGAGCTGAGCGGGAATGGAATATGTAACGGGCTCCTTTTTTGGGGTACGGCTTTTCTGTGGGTGGTGGTGTCGTACCCTTCACTTGCCCTTCTTTAGATTTATCGCAGATATTCAGTTTGAGGTGCAGTCTGATACGGTTGATGACGTCTTTGTATACAAATGGTTTTACGATGAAATCAACAGCACCGGTATCGTATCCTCTGGATGTATTGCTTTCGTCATCCAGGGCACTCAGAAAGATTATCGGAATTTCCGCTGTTTCCGGTGAAAGCCTGAGAACAGTTGCGCATTCAAAGCCGGTTTCATCGGGCATCATGATGTCTAAAAGGATGAGATCCGGCTGCGCCTGTTCTGCAAGGTCCCTTCCTGAACGGCCATTGGTCGCAGTAAGAATGTTGTATCCTTGCTGGCGTAGGACTATTTCAAGGAATTCCAGGTTGAACGGCTCATCGTCAACAATTAGAATTGTAGGTATATTATTCGGGTAGACTGGCATTCTTCAGAATCCTTTTTGTATGCGTGCTTTTTGAGATGTTATGCATTTGTTCGTTGATAATAAACAGAAAAATAGCCTTGTCTCTATTAAAAAAGGTGCATTTTATTCGTATTTTCCCGTTGCTAAAAAAGTTACAGTAGCGTTAGATTATTGCATCATTTTTTTATCCTACAACTTTTTTATCAGCAGGAGTTGACGAAATGCTTATCGGTATCCCTAAAGAGGTTAAAACCATGGAAAACCGCGTTTCCATGACGCCCGGGGGCGTAGAAACCCTCGTCCGACGTGGACATGCCGTTGTGGTGGAAAAAGGCGCAGGACTGGGGTCCGGCCTTTCCGATGATGAATATATTGATGCTGGCGCTAAAATGGGTTCCGCGGATGATGCCTGGGCAGCCGAAATGGTCATCAAAGTTAAGGAGCCCATTGCCTCTGAATACAAGTATCTTCGTGAAGACCTCCTGCTGTTCACCTATCTGCATCTCGCTGCGGACGAACCGCTGACAAAGGCTCTGCTTGATTCTGGAACCATCGGTGTTGCCTATGAAACTGTACAGTTACCTGACGGCTCCCTGCCGCTACTGACTCCTATGAGTGAGGTTGCCGGACGGCTGGCTGCGCAGGAAGGGGCGCTGCACCTTGAGAAGACAAAGGGAGGACGTGGTGTTTTGGTCGGCGGAGTTCCCGGTGTGGCTCCTGCCAAGGTCATGGTGATCGGTGGCGGGGTGGTTGGAACCAATGCGGCTAAAATTGCCGCGGGGATGGGGGCGAAAGTGACAATCTTCGATGTCAACCATGCCCGTCTCCAGTATCTGGACGATATGTTTAACGGCCGGATAACTACTATGACTTCGACAGAACCTAACATCCGGGCCGGTGTTGCAGAAGCGGATCTTGTTATCGGTGCGGTTCTAATTCCCGGTGCCAAGGCTCCGAATCTGGTTACCCGCGGCATGCTTTCCACTATGAAGGAAGGGGCTGTAATTGTAGACGTAGCTGTGGATCAGGGTGGGTGTGTTGAAACAATTAAGCCTACTACCCATAACGATCCCACTTATGTTGTGGATGGAGTCGTGCATTACGGGGTGGCTAATATGCCCGGTGCGGTTCCAAGAACGTCTACATTCGCGCTTGTGAACCAGACCCTGCCATACGCCTTGCAGCTTGCAGATAAAGGCCTTGACGCCCTGCGTGATAATCCTGTTCTCAAGCTCGGGTTGAATACTATGGGTGGCAAGCTGACTTATGCCGCGGTTGGAGAAACTTTCGGTATTGATTGTATTACAGCGGATGAAGCTCTGGCTTAGAGGGGGCAGACCGGAATAATTCTTTTCTGGGCGTTGGATTTCCTTCGCCCTTTTTTTTCGTATAAAAATAAGGATAAAAGTGTGTTGGGGACATCTTTGTTTTAATGATGAAAAAAAATTTTGTTAGGCTTATAATTGATGATCATCAGTTTAATCATATGTGCCCCGTACCCTAACGGTTGTTGCTAAAGAGAATATAGGCAGCAGTTATATCTTATTGCTGTGGCATGGTGCTCAGCCATGATTAGAAAGGAATATGTTGAAGAGGGTATTTGTTTTGTCATAGTGTTGAGGGGGAAAGCGAAAAGTTTGTGGTGGGAGTTGAGTAGAATACTCCGGAGGGGGCTGAAGCTGTACGCTGTATGTTATTGTGGCTTTTCTATTCAACTAAAACTGTCTGGCAGGAGGCGTAGTCGATGTCACATTCAATACTTGTTCTTGATGACGATATACATGTAAGGGAAAGTCTTGCCATAGGTCTTGAAGATGAGGATTACGAGGTTTATCAGGTTGGTAGTTCTGAAGAAGCTTTGGTTTTTCTCGAGGGACAGAAAGTGGATATGGTTGTGGTGGACCTGAGACTGCCGGGAATGAATGGTACTGATTTTATTAATGAGGCCCGGAAAAGATGGTCGGAGTTGAGGTTTATAATCTATACCGGTTCCCCTGAGTTCAGTATTCCGGTTGACCTTGCTGAAGTTGACAGCGTTTCAAATTCCATATTTCTCAAGCCGTTGCCTTCTTGCGATGTAATGGTCAACGAGATAAAACGTATGTTGGATTAATGGGCTCGCAAATTTGCAATAAGTGCGGGTTGTCGCTATCAGGATGTCTGAAACGGTTACCCGGAGTGTATTTCAGTGCCACCGAAAGATGAAGAAATAATATATATCGAAGCAAAGGCTCCAGTTGAGCCGCCGCCGGAAGAGGGGTTGCCGCCATGGATGGCAACTTTTGCGGATATGGTTACTCTTCTGCTGTGCTTTTTTGTTCTGCTGCTTTCCTTCGCTAATCAGGATATTGCCAACTTTGAGACCCTGAAAGGGTCCATGCGCGATGCTTTCGGAGTTCAGACTCAGGACAAAACCGGTAAACATATGGCTTTTTCAAAAAGCCCCAACGAAGCAAGCTCTGCAAGTCCCAAGGCTAAAAAGAATATGGAAGCTTTGGAAGTTGATATCAGGGCATTTATTGCTGCGGGTAAGCTGCAGAAGCTTATGTCGGTTAATACCGATCAGCAGGGTGTTCTTGTAAGGGTTCCCACCAGAGCCATTTTTCTGCCCGGAACAGCTACAATTAATCCTAAGGCCGTTAAGTTACTTGATAAGGTTGTCGGGATTATGAAGAAGAAAAATTTTAATCTGGTCGTTCGCGGACATACAGATGACCGGGCAACAAAAAATAATATCTATAGCTCCAATTGGGAGCTTTCCGCTGCAAGGGCGGCTTCCTGCCTGCGCTATATCCTTGAGAAATCTGGTGTTTCCTCAAAGCGGGTAAAGGCCGTGGGGTATGCCGGGACCAAACCCCTTGTTCCTAATACGTCTAACCGCAACAGGGCTATTAACCGCAGGGTTGAGTTTTATTATCAGCCCCCCTCGGAAAAGTTTTAATCCGGGCATGAATAGAATCCCGGTATTTCTATTACGAAAAACCGGGATTTTCGGATCTACTCGAATCTTTTTTATCTAGCTCTTTTTACGTTTTTCCCAGAGTTTCATTTCTTTCATTTTTTTACGCCGTTCGCGCTGCAGGGATTTGCACACCAGCGGTGTCTTTTTCGCGTATCCCCATTTTTCACGGTATTCATCGGGAGTCAATCCGTACTTTGCAAGATGGCGTTTGGTCAGCACCTTGAATGATTTTCCTGACTCCAGACAGATGATACTTTTTTCACGTATCGCTTTCTTGGGATCAACAGGAGGATTCTGATCCGGGGTATCGTTGTCCTGCATATTTTCGCTTATTGTTCTAATTCCCGATGCCAGCTTCTGAACCATGGAAGTTATTTCCTCTTCAGTCATAGTTCTTACACTGGCTTGCGCTTTTACGATTTCAAGGGCTTCTTTAAGGTGATCTTCCATATTCTCTCCCGTAATCAGTTTCGATTGTGTTTGTGCTGTTACAAAACGAAAAAGGTCAGCATATGTACTGATGCTTTTTCATATGTCGTAATATAACGAATCTATTCCATGGTCTGTTTTTTTAGAGGTCTATCTTTTTAACATGATAGATTCATCGGTTGATGGTCGTTACTAATAACACTATCTATGCATAAAGGTGAAGTGGAATGTTAAAAAAACTTTCTTCTTTTTTTTGGTTTAAGCAAAGTTTTATCTATAGCGCTCTCTTCTTATTTAATTTTTCCCGATCGACAGACCATTTCCTGATTTTTCATTCCTTAAACTTTATATGTATACATTACTTTTTGCGTCTGCTGGTGTATAACTATTCTGTAAACCCTATGTTGATGGGATGATTTCTATGACCAAGTTTATGAATCAAAAACACCACTCGTAAATAGTGAGGTTTGTTATGCCCCAAGATATTAATGTTTTTTTGAAAGAGATCGGTGGAATGGATGTAGATACCCTCGTAAATTGCGTATGCCGCCATCACTTATCAAATCTGGGACGCGATTATGGACGCACTGATATTTTTTCACTGTATCAGGCTTTGGCGTATACCTTGCGTGACCGTCTTGTCGGTAACTGGATTAAGACCCAGCGTTCATACTACAACCAGCGGGCTAAGAGTGTTTACTATCTTTCATTGGAGTTTCTGCCCGGTAAATCATTGGGCAGTAATACACTGAGTCTGGGAGCGGAAAAGGAAGTAGCGGAGGTCTTGAAAAGGTTTGGGCTGACCATCGAGGATGCGGAAAGTGCCGAGGCCGATGCCGGGCTTGGAAACGGAGGGCTGGGACGTTTGGCCTCATGTTTCCTTGATTCAATGGCCAGCCTTGGGATTCCCGGTTACGGTTATGGAATCAGGTATGAGTATGGTATTTTCAAACAGGCTATTGAAAACGGAGAACAGGTCGAGGCTCCTGATGACTGGCTGCATAGCGGTAATCCATGGGAATTCGACCGTAAGGGATTCATGTTCACAGTTCGTTTATACGGGCGGGAAGAGCAGTATACCCACGAAGACGGCTCCGTCCGCCAGCGCTGGACTGATAGCGCAAAAGTCATGGCTGTACCTGTTGATATGCTTATCCCCGGCTATAAAAATGGCAATGTTATCAATATGCGGCTTTGGGAGGCTCAGCCTGCCCGTCGCTTCAATTTTGACCTGTTCAATAGCGGCGATTACATCCGGTCCATGGAAGATGCGGTCCGTTCCCAGACGATCTCCAAGGTTCTATATCCCAATGATCGTCTGAGCGAGGGGCGTGAGTTGCGCCTTGTGCAGCAGTATTTTTTTGTTTCGGCTACCATTCAGGATATGATGCGCCGGTTTCAAAAGCTGAAACTGGATTTTTCAGAATTACCGAACCGGGCCGTGGTCCAGCTTAATGAAACCCACCCTGCTATCGCTATTCCTGAACTGATGCGTATTCTCATAGATGAGCACATGCTGAATTGGGATGAAGCTTGGCGTATCTGCCGCAGAACATTCGCTTATACCAACCACACTGTGATGCCGGAGGCGCTTGAAAAGTGGCCCCTTGATATGATGCGCAACGTGCTGCCCCGGCATATATCCATCATTTTTGAGATTAACAGGCGTTTCATTGAAGACGTGAAAGTCCGCTTCCCGGGTGATGAGGATCGGCTTAAACGAATGTCAATAATTGAGGACGGGGAGCATCCGCAGGTACGCATGGCATGGCTGGCCGTAGTGGGCAGCTTTACCGTCAATGGAGTTTCCGCCTTGCATGGGGACTTGATCAAGAGAAATATTTTTCAGGATTTCGTGGAAATGTACCCCGGCAGGTTTACGTCCGTTACCAACGGAATCACTCCGCGTAGGTGGCTGCGCCAATGCAATCAGCCTCTTTCTGAATTAATTATTGAAAAGATAGGTGACGGATGGGTAACTGACCTTGCTCAGTTACGGCAGCTTGAACCTCTGGCGGACGATGCTGAATTTCAGGACCGCTGGTACGAGTGTAAACTGGAGGAGAAAAAGCGTCTGGTTGATTATGCCCGCAACAACTACAGCCTATACCTGCCGGCGGACTGGATGTATGATGTGCATGTAAAACGCATACACGAATATAAACGCCAGCTTTTGAATGTGCTGCATGCTGTCACATTGTACTGCCGGCTGAAAAAGAACCCGGACAGTGTGGCTGTTCCAAGATTGAAAATTTTTGCCGGTAAAGCAGCACCGGGATACTTTATTGCCAAACGGATCATACGTCTGATCAACTGCGTGGGCGCAGTGGTGAATTCCGATCCGGCTGTAAACCATAAGCTGCGCATCGCATTTATGCCTAATTACAGGGTTTCGCAGGCTGAACGCCTTGTTCCTGCAACGGATCTTTCTGAACAGATATCTCTTGCCGGGACTGAAGCTTCCGGAACAGGCAATATGAAATTCGCGTTGAATGGCGCGTTGACTATCGGTACTCTAGATGGAGCCAATATTGAGATTATGGAAGAAGTCGGCCGGGAGCACATGTTTATTTTCGGCATGGACGCTGATGATGTGGAGGCTCGCAGATATAACGGCTACAACCCTTCAGAGGTAGCCTCTGCAGATCAGGAGTTGGGCGAGGTTCTGCATTATCTCGGCGACGGAACTTTCTCCGAAGGTGACCGGGACTTGTTCAGGCCTATCCTCAATACCCTTTTTGATGGTGGAGATCAGTACATGGTTCTTGCCGATTACCGCAATTATATTGATGTGCAGGACCAAGTTGACGAAAAGTGGCTGGACCGTAGAAGTTGGCTGCGCAGCTCTATCCTGAACACAGCTGGGTCCGGGTATTTTTCCAGTGATCGGGCAATAATGGATTACGCCCGCAATATATGGGGAATCAGACCTATGGATCTGGAAAAGTAATTCAGATTTAACTAAAATTTAACCAAGCCGCCTGTTTTCTATGAAAATAGGCGGTTTTTTATGGCAGCCATCGTGAATCCGGCCAAGTAGAAAGGTGTTCGGAGATTGATTTTTTATGAGCCCATACATTATGCGGGATTAATGCGGCTTTGCTTTCAGTGGGAAATTTACATATATTGACCGCCTTGAGTTGACCACAAAAACAGATATCCGAGAATGAAAATGAAATTTCGCCCCTTTACTTTTCTGCTGTTGATTCTCCTGCTGCTGGCGGGAATTGGTGCAGCTTCCTATCACATGGGTTATTTTGATGCTTTTTTTGCGGAAAAAACAGATCAGATCCGGGCAAGTGGGGGGGAAGGTCCTGTTATCCGCCGCGATGTGAGTAAGCTGGTTCTGCCGCTTGAATCAGCTGAAGACAGGGCGGATGAGTCTGGAAAAGAACTCAATGAAATGGAAATTCCTGCGGCAGGTAGTACGGATGCAGTTGATCTAGCCGAACAAGGCGGCAATGACTCCGAAGTTGCTTCGTCCGAAGCCGGAAAAGCAGCTACGGTATCGAAAAATGGGACTGAACCGGTAGCAGAACCAAAGCCCAGGCCGCAACCTAAGGAATCAGCAAGGTCAGCAGCTTCAGACTCAACAGGTGGAGAACTGAAAGGAGTATCAATCTCCTGCCAGAAGATTAAGAATGTTATCACTGTTGCTTTTTCGGGAACTGCCGGAAAACTCAGCTGGTTCAATCTTGAAAATCCCCGTCGGTTGGTTGTCGATATGCGCGGGAAATGGAAGAATAAGGCTAAATCCCTTTACCGGGTAAAAAATTGCCTGGTAAAAAAAGTAGTTCTTGGAGAGCATCCTGATAAAATCCGTCTGGTAGTATATCTTGATCCAAAAAAGTTTTCGGCCAAGGTCAAGCCTGTCGTGCGTAGGCTTGATAATGCAGTTTCTGTAGAGCTTGTGCCATGAAATCGGTTACGTACTAAATTTGTATTTAACGGCCCGTGTTCTTTTTTGAGCACGGGCCGTTTTTGATTTAGTTAAATGTATTTTCTGTAAGTATAATTGTTTTAGGCCCTTAATAGCTGCTTGTTGCGCGTAACATAAATGTAACGGGCGAGTCATTGCGCTGTAACCCGTGGCAGATAATTAAGTCATGTCAACTTGAGCAGGTTGGCAAATATTCCCGATGTGTATCAAGAAAGATCAGGGTTCGGATAAGCCTGATCCGATTTTATTTTATATAATACTTATGGAGACAATGTGATGGGGCAAGCTGTTAAGATCGCTTCCAAGAATCTGGACTTTTACTATGGTGACTTCAAAGCTCTTGAAGATATCTGCATGGACTTTGAAGAGAACAGGGTTACTGCGCTTATCGGGCCCTCCGGCTGCGGTAAAAGTACTTTTCTGCGTTGCCTGAACAGGATGAATGATCTGATTCCCGGAACTCGTGTAGACGGTGACCTTACATTGGATGATGAAGATATTTACGCGCAGGGCCTGGATGTGGTCACCCTCAGAAGACGTGTCGGTATGGTTTTCCAGAAGCCGAACCCATTCCCTAAATCAATATTTGAAAATGTAGCCTACGGTCTGCGTGTAAATGGGGTTAAAGATAAAGAATATATTGCCCGCAAAGTAGAGGAAAGCCTGAAAGGCGGTGCTCTCTGGGATGAAGTTAAAGACCGTCTGCATTCCTCCGCACTCGGTCTGTCAGGTGGGCAGCAGCAGCGTCTGTGCATTGCCCGTGCCCTTGCTGTCGAGCCTGAGATTCTTCTTATGGACGAGCCTGCATCCGCTCTGGACCCCATCGCCACCCAGAAGATTGAAGACCTGATTCATGAACTGAAGAAGAATTTTACTATCATTATTGTAACCCACTCCATGCAGCAGGCTGCGCGCGTGTCTGATCAGACTGCGTTTTTCTATATGGGCCGTCTCGTGGAAACCGGAAAGACCGAGACCATGTTCACCAAGCCCAAGAACAAGCAGACTGAAGATTATATAACCGGTAGATTCGGCTAGGGCGCTGTTGGTTTATGTTCATTGGTCCGGGGTCGGACCTTAAATCATGGAGATTTTATATGGAGCAGCGTGCCCATTTCAGTAAGAAGATGGATGATCTGAAAGTTCAGGTTCTCAGAATGTCCAGCATGGCGGAAACGGCTCTTCACAATTCAGTGAAAGCTCTGGCGGAATGCAACGCCGAACTTGCTGAAGATATTATTATGAATGATATCAAGATCAACGAACTCGAATGTGAACTTGATGAGTATAATCTCGGGCTTCTGGCCCTTGACCAGCCCATGGCCCGTGATCTGCGTTTTATTGTCGGTTCCATGCGTATAGCCAGTAACCTTGAACGCATCGGGGATCAGGCGGTGAACATTGCCCACAGGGCAGTCTTTTTAAGTACCCGCCCGCCGCTTCCCTTTAACCAGCAGCTTGATCAGATGAGCTCCATAGCCACTGGTATGCTCTCAAAGGCAGTCAAATCCTTTGCTGACGAAGATGCAGCCCTTGCGGCTGAAGTCTGCGGTATGGATAGCGAAGCCGACAGCCTCAATGTGCGCATCCTTAAGGGCCTTATAGAAAATATGGTTGCCGAAACAAGAATTGTCGAGCGCGGTGTGCATCTGATTATGGCGGCAGCCAATCTTGAGCGTGTTGCAGATCAGGCTACAAACATAGCTGAATCTGTAATTTTCATCACTCAGGGTGTTAATATAAAGCATCAGTGTAAGGGATAGTCAGGGTAGTTACACAGTCATATTTATTATGCAGGAGCCGGAATTTTTCCGGCTCCTTTTTTCGTTTGAAACATTGAGTGCAAACGATTTCAGGAGCTATGGCCATGTTGAATTTGGTTTACATACGTCCGTTTTTAAGATAGAAGCAATTCTCTTAATCTCAAGCTAGAGGTTTGTATCCGGTGGTACTGAAAATCGCCGGGTAGCGATTGCCTTATTAGTCTTGAGTTTTTCCCGTAACGGGCATTAGGGATAAAGTGTGGTCCGCATGGATCAACGGACAATCTGAGCATCGGCTGCCTCGGAACGCGTGAGCAGATTGAAACCAATGCGCTACTCCCATGAAATATATGCCGAAATTTTGTCCGAGGACATCGTTGTTGGAGGTAACCCATGGAAAACAATGAAAACATGAACGCCGAAATGGAAATGGACTTTGAGGCTGCCCTCGAAGATTATCTTAATGCCGATTTCGGAAATCTGGACGAAGGAAGCATCGTTTCCGGTGAAGTAGTTAAAGTTGATAAGGACTTCGTTCTCATCGACGTTAACTTCAAGTCTGAAGGCCAGATTGCAGTATCTGAATTTCTGGATGCTGATGGTGAAATGACTGTTGCAGTCGGTGACAAAGTAGACGTATTTGTTGCAAACAAAAACGAAAACGAAGGCACCATTCACCTTTCCCGCGACAAAGCCAAGCGCATGCAGCTCTTCGACAAACTCGAAGAAGTGCAGGAAAAAGAAGGCGTTGTCGAAGGCAGAATCATTCGCCGCATCAAAGGTGGTTACACCGTTGATCTCGGTGGCGTGGAAGCATTCCTGCCCGGTTCTCACGTTGATCTCCGCCCCGTCCCCGATATGGACGCTCTCGTTGATCAGACTTACGAATTCAAAATTCTCAAAATCAACCGTCGCCGCAGCAACGTTATCGTTTCCCGCCGCGTTCTTCTCGAAGAACAGCGCAACGAAATGCGTTCCCAGCTGCTTGAAACTCTTGAAGAAGAGCAGAGTGTTAAAGGTAAAGTCAAGAACATCACCGAATACGGTGTATTCATTGACCTCGGCGGTCTCGACGGTCTTCTGCATATCACAGACATGTCCTGGAAGCGCATCAAGCATCCTAAGGAAATGGTCGCACTCGGTGATGAGCTTGAACTGAAAGTTCTGAACTTCGACAAAGAAGGCCAGAAAGTATCTCTCGGCCTCAAACAGCTCGTTCCCGATCCGTGGGAAGACATCTCCGGTAAATACCCCGAAGGTGCTAAGTACACCGGTAAGGTTACCAACCTCGCTGACTACGGTGCATTCGTTGAGCTGGAAGCAGGCGTTGAAGGTCTGGTTCACATTTCTGAAATGTCCTGGACCCGTAAGCTGCGTCACCCCTCCCAGATGGTTCGCGTTGGCGACGAAGTAGATGTTGTTGTTCTGGGTGTAGACCCTGACAAAAAACGCATCTCTCTGGGCATGAAACAGGTTAAGCCCAACCCGTGGGATGTTGTTGCTGAGAAGTTCCCCGAAGGTACCATCCTCGAAGGACAGATCAAAAACATCACTGAATTCGGTGTATTCATCGGTATCGAAGACGGCATTGACGGCCTGATTCACGTTTCCGATATCTCCTGGACCCGCAAAGTGCGTCATCCTTCTGAAGTATACGCAGTTGGTGATTCCGTTCAGGCGAAAGTTCTCACCGTTGACAAAGAAAACGAGAAATTCACCCTCGGTGTTAAACAGCTTTCCGAAGACCCCTGGTCTCAGGTACCCACTAAGTACCCCGTTGGCTGCACCCTTGAAGGTCTTGTTACCAACATCACCGACTTCGGTCTCTTCGTAGAAGTTGAAGAAGGTATTGAAGGTCTGGTTCACGTTTCTGAAATTTCTCATAAGAAGATCAAGAATCCTTCCGAGATGTTTAAAGAAGGCGTTACCATCCAGGCTAAAGTCATCCATGTATCTGCTGATGAGCGTCGTCTCGGCCTCTCCATCAAGCAGCTTAAGGAAGACACTGAAAAACGTCAGCCCAAAGAATTCCGTTCCGGTCCTGCCGACAGCGGTAACACTCTGGGTGAACTGCTGAAGCAGAAGCTTGCTGATGCAAGTGAAGCTAAAGCAGCTGCAGAGACCGAGGATGACGAATCCTAAGAAAGGTTTCTCTGTAAGACACCCGATTTTATTCGGTTTCAGTCTGCTTATTATGGCTGTGGCTCTCCTTTGGGGAGCTGCAGCCTTTTTTCATGGAAGAGCAGGCTTATTCAGTTCCGGGAAGATCGGGGTTGTCAACGTGCAGGGGACCATCACCAACTCATTGCCAACGGTAAAATTTCTGCGCGATCTGCGCCTTGATGATTCTGTTAAGGGTGTTCTGCTGCGGGTTAATTCCCCCGGCGGAACCATTGCTCCCTCGCAGGAGCTTTACCATGCGGTCAAGCGTTTTGCCGAGGTTAAGCCAATAGTGGCCTCCTTCGGCACTGTTGCGGCTTCCGGCGGCTATTACGCTGCTGCTCCGGCCACAAAAATCATGGCCAGCTCCGGCTCTATTACCGGCTCAATAGGAGTTAAGGCGGAGTATGCGAATTTCTACCAACTTATGGATAAGATCGGGGTCAAACCTGTCATTATTACCAGCGGTAAGATGAAAGCGGCAGGTTCTCCTTTCGCCGAGCTGACACCGGAGCAGCGCGAATACCTGACCGAGTTGATCATGGACATGCACAATCAGTTTGTGGATGACGTTGCCGCAGCACGCAAACTTGACCGCAAACAGGTCGAAGATATTGCAGATGGCAGGGCTATCACCGGACGCGCGGCCAAAGAGCTTGGACTCGTGGATAGAATCGGCGGTTTTGAGGATGCAGTTACTGTGCTTAAGGCTCTTTGCGACCTTGAAGGCAGTGTCTCGGTAATTGAAGGACCGGAAGAGGATAAGCCTCTGCTGAAGGAAATTTTAGGATTTCTCGGCATAGTGCCTGAAGGTTCTGCTACCGGGGAAGGACTGATTTTCTCCTACTGATTCTGTCGGAGCGGTTATGAAGTGTGTTTTTCTCGGCATAGGCTCTGCTTTTGATGCCGGGCAGACCAATGTTTCCATACTTGTTGAATGTGGCGGAAACCGCATTCTGCTTGATTGCGGTTTCAATGCTGGGCATGCCTGTATGAACATGGTCCCGGATGCGCACGATATAGATGCTCTTTGGATTTCACATTTTCACGGAGATCATTTCTTCGGGCTGCCTTTTCTGCTAGGTTCTTTTTTCAACGCGGGTAGAGAAAAAACATTTCATATCTGCGGACCAGAAGGGATTGAGGACAAGGTTACACAGACCGTTAACCTTGCCTACCCGTCTTTACTGGGAAAGATAGGCTTTGGTGTTGTCTTTCATGAATTCAAACCGGGCGATGTGAAATTTGTCAGCGGATTCGGAGTTAGTACCTGCGCTATTGATCATTCTGGTTCAGCTCAAGCAATACGGCTTGAATGTGCTGGTAAGGTCTTATTCTATACAGGGGATGGGGCTTTGAATGATGATTGCACGCAACTGGCGAAAAATGCGCAGCTGGGGATTCTGGAAGCCTATAGTCTGGATGGCCCTGTTAAAAAAGGGCATTCGAGCATCATGGCTAGTGTAAATTTTGCAATTTCGGCCAGAATTGATACTGTTTGCCTTGTACACCTTGAGAATTTTGTGCGAACCTGTCGGGTAAAGAACGTACTCAAGCAGTTTTCCCTGTCTGATTCAACAGTAATTATTCCTGAGCAGGGTCAGGTTTTTGAAATTTGATTTTGTTGATGATCTAGTGAAAGTGAGGCTCTAAGTGGCAACCAGATATGACAAGATAGTGCGCGAATTTTATGAAGGACAGGGAGGCTTTACTGTCTTGCTCAGTGATGAGCCATCTTTTTATAAACTATTGCGCGGAACATTACATAAAATACTTGCCATTCGTCGTGATTGCCTTGCTTTTTTTCAAAATCAGGCACCTTGCCTCAATGAAATCAAAGAAAAATCAGCAGCTGGACAGCCTGTACTGGTTTTTGTGGAGAGACTGCTTAAAGGCAGGCCTTCCGCAGATTTTATCCTCAATATCCGAAAATTATTTCCGGAAATAAAAGTTGTAGTCCTAACTGACGAAACCAGTCAGGAGGAACTTATTTTTCTGCATGAATTAGGAGCCAGTAACATAATTACAAAGCCTGTATCTGTGGACAGTCTGGTGCAGAAACTGGCTTTTACCATCCAGCCTCAGGGTAAACTTGCCCAGCTGGTTGAAGCTGGTAAGAAGTTACTGCGTGATGGTGAGTTGGAAAAGGTTTTGTTGATCAGTGCCAAGATTCTGGAGATCAAGCCTGACAGTCCCGCTGCCCTTATGCTTCAGGGGGATGCGCTGTCCGGCATGGGACAGCGTGACGAAGCGCTGAAATCGTACCTTAAAGCGCATGAACAATCCAAGGTGTTCATGGAGCCGATTAAAAAACTGGCCGAATTTTACAAGGGGAATAATAACGATCAGTATCTTCATTATCTCAAAAAACTTGATGCAATCAGTCCTCTGAATACCGAGCGTAAATGTGAAATAGGGAAGGTTCATCTGGATCGATCAGAAATTGATGACGCTGAAATTTATTTCGATCAGGCTGTACGTTGCGCGGTTAAGGAGGCTCATAATTACTTGTCACAAGTTATGAGTGGTATAGCTGAATCCCTTTTTGATGTGGCCCCGGAAAAGGCTGAGAAGTACTATGCGAAGCTGTTGCAGGTAAAAGCAAGCAGCTTGAGTTCTGATGATCTTGAGACTTATAATCGGCTTGGTATCGCGCTTCGCAAGCAGGGGAAATGGCAGAAGGCTGTTGAGAACTATCAGGCGGCATTAAAGGTCGCGCCCAATGAGCCGGGGCTGTTTTACAATATAGGTCTTGCCTATAGCGATGGTAAAGAATACGCGCGCTGTGCCAAGTATTTTAAACGTGCTGTGCGTTCTGATGGAATGATTCATCAGTCTGCTGCTTCCGTTGCCCGGAACATTGCTGGTATTTTTATTAAAGTAGGAATGACAGAGGAGGCAAGAGTAGTCATTGAGGAAGCCCTTACCAAATTTCCTGATGATGAAAAATTGAAGGCGCTACTCAAGAAAAGTACGCCGTTAGAACTGTAACTTTTAATAATACTGTTATTGCCATGTACTTTTTTATCGCGGTTGTTTTATGTTTTATTTTTTTTATGATTCTTTACGGTCGCTATATGAATGTTAACGGAAGTATAAAACAGCGGAGTATGCAGTTGGATAATCTGCGAGATGATGTTGATTTCAAAGTTGGCAGACTCAGAAAAGGAACTGCCCAGATCAGACGTGAAATCGCTGAAGCCGAAAGCCATCTTGAGAGTTTGAAACAGGCCCTTTATGAAACAGGGAGTTCCGAATGATTTTCTTGCTTGGGTTTTGTGCCGTAGTCATGCTCTGTGCATTGATTATTAATAAGATGATTACAAATTGGCACAAGGGTGCCATGAAAGCTTTCAAGCAGGAAGAAGCTGCCTTACGTAACCGCCACGAACGGGCGGTGCGTGACCAGAAAAAGGCTGTTGCGAAATTGCACCGCCTAAGGAACAGGATCAAGACTTACGAGCAGATGGTTGAGGATGCGCATCTACCTGATAACAGACAGGTTGCAGCTGAAGATCCGGTTAAGATTAAATATTAAATTTTTCAGCATGGTAGTCGGCGTTAAAAGATAAATCCCGCATGTTAAGGATTTAACGTACGGGATTTTTTTATTAATGATCGGTCACGTTAATATCGACGGCGTCCAGATTCGGGTTGGAGTCAAAATTAGCAATAAGGGTAGATTCTCCTTCACCGGAACCGTTGGCATCGTAATATAGGCTGTTGGTGCTTGTGTCGAAGACAAAGCAAGCGTCATTGTATGATACGTCTGTAGAGCCGTCATATATATTGCCGCTTGTTATTGTTTCAAGCTTGGATGAGGCTGAGGATTCAAAATCTGAGCCTTGAAATAAGAATTTGTCGCAGCAGTGGCTGAAATTATTAACGGTATCTCCGCCTTCATCCAAGTCGGTATAGACAAGGGTGGTCGTCGAGCTTGTCAGTGTTATAGTATCCGCTCCCTTGCCGCCTTGAATGGTATCGGCGGAGAGGGCTGAGGCTTTGATGGTATCAGCTACGTCAGAACCTATGACACCCTCTATACGTATGAATATATCAGCTCCTTCGCTATGGGATAAATTTCCGGTTCCCCCATCCATGATGTCATTGCATCCATTTCCAAGGTCTATGTTAATGGCTGCCGATGAACCTTTGTATGAAATCAGGTCGTTTCCGTCCCCCCCATCTAGTGCGTCAGTACCTGCGCCGCCATGAAGAGTGTCGTCCCCTGAACCGCCTTTTAGTATATCGTCTCCGTCTCCGCCCATGAGATTGTTATTGTTGCTGTCTCCGGTAATGTCGTCTGCATTCTTAGTGCCGATAACGTGCTCGATGTTTTTGATTTTATCTTCAGCAAAATCATTAAGCCTGCTCTCAGCGAATCCAGCTGACAATGAATCGAGATGCAGTACTAACTCTTCTGATCCGGTTACATATGAATAATCAACCCAGTCGTCATTGCCTGCACCACCGTCCAGTGTATCGAGTCCGTCCCCGCCGGACAGGGTGTCGCTGCCGTCCCCGCCCATGAGACTGTCTGCGCCGCCCTCACCTTTAATATAGTTGTCAGCAGCAGTTCCTTCTATGTAGTCACCACTCTCTGTTCCGGATATATTTTCAATATTGGCGATGTAGTCGACTATGGTATTGGTGTGATCCAGATTTGTGTCAGCTTCCTTAACCAGTGTATATTCGACTCCGTCAATAGTTTGCGTGAATGCTGAACTAATATAAACACCTGTACTGGCTAGTCCTGAATCTGAAAAATCAACCCAGTCACTGTCTGCACCGCCATCTATGAAGTCAGCTCCTGCGCCGCCTGATATGGAATCATTTCCTGCTCCGCCAGCAAGAAAGTCAACACTGGAGCCACCTTGAATATCGTCATTGCCGCCACTTCCATCAAAAGTTGCAGAACCTCCCCCGGCAATCATCAAATCGTCGCCTTGAGATCCGATAAATTTTTCGATGCTGCTGAATTTAACAACATTGATTGTTGCTGAGTCCAGGATTGTGCCTTGATAGATAATTGCTTCATCTGCTTCTATCTGGGTATCACCATTACCATTCAAATCAATATATACTGATTTGGTGATGTTGCTGAAATCGAGCGTATCTCCTGTTTGTTCGCTGCCGCCGTCAACAATCTCCCGTGTTGTGTCATTCCCATCTACAAAGTCACCATTCAAGCCGGGCCTGAAAACATTGTCTCCGCTGTCTCCGGTGAGTTTGTCCAAATGATCTGAACCGATTATTCCTTCTATATTTTTAATGGTGTCATGGCCGCTATCACTTGTTGCTGTTTCGGCTGCAAGGTTTACCGTAACCCCTGTTTCGGCTTCAGCATAGGATACATAGTCAACGTCTCCGGCAGAAGTGCCGCCGTCAATGTGGTCATTTCCAGGACCGCCAGAAATGGTATCAGCTCCAGTGCCACCGTCGATGTTGTCATTTCCATCATTCCCGAAAAGAGTATCGTTTCCGGCCCCGCCAAGGATGGAATCATTACCATCGTCTCCGGAAATCTTATCATTACCACCGTATCCTAATAGAAAGTCATTTCCACTCATGCCGCTGATATCATCAGCCATTTCCCTGCCGATAATCTGATCGGCATCAGGGGTGCCTGTCAGTGTGTTGGTCTGCCCTTCTGTTCCCGTAATAGTATTATTATATTCTACATCCCCAGTGCTCGTGTCATCACCTTGCCCACTGGTGTGGTCATCTTCCCCGCTTGAGTCTTCATCTCCTGAGCTGTCAGTGTCGTCATCCGGTTTTGGTGTGCTTGAACTTGTTTCTTCAGGGGCATCGTCTTTTCCGTTTCCGTCGCCCGTACCCTTATCTGTTTGCTCATCCTGATCAGAATCTGTTTCGTCGTTCTGCTGTCCTGTTTGATCATCTTCAAGGTCGCTGGAGAACTCCTTCTGTCCTTCGTCCTGCTTCTGCTGGAGTGATTTTTCTTCAATTTCATGCTTTGTATCGAGTTTAGGAAGGTCGTTAATTCTTTCAGGTATAAATCTTTCCTGTCCGACCAGCGCATCATCACCGGGGTCAAGAGCGCCTGTTCCCGGATGGAGAATTCCATCATGAGAACCGGGAGTCTCGTCTGGGTCACCGCCTCCGGGGGTAACGTCATTGCCTAGACCTTCTTCCGGAGATGTATCATGAGCATTTTGATCACCGGGATTCCCCTGATCATCATTGGACTGCTCGTCACTTTGATTATCGTCTTGCTGATCTTCTTCCTGCTGGTCTTGGATGTCCTGTTCCTGTCTGATGTTTGCCGGCGCAATTTCGCGAAATGAATTTAATTCCTGAGTGGAAAGGGGGCGTACGGGGCTGAGTATGCCTGATCCGCTGATATCGGACATCTGCCCGGAAAAAAGCTGTAGGATCTGGCCGGTTGCTTTACTTTGCAGAAGCATGGCCCTACCTGCGTGAATCTCTTCAACTCCGTGCTTTTCCCCGTCGGGACCTACTTCACTGAGGATAATTGTGCCGCGGATACCTATGGTTGCCAGCGGTGAGCCGAGCTTGAAGCGGTCCGGGTTTTCTGATGCGATTTTACCTGTGACCGTACGAAAAGTTCCCTGCGCTATTTCGCCCAAAAAGCTGGAAGTGGAGCTGTCAGGGTCATACACATATTCATCAATAGCAATGCGGGAATTAGCACCTTGGGAAATGAGAGTGTCATCAGCAAAGCGCACCTCAATGTTGCTGCCATCTCCGGTAACCAGATTTTCGCCCTGATAGATAGGGCTGCCAGGTTCAAGGGGACGTATTCCAGCTGCTGATTCAGCATAAGCATCACCGGAGATCCCGGTAACGACCCCTATTCCCTGAATACTATTTTGTTCGATAGGCATTTTGCCTCCAGGCAACTACGACTTAATGTATGATTATATCGGTGCGTTTATGGGCGATAGTGTTATATAAAATTAATAAGATAACTGTATAGACTTCACAAGCGATATCAAGAAAAATGTATGGGCTGAGATTTTTGACGGCTGGTTATGTGCTGCAAAGACTCTGTCGCATAATATGGTGCATGCAGTTTATTTAATGTTTCAAGGGCTAAAGAGAGGCAGACTATAGTGAGCGTCTTTTTCTGCAATACTAATCGAGTTTTGAAGCTTGTATTATGTCCTTAATATGGTGTATGCTTAACTCTGCATAACCAATATCAATTTCCTGTAGCCTCGGAGCGTGCATGGGTATTTTTGAAAAAAGTACAAAGGCAGGGCATATGCGGTTTGTCTGGTTAAGGGTTGCCGTACCGACGGTGGCTTCCTTGGTACTTTTCATTATAGTTATTTTTGCCGTTCACATGCCTGCGGTGCGTGATGCCCTGCTTGCCCAGCGCAAGGACTCATTAAAGCATATGACACAGGTTGCCATTGGAGTTCTGGAGTATCTGCATTATCAGGAGGTCAAGGGAGAAATATCTTCGGAAGAAGCTCGCCGCAGAGGGGCGAATATTATCGGGATGATGCGGTTCGGACCGGAAAACAAAGATTATTTCTGGATTAATGATTTTGGGCCTAAAATGGTTATGCATCCATATATGCCTGAGCTTGATGGAAGTGATCTGACCAAATTTTCTGATTTTAAGGGCAAGCTTCTTTTTATGGAAATGCTGAACGCAACAGAGAAAGACGGTGCCGGTTTTGTGGATTATCACTGGCAGTGGCAGGACAAGCCGGGCACGGTTGTGCCCAAAATTTCATATGTGCAAAGGTTTTATCCTTGGAAATGGGTTATCGGTACGGGTATTTATGCAGATGACCTTGAGTCCGAAGCCGCGGCTCGAAACCGCGATATGATTATGATGACCGTGTTTATTCTGGGTGTGATTTCACTGCTGTCTTTTTACACTATAGTCCAGAGCAGAAAGAACGGGCAGCTGATGAAGGAAAGTGAAGCGCTTTTCAAAGGAATCTTTGACCATAGCCAGCAGTTTATCGGTGTTCTAAGCCCGGAAGGGGTGCTGCGCCTCGCCAACCGGGAGGCTCTGCATTATATCTCTGCCCAAGAAGCTGACCTGATTGGCTGCTATCTGTGGGAAACTCCCTGGTGGGACAATTCCCTTGATGTCCAGCGGAAACTGAAAGAGGTTATCCATATTGCTTCTTCCGGTGGGGTCGGTAAAGCTATTTTTGAGCATAGCAATGACAAGGGCGAAAGAATTTATATGGATTTTTCAGCTAAGCCGGTCATGGATGAAAAAGGAGAGGTCCTCTTTCTGGTTGCCGAGGGACACAATATAACAGAATTGAAGGATGCACAGGAGCAGATAGCCCGGAGTGAAGATTTGTTCCGGGGTATTTTCAGTCAGTCGATGCAGTTTATGGGGGTTCTTGATCTGGATGGAACTTTGCGCGAAGTCAACAAGGCCGCTTTGGATGTTCGAAATATTGCAGCTGAAGACGTTTTGGGGAAACCGTTTTGGGAAGGACCGTGGTGGAAGTTCCCGCCATCGCTTGCTGTTACTTTGAAGCAGGATATAGAGCGGGCGGTAAATGGTAATGTTGTTCGCAGGGAGATCATAAGCGAAGCTCCCGGCGAGGGAACGAGATATGTTGATTTTTCTCTTAAGCCGACCTTCGGAGCGGATGGTAGGATTGTTTTTCTGCTTGCTGAAGGGCGGGATGTTTCAGAGCTTCATTCTGTCCAAGACCAACTCAGTGAACTAAACCGGGACCTTGAGCGTAAGGTGGAGGAACGTACCGCTGAACTTCGCCGTTCTGTTGAAAGTTTGGAAAATGCCCAGAATCAGCTCATCCAGTCTGAAAAAATGGCAGCGCTCGGTGATCTTGTCGCCGGTGTCGCCCATGAGATTAATACACCGGTGGGAATCAGTGTGACCAGTATCAGCTTTATGGAAGAGAAATTGGCTGAGCTTTCTTCAAAAATAGAAGCGGGGCAACTGCGCAAATCGGATCTTGAAAAATTTATGACTATTGCGCATGAGGCAACCAAGTCCAGTATGCTCAACCTGCATCGTGCAGCGGAACTTATCGGCAATTTTAAGCAGGTGGCCGCTGATCAGGCTTCAGGTCAGAAGAGGGTTATAAATCTGCGTGACTATCTGGATGAGATTCTGCTCAGCCTGCGTTCCAAGTATAAGAGGACAAAGCATAAGATCAATATCAGCTGCGACGATGATTTGATGCTGAATACCTATCCCGGCGCGTTCATGCAGATTTTTTCAAATCTCATCATTAATACCTTGATTCACGGATTTGAGGGGGTTGAAGCCGGTAATATAGATATCGGGGTCGAGGTGGATGAAGATGAGATCCTTATCCGCTATACCGATGACGGCAAGGGAATAAGCAGAGACAATGTTAACCGTATTTTTGAACCTTTCTTCACCACAAAGCGCGGCGATGGCGGCACCGGTCTGGGAATGAGTATTGTCTATAATCTTGTTCAAACCCGTCTGGGCGGCACGATCAATTGCTCCAGCGTGGAAGGGCAGGGAACCGCCTTTACTATTTCATTACCCAAGGATATCATTGTGGAGAACTGATTCTCCTGAGTTACAGCCTCTTGACTGAGCTGTTTTAAATCCTATCATTACATTTACCGCATCGTTTCCGGTGCGGTATTTTTCTATCATGCAAAACAAACAGGAGCTTTTAATATGACCAGTCAGATAAAGACTTTTTTCCTGCTCGCTGCACTAACGGGCATCATTCTTTTCCTTGGGGGGATGATGGGTGGACGTACCGGGCTTGTCATTGCCTTTGGTCTTGCCATGTTTATGAATGTCGGCAGCTACTGGTATTCTGATAAAATTGTTCTTTCCATGTACAAAGCGCGTCAGCTTTCTGCCAGCGATGCTCCGCAGGTGTACGCCATGGTCAAAGAACTTGCCGCTAATGCCGGGATTCCCACCCCGCGTCTTTATGTGGTTGATCAGGATTCTCCCAATGCTTTTGCAACCGGGCGCAACCCGGAAAATGCCGTTGTCGCAGTAACAAGCGGGATTATGCGTATTCTGACCCCGGAAGAACTGCGTGGCGTGATCGCACATGAAATAGGCCATATAGCCAACCGCGATATTCTTATCCAGTCCGTAGCGGCTGTTTTGGCCGGGGCGATCATGATGATCGCCAACATGATGCAGTGGGCCGCAATTTTCGGTTTCGGCGGAGATGATGAAGAGGGCGGAACCAACCCCCTTGCCGCAATCATGATTGCAATCCTTGCGCCCGTCGCGGCTTCACTGATCCAGATGGCCATATCCCGTTCACGTGAATATCTTGCCGACTCCACCGGGGCGCGGATTTCCAATGATCCCAAAGCACTTGCATCAGCTCTCTATAAGCTGGATGCAACCGCCAGAAACATCCCCATGGATGCTAACCCGGCAACAGAAAATATGTTTATCATCAATCCTTTCAGCGGCGGCAGCATGGCGAACTGGTTCAGTACCCATCCTTCTACTGAAGATCGTATTAACAGACTGATGTCTATGTAACATTAGTGGTTTATTTATGTTTCGTATTTCTAGATTTGTTCTTTTCATATTGCTGACAATTGTAGTTTCCCAGCCGGCATTTGCGGACATGAATGATTCGTTGCGGGTTACACCCGTGGTGCGCGCGGTGCAGAAGACTTCGCCCGCGGTCGTAAATATCAGCGTAACCAGCATCGTCGAGCGTGGAGTATCTCCTTTTGGAGAGCTGTTCGGGGATGATGCTTTTGATATGCTCTTTGACAGGTTGCAGACCCGCAAGCGTAAATACCGTTCGCAGTCCACAGGGTCCGGGGTGATCATCAATGGACGCCGGGGGCTGGTGCTGACCAATGCCCATGTGATTGCCGGTGGTAGTGACATCAAGGTCAGGACTATCAGCGGTGAAGAGTTTCCCGCGGAGATTGTCGGTTCCGATGCTGATTTCGACCTTGCCGTACTTAAGATCAAGGGGGCAGGCAGACTGCCACAGGTGGCGATGGGTGACTCTTCGGATATTTATATCGGTGAGACGGTTATCGCCATCGGTAACCCCTTCGGGTACACCCATACTGTGACAACCGGAGTTGTTTCCGCGCTCAAACGCACGGTCAAGTCACAAGAGGGCGCCTATACCGATTTCATACAGACGGATGCGGCTATTAACCCCGGTAACAGCGGCGGACCGCTGCTGAACATAATGGGCGATCTGATCGGGATTAACACAGCCATTCAGGCCCGAGCGGAGGGAATAGGCTTTGCCATTCCCATTAACCGGGCCAAGCGCGTTGTTAAGGAACTGCTGGAGTCCGGCAAAGTTTCCCCGGTCTGGCTGGGAGTAAACGGTCAGGATCTGGATCAAAGCTCAGCCAGTTACTTCGGTCTTTCCCGTGTTTACGGCATGCTGGTCACTGATGTGCATAAGGACACTCCGGCAGCTTACGCCGGTTTGCGTCGCGGGGATGTGATTCTAAAAATTAACGGCATCGAGGTTGAGGACAAGGATGGGTATCTAGCTTTACTGCGGGTCCAGACCAGAAGTGAAGATGTTGATCTTGAAGTTTTGCACGAGGGTAAAGTCAGACATGTTGTTGTCCGTCCGAAGTCTCTTGAATTGCGAGAGATTCGTTCTCAGGCATGGACTAGCTGGGGGATGGCTTTGGAGAAGGATTCGCGTGGAAGCGGAATGCTGGTCAATAAAGTGCGTCCGAACAGCGCTTCGGCAAGACTTGGACTTAACCCCGGTGATAAGATTCACCAGATCGGTAACCACCGTGTTAATTCGCAAAAAGACTTTCTCGATTCATTCCTGCGCTACCGTATGAACAACAAAGTTCTGCTTAAGGTGCAGCGTGGGCGTAATTTTTATCATGTGAAGTTGAATATCTGAAAAAAAGGGGCGAATTGAGTTCGCCCTTTTTTTATTTGTATTTTTCAATTGCGGAATAAATTGGGCCTTCCGGCGTGAGGGTGCTCTTATAGAGTATGAAGCTGTTTATTTCAGCTTCCGGCAGCTTGATGTCGTTTATTCTTTCAGCCAGTGCGCTCCAATCGTCTTTGGTTGCTCTTTTTACTCTGCCGAGGGTAATGTGGGCATGACATTCATTTTTGTTCGGCTCAAAGTCCAGCCCTGTCATGGCAGATTCAATGGCAGCTTCGTTGGCACAATATTCTTTTGTCCCTCCGGCAATTCCCATCCAGATAATATGAGGCTTCTCAATAGCCGGGAAAAAACCAGCTCCGGCGGTGGTTATTTTAAAGTTTACAACCGGAACTTTTTTGAGTACTCCCTGCACCTCGGCGAGTTTATCTTCTTCTACACTGCCTAGGAATTTAAGGGTGAGATGCAGGTTTTCCGGCTTCACCCATGTGATTCTTGATTGCATCCCTTCCCGCAGTCCGCTGAATGCTTCCCCGATTATTTGCTTCCATTCTTCTGGTACGGGGTGTGCGATAAATGTTCGTATCTTTTTCATATTATCCCAACCTGTTAAGATGTTTATGAACCGGGTGTGGAAAAAGTGAAGAAGAATTTCAACATTCCGAACACGATATCATCATTATTACTGTCGGCATTAGAGTTGGTCACATAAGTCAGGTCCGGTACAATTGAAAAGTTGTCCCCAAGTTTAATCTGATAGTATGTTTCGTAATGGTACTCCATGTCTGTGTTGTCAGTATGTTTATTGCCCTGCGCTCCTCCTGCTGCAACACCCCAGATATCTTCATCCCTGCCGGGGATGGGACCTCGCCAATGTGTTCCTGTTGACCATGTCCAGCTTATGTCGTTGACCGCGCCGTTTCCTTTGCCGAGTCTTGCGAATATGCCGAAATTTTCGGTGATATCCTGATCCATGTTGAAGGCGATACCCCAGTTTATTGATTGGTTACTGGTATCAATCCGCGGTTGGTCATATGTATTGGTCCAGCCGAAGATTCGGTAATTACCTTTAAGCTTACCGAAGCTTGGCGAATAAGTCAGCTGTCCGCCTATGAGCGGACTGTCTGCGATGTCTTCAAAGTCCCCTTTGCGTTCATCGTCCGGGCGTCCTGCATAGGTTGTTGCCTGTGCCAGCACGGTGAAGGTCAATTCATCAACCGGATTTATTCCGCCGGCAATTATGGGCAGGTTGGCGTCAATGGAGTCGAAGATCGGCTCATTATTAAACATGGAGTTTACAAACTGGGTCCGCCCGTTCCCGGCGAAGCGGTTATCATCCATGAAGGATTCGGGGTCGGTCCAGCCAATGGAAACAAACATCCGTTTATCGGCGAAATGCTGGGTATAGAGAACATCTGAGATTGATGCTTCCCCGCCGGGGCTGGTCCTGGATGCTTGCGAGTTTAATGGAGAAATGACCATTCCCCGGCTTGATGGGTTGCTGTGCTTGTCTGAAACGCCGCCCTGAACCTGAAAAAGAAATTTTCCATCCTCAATCGGCTCCCAGTGTAAACGGATACGTGCTTTGAAGGCTCCGTATTCATTTCCCTCTTGGTTTTCCCCTCCAATTTCACTGCTGCCGTATGCCTGTATATAACCGAGAACGTCACCTTCTATGGTCAACGGACCGGTGGCATTCTGCACTTCAGCCCATGATTCACTGAACTCCTGAAGCAAAACCGATTTACGGTTGTGCTCCTGTCCGTGAAGGTTCAGGGTGGAACGCAGGGAGTCCCGGCAGAATCCATCCGTTGCGCAGCATAGAACGAAAAGGAAAATCAGGGACAGCGCTTTTCTCATTTTAACTAGCTCTTTTCCAGAAACTGGTGAAGTTTTGCCAGAACGGTTTGCAGGCTTTGGTCTTTTACGCTTTTGCGGTCTCCATCAAAAATGAATTTTTCTGCATAGGTCTTGCCGCTGATATGCCAACCCATCCAGACTGTTCCAACCGGTTTGTCAACAGTTCCGCCGGTGGGTCCGGCTATGCCGGAAAGTGAAACTCCCACATCAACATTCAGGGTCTTGCAGACTCCTTCAGCCATGGCCCTGACTGTTTCTTCACTAACGGCTCCATATTTAATAATAGCCGTTTCAGGTACATGCAGCAGAGACATTTTCACTTCATTGGAATATGCGACCACGGCCCCGGAGAACCATGCGGAACTTCCTGAGAAATCGGTCAGTGTGGCGGCAACAAGGCCTCCGGTGCACGACTCAGCAGTAGACATGGTCCAGCCCTTATCAATAAGAATTTTTCCGATAGACGGTACAATGTTTTTAATCATGGAGGTACGTTATCGCGAATCGGTGAGTATTTAAAGAGGCAGGTGCAACATATTGTTTCCCGGGGGCTGAAATGTTAGGCTTTGACATGGTCATAACGAATCTCGCAGCTTTTGTCTGGAAAAGACATCAGAGCCACTGGAATTGGATAATCATGCTCGTTTCCCTGTTTGTCCTTTTCATGGCTTTATGGATGAAATCGTTTTTTTTAACGTTTTCTTTCATTCTCGGTATGGCAATATCCTTGAAAAAATTACCTGATCCTGTGCCACCGTTTGCATTGGTGGAAAAATTTTTGAGGCATGAACGCGATTGGCTCGCTGCGCCTTGGAGCTGGAAAAAAGGTTTACAGGCTTTCGGGATTATCGCCAGCGTGATATATGTTTTTGTATGCTGTTGGGGTGAAAGTCTTATGCTTTTACTGCTTCTAGTTGGAATTTATGCGAATATCGCCTGTGTTTATGGAAATAAACGTATGGGTATTGATGATTTGTAGGCAATTTATGTACTTTGCTGCAAGATTACCCTTTATAAGTGTGCAGAGATTCGCTACTAGCATGGCAGCGGCTTGAGATGAGCCTTTTTATATATGATGATATTAGGAGAATGAAATGCTCGATTTGAAATTTGTACAGAACAATCTGGATGTAGTTCGCGAAAGCCTCGAGAAAAGAGGTTCCAAACTTGATGTCAACGAATTCAGCGATCTGGATTCCCGCCGCAAGGCTCTTTTGCAGGAAGTGGAATCCCTCAAGGCCGAGCGCAACTCTACCTCCGGAGAGATTGCAAAGATAAAGAAGGAAGGCGGTGACGCTTCAGAAATAATAGCCCGTATGGGTGAAGTTTCCGGCAAGATCAAGGCTCTTGATGAAGACCTCAAAGATATAGAATCCGCAGAGCGTGACTGGCTCGCCGCTGTACCCAACATGCCGGACGAATCCGTTCCTTTCGGAAAAACTGAAGATGACAACCCGGTAATCCGTCACTGGGGCGAGAAACCGGAATTTGATTTCACCCCCCGTGAGCACTGGGATCTGGCTGTTGAGCTGGACGGTGTTGATTTTGAACGTGCGGCCAAACTTACCGGTGCGCGTTTCGCTGTGCTTAAAAAATGGGGGGCACGTCTTGAGCGTGCGTTGACTCAATTTATGGTTGACGTACAGACCATTGATCACGGCTACATCGAAGTTATTCCTCCATACATCGTTAATCGCGATTCTCTTTTTGGGACCGGGCAGCTGCCTAAGTTCGCTGAGGACCTCTTCAAGTTGGAGAACTGGGAATATTTTATGATTCCCACCGCGGAAGTTCCGCTTACCAACCTGCACCGCGATGAAGTGCTCAATGAAGATGATCTTTCCATTGCTTACTGTGCGCCGACTCCCTGCTTCCGTTCTGAAGCCGGTTCCTACGGTAAAGACACAAAAGGTTTGATACGCCAGCACCAGTTCCACAAAGTGGAGATGGTCCGTTTCGCCCATCCTGACAAGTCTTTTGATGAACTTGAGGCAATGACCGGCCACGCCGAAGAAATCCTCAAGCGTCTCGGTCTGCACTACCGTGTTATAACTCTGTGTACCGGCGACATGGGCTTTGGTTCTGCAAAGACCTACGACATTGAGGTGTGGCTGCCCGGGCAGGATAAGTACCGTGAGATCTCTTCCTGCTCCAACTGCGGTGATTTTCAGGCCCGGCGAGCCAACATTAAATTTCAGCCCAAGGACAGCAAGAAAAAGCAGTTCGTACACACACTGAACGGCTCCGGCCTTGCCGTGGGACGTACTTTTGTTGCTGTTGTAGAAAACTATCAGCAGAAAGATGGTTCCATTGTGGTTCCCGAAGCTCTTCGTCCTTACATGGGCGGTCTGGAAGTTATCACTGCCGAATAGTCTCTCAACTATACAAAATAAAGAGGGCAGCCCGCTTGCGGGCTGCCCTTTATTTTTATGTCTGTCCCGTTCTGAAACGGTTCATAATTAGATCAATTGCACAGTCTGGTAAATCGTTACAGATCAAGTCCCTGCTTTTTGTAATCGTTAAGTTTGTTGCGCAGGGTTCGCACGGAGATTCCAAGTAGCTCTGCCGCCTTGGTGCGGTTGCCTGCTGTCTGGTCCAGGCTTTTGATAATCAGTTTTTTCTCCATCTCGGAAATGGGCATTACCGCGAAGTCTGCGGCAATACCGTCAGCGTCAGCAGCAAGTTCGCCGTCGGGAGTTTCTCCTTCGACGTGAACTTCGTCCGGCATCCAGGCATCCGGGTCATTCAGGAAGTGTTTGGATTCAATTGGTCCAGCGCCGGCCAGAAGAACGGCCCTTTCCATGAGGTTTTGCAGTTCCCGCACGTTGCCCGGCCATTCGTAGGACAGCAGCCATTGTGTGGCTTCCTCAGAAAAGGCCAGAGGAGCCAGGCCGTATTCCGTGCAGTATTTATTAACAAAAAATTTCGCCAGCAACAGGATGTCTTCTCCGCGCTGGGCTAAGGCCGGAAGTTTTAGAGGGATAACGTTCAAGCGGTAAAAAAGGTCCTGCCTGAATTTTCCTTCTTTCACTGTATCTTCAATGGCACGGTTGGTGGTTGCCAGCACGCGTACATCAACTTTCACGGTTTCCACACCGCCAACGCGGTCTATTTCCCCTTCCTGTAAAACCCTGAGCAGCTTGGCCTGTAAGCCGAGTTCCATTTCCGTAATTTCGTCAAGGAGAATTGTACCGCCGGAAGCTAGTTCGAATTTACCGAGTTTGCGGTTTATCGCCCCGGTGAAGGCTCCTTTCTCATGTCCGAAGAGCTCAGATTCAAGCAGGTGTTCGGGCAGGGCGGCACAGTTGATGGCTACGAAAGGTTTGTCACTGCGGTCGGAGTGGTGGTGCAGGAAACGGGCGAACATTTCTTTACCTGTTCCGGATTCACCGGAAATAAGAACAGTTGCCTTTGATTTGGCAACCTGCTTTGCAAGGCCGAGAACGCGGGCCATGGCCGGGTGCTGGCCGATGATCTGATAGCGTCCCTGAGTTCCTTTGGATTCAGAAGAAGCTGTTTTTTCCGCAGCGTCGAGTTGTTCCGGTTCAGGCATGAAAGATGGCTTTTCATCTGGAAGCATCAGTTTGATTTTTTCCCATGAAAGCGGTTCCAGCCAGTAGTCCCTTGCACCCAGTTCCATGAATCTCTGTGCTTCATCGGCGGAACCGTTGCGGGAAAAGATGACAACTGGTGGAAAATTTTCAATATTTACAGCTTCGGCCAAAAGAGCCTGAGCGGAATAGCCCTGCATCACCGGTCTTGTAAAAATGAGGCACGGTTTAGATTTTTTGATGAAGTTGACAGCCCCGGCAAGGTTGTCAGCCAGCCCGGCTTGAAATCCCGCTTCTTTGAGAGGGGAAAACACGGATGTCACGGACTGTGGTTCGGCTATGAATAGTAATGTACTCTCAGGCATCTAGATTACATATCGTTAAGTGAAGAGCTTTTCAACTCTATATATATTATTGAAACAGATTAATTAGAGGGAAACGGCTTAATTTTGGTTAAAATTATTTCTGTAAATCTGGCTGAAGTGAATTGTGGGGCTGAATTATTATGGATAATACCTAGTTAAGCCTACAATCGTTGGTTTTTGGTCTTTCTTTGATATTGATTAGAATGGAAAATTTCTGATGAAAACGCAAGAAAGATAAAAATAATTTCGATTTACGAAATAAACAAAATTGTGTGTAGCTGTCTTTTTCAGAAAAAAAAGAGTGCTTTTTCACAAAAATGATTTTTCTCGTGATATTTAATTCGCGAAACGTTAAAAAAAGAAGTTTTCGTCCCAAAAGAGCGGGGGCTTGCCGAATTTTGTTCCATTTGGTACCCGTTTTCTTCGAGCTTAGAACTTTTTTTACGGGATTTGTACAAAAGTGATAAAATTTAACAATGTCAATAAATACTACGGTGACTATCACGCTCTGAGGGATCTTAACCTCCACATTAAGAAAGGCGAGGTGGTTGTAGTCTGCGGTCCGTCCGGATCAGGTAAAAGTACCATGATTCGCTGTATTAACCGTCTTGAACCTATTCAGGAAGGTGAAATACTTGTAGAAAATATGGATGTTAACGGAACCAGGGTCAATCTGCCTTTGCTCCGTGCAGAGATTGGTTTTGTTTTCCAGTCTTTCAACCTTTATCCTCATATGACGGTTTTGGAAAATATCATCCTTGCGCCGACTATGGTCCGAAATATGAAGCGAAAGGATGCCGAAGATCTGGCAATGGAACTTCTTTCCAAAGTCAATATTCCGGATAAGGCCGGGGATTATCCTTCCCAGCTTTCCGGCGGGCAGCAGCAGCGCGTGGCAATCGCCCGCGGCTTGGCTATGCGTCCTAATATCATGCTGTTTGATGAGCCTACATCAGCGCTTGATCCGGAAATGATCAACGAGGTTCTGGATGTAATGAAGGCCCTTGCCCGCGAAGGCATGACCATGGTTTGCGTTACCCACGAAATGGGTTTCGCCCGAGAGGTTGCGGACCGGGTTATTTTCATGGACGAAGGGACTCTAATAGAGGAAAATACTCCGGAAGAGTTCTTTAACAATCCGCAGCATGAACGCTCCAAGCTCTTCTTGAGCAAGATCCTTTCACATTAGGAATTCACCGGTCTGGTTCATAAACAGGCCGGTAGCAATAGTGAGGTTAGGAAGGTCTGGTTTTCAGGCCATGTATAAGGAAGCTCGCGGTTTCCAATTTCGGTAATCGCTCTTTTGTATACTCTTTGTCTATTTCCACGCAGGAGGAAAGAAATGAAAAGGTTTATGACTCTGGCTCTCGCAGCCGCTCTGGTTATGGCTTTCGCTGCAACAGCTTTCGCTGGTGCCACTTACGACAGAATCATGAAAGACAAGGTTGTCCGTGTTGGTATCATGACTGACTCCATTCCCGGTGCATTTTACAATGCAAAGAAAGAATGGGTTGGCTTTGATGTTGATATCGCCAATGAAGTTGCAAAACGCATGGGTGTTAAAATCGACAAGGTTCCTGTTAACAACAAGACCCGTATCGGTTTCCTTCAGCAGGGCCGTATCGACCTTTCCGTTTCCAACATGACTCACAAACGCTCCCGTGATAACTCCATCGATTTTTCCATCACCTACTTCTTTGACGGTCAGAAGATGCTTGCTGCTAAAGGTAAGTTTTCCACCCTCAAAGATTTCGTAGGAAAGAAAGTTGCAGTAATGCAGGGCACCACTTCCGAGCTGAATGTTAAAAAAATGCTCAAAGAAATGGGCGATGAAGCTCCCAAAGTTATCTCTTACCAGAAAGAGTCCGAATGCTTTCAGGCTCTGCAGATGGGCCGTGTAGATGCATGGTCTACCGATTCCACCATCCTGCTCGGCTACGCCGCACAGGTCCCCGGTAAATATGAACTGGTTGGCGACTTCTTCTCCAACGAGCCTTACGGCATCGGTCTGGTTGAAGACGACTCCAAGCTCCGTGATGCAGTAAACTTCGCACTGCAGGATATGTGGAAAGACGGCACCTACGAAAAAATCTACAACAAGTGGTACGGTCCCGACACCAAGTACTACTTCCCCCTGACCGAAAAAATCGAAATGTGGCCCTAGGCTTCATTTGATTATGCTAGACAGGCGGGGCCATACGGCTCCGCCGATTTTTAAATTGATGACAAAGAGAAAGTTTCAGAAATGATAAGCCGTTATTTGGAAAAAACTTGGGTTCAGTATCTTTGCCTTGCCGCTATTACCGGGATACTGGTCTACTATTTTGGCTGGGTCTTCGACTTCGGCTATAAATTTGACTGGTCTGTACTCTATAAAGAGGATGCCTCCTACGGGGAAGTGCTGGGCGATATGCTCGTGACCGGTTTAGGGCTGACGATCAGTATTTCCCTCATGAGTTCCGCAATTGCGTTGTTTCTAGGTATACTTTTCGGTCTGGGCAGGCTTTCACAGTTCAAACCGGTTTATTATTTCTGTACCTGCTACGTTGAATTCTTCCGGAATACACCGTTGCTGGTCCAGCTTTTTTTCTGGTATTTCGCCCTGCCCATGGGGCTGCCGGAAGGAATCCGTAATTTCCTCTTTGACCAGAACTTCGAACTTATTTCCGCCACCGTGGGGCTTGGAATTTACACCAGTTCCTTCATGGCTGAAGTTATCCGTGCCGGTATCCAGTCTATTCCCAAAGGGCTTCTCGAAGCATCCTATTCATCCGGGCTGACCCCGTTTCAGACCCTGACCAAAATTATTCTCCCTTTGGCTTTTCGCGCTATTATCCCGCCGCTGGGCAGTGAGTTCCTGAACAATATGAAGAACTCCTCTCTGGCTATGGTTGTCGGTGTTCCTGAACTCTGTTGGGCTTCGCAGCAGATCGAAGGCATGACCTTTAAAGGTTTTGAGGCCACTACCGCCGCAACTGTTATCTATCTTTCCCTTTCCTTGACCATTGCCGGGATACTGACTCTGGTTAACTGGAAATTGCAGATTGTGCCGGTTAAAAACAGGAATTTAGGGCATAAATTTGCACACCTGATTTTCATGCCTTTTGAGTTCCCCTTCGCTTTTATGGCTAAAATGCAGCGCCGTATGAAGCGCAGGCGCCAGGACGAGTTCAGCCTTTCAAAAGCTCAGGCCGCCCGCAAAGTCTTTCTGGCCAGACTGGCAAAGATTATGGGGCTGATCTGGAAAGGCTCATTTATAGCCTGTCTTGCAGCTCTGTTTATTTCTGCTGCCTACGGCGTCTCCAAATTTAATTTCCAGATCATCTGGGACAATGTCGGCACAATGCTCTGGTGGCGTTTTCCCAACGGCGGTCCCAATGAAATCCTTTGGGGGCTTGGCGGGCTGTCTTTCTCCATCCTCATGTCGGTGCTTGCTATTACGGTAAGTTTCTTTATCGGCTTGGTGGTAGGGATCGGGCGTACATCCAAAAATAAACTCTTTTTGATTCCGTCTACCCTTTATATTGAACTTATCCGTGGTAACCCGCTTATTATGGTCATTTTCTGGATTTACTTCTTTATTCCCATCCTTACCGGACAGTTCATGAATGTATTCTGGTCCGCCACTATTGCCCTTACGGTATTTACCGGGGCTTATCTGGCAGAGATTGTACGTTCCGGTATCCAGAACCTGCCGCCCGGACAGTTTGAAGCCGCAGTTTCCACAGGGCTTACCTATTGGCAGGCCATGCGTAAGGTTATCCTGCCTCAGGCCCTGAAACAGATGCTGCCCGCCATTGTCGGCCAGTTTATCGCGATCTTCAAAGATACTTCGCTGGCCTTTGTTATCGGGGTTCTGGAACTTACTTTTGTAGCTCAGGGACTCAATAACAGACTGATGATCTATCCTTTCGAAATTTATACCACCGTGGCATTTTTATACTTTATTTGTTGCTACCTGATGAGTCTCGTGGCAAGACGACTCGAACGGAAGCTGTCCACTGAGACCTTCCGGCTGCAGATGTAATGATTTCCCTCCCCCTGTTTTGCGGGGGGAGGGTTGTTGACAAGAAGCGTTTCGGAGTTGTCTCATGCTCGGTAAGAGTGTCCCTGTTTTTTGCTATCACGCCGTCTGTGAAGAAGACGGTCATTCCCCCGCCGTTTTTGCATCCCATCTGGATATGATGCTGGAGATGGGTTTTAAAACCATCACCGCAGCACATCTTTTTGAAATCTGCATGGGCCGCAAACCCATAGATGATAAATATGTGGTGCTTACCTTTGATGATTGCCACATCAGCAACTGGATCAATGTTGTACCCATGCTTGAAGAGCGCGGTATGACCGGGGTCTTTTTTGCCGTCAGTGATTTCATCGGGCAGGGTAAAATCAGAAGCAGGGCGGATGTCAGCGAAATGCTGCCTATGCGCGAATCTTTCATCAAAGCGCTTTCGGAAAACGACAATTCCCAGTTTATGAACGAAGCGGAGTTGAAAGCTCTGGTCCATGATAAGGGAATGGAAGTCTACGCCCACACCTGCCGACATCAGGGCTGTTTCCGTGATATGCGTCAGGCTTGCAATTTCACAGATCAGGCCCATTGGTCCGTCTGGGGCATTTATAGAAAGCATGATCCTTCTCTTCCGGTTTTTTCCTATGGCAGTGCTTTTGCCTATAATGGTTTCTGGCCCCAGTTCCGTAAGGGGAAAGTCTCCTTCAAGCGCCGTACTGATGATGAACGCCGTCAATTCATCCGTGAAGATCTCAGGCGCTGTTACGATAAAATAAAAAAGATCAACAATTCCCGCCGTCAGTTTTTCTGCTGGCCATGGGGCGATTTTGATTCCATAGGTTTGCAGGAAGCTGCCGCAGCCGGTTTTGAGGGCACTTTCACCTTAGAGCGTTCAGCCAATATGCTCGGAACCGATCCCATGCGTATCAATCGCATCGGGGTGGGCGGCAGCAAGGATGCGTCCTGGATTAAAAAGCGTCTGCTCATGTATTCAAATGAAGCATCAGCCATGGTCTGTTTCAAATTTTTCAGCAAGCGCAATGACGTCGGCAAGGTTCTCTACATTACAGATACAGACAAACTTTCCGGCGGCAGCAGGCAGCTTATCAACAGCGCGCGGGCCATGCTTATGTCAGGTGTCGGAGTTGTTGCGGTACTCATGCCCGGTTCCAAGCTTATTCAGGAACTTGAAGAAATGGGCGTGGAAGTAATTCTGCTTGATGACTTCAAGAACATGCTAGCCGCCGCGGCTTTTCTTGCCCATATAATTGAAGAACATCAGGTGGATGTGGTGCATACCTATCACAACCGTTCGGTAAAGATCGGCTGCATCGCAAAAGGACTTTCCATGCTTGGCGGGCGTAAGTTCAAACTTTTCTTCAACCGTGGTGTAATTTACAAGCCTAACCCGCTGGCTCCGCTTTTTTCACTCATTGGCGACGGCTATATCTGCAACTCCGCTAAAAGCCGGGAAGTGCTGCTCAAGCACGGGGTTCTCCCGAAGCGGGCACAGGTGGTTTATAATTCTTTTGTCGGCGGGGGGCGTAAGCCTAAGCGTTCTGCCGAGACGACTATAATTTATGTCGGCAATGAAGGTCATGCAAAGGGCCCGGATGTGTTTATTAAGTCCGTGGACCGTTTGCTGGCACAGGATAAGTGCGATGGAGTACGGTTCATTGCTGTTGGTCTGAAAGACCTTTCCGAATACCGCAGCGCAGCATCCCCGACAACGCTGGAGCGTATTGAGTGCCCCGGTTACATCCCGCATGAGGAAGTTGTTAAGCTTCTGGCAACCTCACATATTTATGTCATGAGTTCCCGTCAGGAATCCATGCCCAATACTTTGCTGGAAGCATTTGAATGCGGGCTGGCCAGCATCTGCACCAAGGCAGGAGGAACTGCGGAACTTATCCGTGACGGTGTGAACGGTCTGCTTTGCGAAGTGGAGGACAGCGAGGCTATCGCAAAGTCCATGAAGAAACTTATTGAAGATGCTGAACTTCGCAGTGAAATGGGCCGCTTAAACCGCAGGATTGTACGTTCGTTTATGTCTACGACCGCCAAGGCGAAGGCTTTGCTGGGGGTTTACTCTTCTTATCCAAGTGATGAACCTGCAATCTCACTGCCCGATATTGACGGTTTGATAAAAAAATAACTGCCTGCTCAGCCTAAATGTTATTTCCATCGTAATCTTTTTATTACCATGTCAATGATCATGTTTTCCCGGTTGTAGAGCCAACTCCTTTTGGTTAACGTGGGTTGAAAATTATCCATCAGTCAATCAGAAGGAAATATAAATGGGCAGGTTATACAGCGATTCTTATTGGGCCGAAATGAAGGGGCATGTTCGGCGTAAACTTTTGATGGGCTCCGTCGGCGCGAAGCATCTGTTTGATGCCGGGATGTGTGCTTTGGAGTCCGATCCGCAACTTGGTGTTGAACTGCTGCTTGCGTCTTACGTTTCCAATCCCTTAGACGGCGGTATGGCTGCTCAACTTTGTCAGGTTGAGGGACTGCTTCAATTCTTTCCGCCGTCAGTCTCTTCATGCGTTAAAGGCATATCTGCCGGGTCCCGGAAGCCGGAGAACCTTTCGTATTTTATGCGCATTGCCGCAAGGCGAGATTCCGAAAAAATAAGCGCATACATTCTTTCCTGCTTAGATAAAGATCCGGGTAATCTGTTCTGGATACAGCAGGGGTTGGTTCATGCCGGAGCTTCTGCTGATTTTGAATTCGGGCTGGAATTATTGTCCGGTAACTTCACTCCTGAAATAGCTCCTGCCGTAAGTTGTACCAAAGCGTTTTTTCATTATATGAACGGCAATGCGGCAGAAGCATTTCCGCTGCTCATGGCTGCTTCCGATGTTTTCGGGCTGAATAATCTGGCACACCTGGCCGGGACTATTGCTCTCAAGCTCGGTGAACGGGAAACAGCCGTATCCGTTTTTGCCGGGGCCGTGGAGGCTCAACCGTGGCGGGTTTCCGAGGCCATGCGTTTGTATGATCTGGCCTGTGGGCTTGATGAGAAAGCTGTTCCGTTGCCCGGTTCTTTGGCTATTCTGCTATATTCCTTTAACAAAGCCGATGAGCTGGATGGGACCCTTGCCTCACTGCATGCTTCCGATTTGTACGGAGCAAAGATTTTCATGCTCGATAATGGCTCTTCCGATGGAACCGCAGAAATTATAAGCAAGTGGCAGGGTGTGTTCGGTGAGCAGATGGTACGCATCGACCTTCCCGTGAATGTCGGGGCTGCCGCTGCCCGCAACTGGCTCATGAAGGAACCGCAGGTACGGGAATGCGATTTCGCGGTCTATCTGGATGATGACGTGGAGGTGCAACCGGATTGGATTTCGCGGTTCGGTGCAGCCGTGGAAGCGTACCCTGAGGCCGGAGTATGGGGCTGCAAAGTGCTTGACTATGCTGCGCCTTCGGTAATGCAGTCCGTCGATCTGCATCTCATTCAGCCAGTAGGGGATGAAGGAGAAGGTCCTGAGGTTGATTTATCCAAAATTACGCCCAATCCGTTCCGGTGTTCAAACCTGCATCTTTCGCTTCTGGACAGCGGATATTTTAATTACATGCGTCCCTGCGCTTCTGTTACCGGGTGTTGCCATCTGTTCAGGACACAGAAGCTGCTTGACAACGGTGGCTTTTCCTTGTTCCTTTCTCCCTCGCAGTACGATGATCTGGAACATGACCTGCGCAGCTGTCTTAAGGGTGAATTTCCGGTCTACCAAGGCCATTTGAACATCCTGCATCGCAAGCGTTCAGGTTTTGCCAGTCACACCAGCACAGCGCAAGAGGGAAATGCGCAGGGCAATCGCTATAAGATGCAGGCTATGCATCCGCGTAGTGAAATACTGCAGATAATGGCTGATGAAGAAAGGCTTCTTCAGTCCGATCTTGAAGAAAAGATGCAGTATCTGGTGCGGAAGGGGATTCTGGCCGGATAGTCAAATACAGGGAGAGAGCCATGTCCGACCACGATCAAACTCAGGAATTTCTTAATAATCTGCCAGAACTGGAACCCGGTAAGACTTTCGGTTTTGCCTGTCATCCCGGAGTGCGCTGCTTCAACGCCTGCTGCGGTGATCTCAACCTGATGCTTACTCCGTATGACGTGCTCCGTCTGCGCAAAGGCCTTGGACACGACAGTAAAAAGTTTATTCATAACCATGCTGACATCACCCGCACACCGGGAACCGGATTTCCCATGTGCAAGCTGCGCATGCTTGATAACGCCAAGCGCAGCTGTCCTTTTGTGCGAACCGAAGGTTGTTCCATTTACGAAAATCGTCCTGGAGCCTGTCGCACTTACCCTCTCGGCCGTGCTTCCCGCATGGATGAGAACGGTGAGACTGTCGAACAGTTTTTCATCGTGCAGGAACCGCATTGTCGTGGATTCGAAGAAGATAAAGAATGGACCAGCGATGAGTGGCTGAAAGATCAGGGTCTTGAAGCATACAACGAAGTCAATGACCGTTATATGCGCATCATGAACCGAGCTCGCAAGGCCGGGGTTGTGCTTGATGAGCGTAAGTTGAACATGGCTTTTCTGGCTCTTTATCAGGTGGATAACTTTGTTAATTTTATCAAAGATATGAATGTATTCTCCCGACTCGATATCTCCGAAGAACGTCAGCAGGCTATTCTCAATGACGAAGAGGAATGTCTCAGCTTTGCCCTTGACTGGGTGGAGCTGATCGTACTTGGATCTTCCGAGAACCTCGCTCCTAAATAAGATGCCTCCGGCGGCTGGGGAAGGGGAACTTTTGGAAAAAGTTCCCCTTCCCCAGACCCCATCCCCTCAAAACTTTTCAATATGCTTCGCTCTTAACTCCGCAAAATGTCTTTTCTCATTACAATCCCCAGAATTCCACCGCCTTTCCTGAGAAAGACAGGTAATTTATCACGTAGTGGGCGATGATGGTCGGGTAGACTGATCCTGTGCAGTACATGCAGAGCATAAGCCCTGTGCCGGTTACTGCTGTCGCTATGATGGCAGTTGGTCCTTGCGACCAGTGGATCAGCCCGAAGGTGACCGCTGAGATCAGGAATATTTTACGGGGAGAATATTTGCTGGTTTTCAGGGATGTGAAAGCTAGACCGCGAAAGATTATCTCTTCGGATATGGCTACCAGTGCCAGTCCCAGAGTCATATCGAGCATGTAGAGCGGGGAGTCCGTTCCGATAGGAATTGAGCCAAGACGTATGGGAGGCAGCAGCTTTGACCAGAGTGTAAATCCCGGTTCATCAAGGCAAAGGCCCAGTGCGGTGATGCCCAGCGTCCAAAGGATAAATTTCTTGGGAGGCAGTGGAACAAGCCCGAGGTCTGCACTGCTTAAAATTTCTTTTTTAAGCAAATAAAACAGGAACGCCAGCGGAATAATTTTAGCGCCATAGTCGATTGCCAGCCAGAGCAATTGCTGCTTAATGAAAATGTTATTGAAATCGTTCAAATAGAAAGGCAGCGCGGCAAGAATGAAAATTGCAGTTTTGTTGTTAAACATGTCGAGAACTCCTTGCCAAGCTACGTTTTCTGCTTATTAAATTTATGACCGTTTGCTAGGCATGACGGCGAAGCCTTATTAAAAAAGTTTGGGATTCTAGAGCCCTTTTCAAAGGGTTTTAGGCCTCCGAAGGGCCGCCGAGGGCAAACTCTTTTTATAAAAAGCGCGAAGCACATCAAATAGATTTCGGAGAAATAAATTGTCAGAACAATTAAATATAGAATTGAACAGCCAGAAGATACTCTCAGTTTCTGAGTTTGAAAAGGTCCGGGCTGATTTTCCTGCAGACAAGAAAATTGTTTTCACCAACGGTTGTTTTGACATTCTGCATGCGGGGCATGTTGACCTGCTTACCCGCGCTCGCGAGCAGGGAGATCTGCTGGTGTTGGGCTTGAACAGTGATAAATCTGTTCGGTCCATCAAGGGAGAAAAGCGGCCTGTTACAGGTCAGCAGCAGCGTGCATTTGTACTGGCCGGACTGGCCTGTATTGATTATGTAATCTTTTTCGATGAAGATACGCCGCTCAACCTTATCAGTAAGGTTCAGCCTGACGTGCTGATCAAGGGCGGAGACTGGAGCGTGGATAATATTGTAGGCCGCGATATAGTTGAAGGGCGTGGAGGAAAAGTTCTGTCACTGCCGCTTCTTCCGGGTTATTCGACGACAGGCGTGATCAGATATATTCGCGAGAATAATATTGAATAGGTGTAGCCTGTCTTTTTGTTTGACCGCCTTTAGGTTTCAAATACTTTAATTTTATGCTAGATCTTATTATCAGTTTTAGAGAAAAAAGATTGTTTAGGTGTTGACAAGATGTCAAAAGTCGGGATATTAAGCCCGACTCGCTTAGCGAAACGGGCCAATAGCTCAGTTGGCAGAGCCCCCGGCTCATAACCGGATGGTCCCAGGTTCGAATCCTGGTTGGCCCACCACTTATTTCATATGGATACAAATCAAAAAACAATCCAGTTCTTTTACGCTTTCTAGTCTATGAAAGCAGTTGTGCTCCCGGGGGATTGCCCTTGCGGGAGCATATTATTTTATTGTATTTTGATGTGTTGAATTTGATTACGAGCGGAAATAATTGAACATCTCCCCCGCACGCAGTGAGCAGCCGTGTGGTGGTGTACGGTGGCCGTTATGAAGACAACAGAAGTTATCAGCAGGATCGAGTCACTTGTTCCTTCGGGGTTTGCAGCCTCGTGGGATAATTGCGGTGTTCAGATTGCGGGATCGGAAAGGGAAGTGCAGAAGATTGCAATTGCCCTTGACCCGTTGCCGCAGGTGGTTTCTTCAGCCATTGAATGGGGGGCTGATTTTGTTCTGACCCACCACCCTTTGGCTATTGATGCGAAACTGCCATCCAAGCTGGACTGGTTTCATGATGTAATGAAGCAGGTCTTTTGTGCGGATGTGACTCTTTTCGCCTCACACACTTCTTTGGATGTGCAGTTCAAGGGTGCTGTTTCCTGGCTTGGGCGGGAGCTTGGGCTGGATAACCTGCGGGTGCTTGATCCGGTTGCGGAAGACGAAGCCGGCGATATTCTGGGATACGGATGTATCGGCGAGTATGCCTCTCCTGTTCTGTTCACGGATTTTGTCGAGCATGTTGCGCAGCTTTCCGGATGCGGGGTTGTAGCCCTGTGCGGGCCGGAACCTGAGAAGGTTGGTTGTGTCGGCATGTGCCCCGGTTCAGGGTCTTCGCTTATGGATAAGGCATTCAGCCTTGGAGCGGATGTATTCATTACCGGGGATATGAAGTATCATCCTGCACAGGAGAGTGTGGGAGCGGTGCTTGATGTGGGGCATTTTTCTCTGGAAGAAGAGATGATGCGCCGTTTTTCCGCTATTCTGTCAGAAGAGCTGGGCGGCGAAGTGGAAGTTAAATTTTTCAGCGGACGCAATCCTTTTGCCTACCATGTGCAGGGGGAAGGTGTTTGCAGACCCTGATGGGTTGTCATGACAAAAGAGAATTCACAGTAACGTATAGGCCTTACGCTACTGTCTTTAAGTTTCCGAACATCGATGTGGCGGAGGCCGTTTATAAAGGCCGTCCGCAAAAGGGGACCCCATAATGTATGAAAAACAGATAGAACAGCTGGTTGTTTTGCAGAAGGTTGATGATGAAATTATCCTTCTTGAAGCGGAAATCGATCAGGCACCCAAAGATGTGGCTGCCCTCGAATCCCGCAAGGAATCCCTTGAAAAACGCAAAGAACAGCTGACCGAAAAGCTTGATCTGCTTGCCGAGCAGAAGAAGAAGCTTGACCACGAAATCGAAGAAGATTCCGTTAAGGTTAAAAAGAGCAAAAGCAAACTCATGCTCGTTGGTACCACTAAGGAGTACCACGCCATGATGCGTGAAATGGATAGCCTTGAAAAGCTGAACAGACTGCGTGAAGAAGAAAAGATCACCGTTCTTGAAGAGACCGAGCGCCATAATGAACTGATGGCCGACGTTGATGCCAAGATCAAGGAACTGGACGAGGAACTCGCAGAAAAGCGTGCCGGCCTCAAAGAAAGACTCGATGCCGCTAATGGTGAACTGGACAAGCTAACCAAGCGCCGTAACAAGGCCGGGGAAGTTGTGCCCAAGCCCATTCTTGGCCGTTACGAGTTCATCCGCTCCCGTCTTGAGCATCCGGTTATTGTTCCGGTTGAGGATGCAGTATGCGCCGGTTGCCACATTATGATTCCCCCGCAGGAATACAACGTGCTGCAGGAAGGAAAGCAGATTCTGAGTTGCCCTAACTGCCAGCGCCTTATTTACTGGATTGAGCACATTCCTGAAGCTGCAAAGCCTAAGGCTCTCCAGAAAGAAGATTAGATTTTAACTATTTAAGGGAGTTGGACGGATCATCGCCGCGGCTTTATGCCGGGGAGGAAAGTCCGGGCTCCGCAGGGCAGGGCGCTGGGTAACTCCCAGCGGAAGCGATTCCGGGAAAGTGCCACAGAAAACAGACCGCCCCGGTGAGTTCTCACCGGAGTAAGGGTGAAACGGTGGGGTAAGAGCCCACCGGCGGATATGGTGACATATCCGGCCAGGTAAACCCCGCTCGGAGCAAGACCAAATAGGGAAGTGTTTGAGGCCGGCCCGGCCAAGCTTTCGGGTAGGTTGCTTGAGGTGTATGGTAACATGCATCCTAGAGGAATGATGATCATCCGTTTCGGCGGATACAGGACCCGGCTTATAGTCCGACTCCTCTTTTATTAGATATTAAAAAGGGGCAGCCTTAGGGCTGTCCCTTTTTTTATAATTTATAACTGGTTTGTTTGTGCTCGGTGGCGAAGCCTGACTAAAAAGGTTTGGGATTCTTAAACCCTTTCCAAAGGGTTTAATCCGCCGGAGGCGAAATCAAATAAATATAAAAGCGCGCAGCGCATCAAATCAAAGTCCGCAGGGTCGCCGGAGGCATCCCAAGGCAGGGCTGGAGATTTCTATGAGCAAATCCGGTGAAGTCTGGGCTATTTTGCTGGCAGCAGGCAGTGGAACCCGTTTGGCAGAAGCTGTCGGTGGAGTAAAAAAACAATTTCTTGAATGGAAGGGCTTTCCGCTCTTCTGGCATTCCGCGCTCACTTTTTCCAGTACTCCCGCTGTTTCCGGCATTGTTTTTGTGTTTCCTCCCGATCAGGTTGAGGAAATGAAAGAGGTTGTTGCCGGTTTGGACGGTTCAGACTCTCTTGGCATGCGCTTTAAAGTAACTGCCGGCGGTATGCGCCGTCAGGACTCAGTATTTAACGGCTTGAATGAACTTCCTGCAGGGTGTACCCATGTGCTGGTCCATGATTCCGCCCGTCCTTTTGCTTCGGTGAAAATGGTCAGCGGGATCGTCGATAAGCTCCGGTCCGGCAATGAAGCTGTTATTCCTGCAATTGATGTTACCGATACCATCAAAGAAGTGAATGGGGAAATTGTCGAAAAGACACTGCTCCGTTCCCGCTTAAAAGCAGTGCAGACCCCTCAGGGCTTTTATCTGCCGACACTTTACGCTGCGCATAAACAGGCGGAAGAAGAAGGCTGGGATGTAACCGATGATGCTTCCATGGTGGAGATGGCCGGTAAGACGGTTCATATTTGCGAGGGCGAAGAGGGTAATATTAAGATGACCAATCCCGAAGATTTGAAAAAGATCGAAGAAGGCAGAAGAACTGTCCCCTGCGTTGGCTGGGGCTATGATGTTCATAAGTTCGGAGAGGGGAGGCCTATGGTGCTGGGTGGGGTACCCATTCCAGGCGGTCCGGAGGTCATCGCCCATTCAGACGGCGATGTTCTGCTGCATGCTTTGGCTGATGCTATTCTGGGTCTTTTCGGCGGTGGAGACATCGGACACCATTTTCCGGACACTTCCGCTGCCTGCGAAAACATGTCCAGTGGAATTATAGTCAAAGAAGTCATGACCAAGGCAGAAGAGGCCGAGGTGGAGGTCGTCCACGTGGACCTGACTGTGATCAGTCAGATTCCCAAGCTTTCACCGCATCGGGAGTTGATCCGAAAGAATGTCGCTTCCTTGATGGGACTGGATAAAGCTCAGGTCAATGTTAAGGCCACCACTGAAGAGAAACTCGGCTTCACCGGAGAGAAGAAAGGCATCAAGGCCGTAGCCGCAGTAACCGGTCTGAAAAAGATTTAAGGATCTGGTGAAGGATCGGGCATGAGCGGGAAGACCTTTGTGAAATTATTTCTGGTACTGGCATTGCTGATCGGCGTTGCTGCCGGGGGATATTTCATACTGGAGAAATTTTCCGCTGCTAAAGTACATGAGGCCCTTGCCCGTCATGATGATCTGCTACAGATTAATTTTGATCGTGCATTGATCAATCCCTTTGATCAGTCTTTACATGTATGGGGACTTGATTGCTGCTTCACCACCGGCGCCCGTTGCACAGTTCGCAAGTTAGAAGTTGAGTCCCTCGACCGCAGCCATAATCCGCCGCGTTTTTTTCGGGGTCGTGTTCAAGGGGTTTCTGTTCCTGTTGAATTCATAAATCTGGGAACTCTTGCCCGTGACTTTAAGAAAATGGGTTATGAGAATCTGGATTTTGACCTCTTTGCCGACTACAGCTATGAAGACGAAATCAAACGGCTCTCAGTGAGGTCTGTTGCTTTTGACGGAAAGGGGCTTTGCAGGGTCAGCGCAGAATTCAGTCTCGGTGATATGAGTTTTCGCGGCCCGGGGATAGGCGGCTTTATAGGGACAAGCATGCTGGAGGGAAAGGCTGTATGGGAAGATTTGTCTCTTGTTCAAAAGGTTATGAATCTTTCGGCCCAAAGTGAGGGCCTTGAAATCTCAGCCTACCGGAACAGAGTGCTGGAATCCATGCAGCTGGAAATGCAGCAGGCCAGAAGCCTCGGTAATGGTTATGCAGAAAATTTCTATGCAGAGCTTTTGAAATTTATTGAGCACCCTGAGACTTTGGTGGTCAGGGTTGAACCGGCGGAACCTGTGCCCCTGCTTTATATGTTTATGGGACGCAGTTTTGAAGAATTGCTCGATCTCTACGGGATTACGGTCGAGGCAAATTTTTATTCACGAAAATAAGGAGTGGCTATGCGCCTTTACAATACACTCAAGCGGAAGAAAGAAGAATTCGTACCTTTAAACGGCAACAAAGTTAATCTTTATGCCTGCGGTATCACTGCTTACGATCTCTGTCACATCGGCCATGCCCGCTCTTCCGTAGTCTTCGATATTTTGGTCCGTTACCTTCGTTTCAAAGGTTATGACGTTACTTTTGTTCGTAACTTTACTGATATTGATGATAAAATCATCAATCGGGCTAATGAGACCGGTGTTACCGCCACTGAATTAGCAGAGAAGTTTATTGGTGAATTTTATGTTGATATGGATAAGCTGAACATTCTGCGCGCTGACATTGAGCCTAAATGTACTGAACATATTCCAGAAATGATTACACTGACCGAAAATCTGATTGAGAAGGATCACGCGTATGCAACTCCTTCCGGTGATGTTTACTTCAAGGTCCGTTCTTTTAAAGATTATGGTAAACTTTCCGGCCGAAATATTGAGGACCTGCAATCCGGCGCACGTATTCAGCCCGGTGAAGAAAAGCAGGACCCCCTTGATTTCGCGCTTTGGAAAGCCGCAAAGCCCGGCGAACCTTCGTGGGAAAGTCCCTGGGGTCAGGGGCGTCCCGGCTGGCATCTCGAATGTTCTGCCATGAGTGAAAAATATTTAGAGCTTCCCTTTGACATTCATGGAGGTGGACAGGATCTGAGCTTTCCGCACCATGAAAATGAGATTGCCCAGAGTGAAGCGGCAACCGGAAAGGAAATGGCCCGTTTCTGGGTTCATAACGGTTTTGTACAGATTAATTCCGAAAAAATGTCCAAGTCCCTTGGAAACTTTTTTACCATCAGGGATATTCTGGATAAATTCCTGCCCGAGACCCTGCGCTATTTCCTGCTGACCATGCACTATCGCAGCCCTCTTGATTTCTCCTTTGTAGCTCTTGAAGAAGCAGAAAAAGGTATACGCCGGGTTTATTCCGCATTGGAACAGATCGAGGAAGCACTCAATAAGGCAAAGTGGTCCAAAGCCGATCTGCCAGAAGAAATTATGGCTGAGATTGAAGGTGCCGAGAAAGGCTGGACCGAGGCCATGGAAGATGACATGAACACGGCCGCGGCAGTGGGACATATATTTACCCTGATCCGTCTTGCAGGACGTATTGCCGAGGAAAAATCATGGCGCAAGTCCGAAGGTGGACGAGATGCCTGGATTCGCATTCGTGAAGATGTGAAAAAGTGGGGAGAAGTTCTCGGGGTTTTTACCCGCGAACCAAAGGAGTTCCTTGAAGAACTCAAAATCAACATGCTGCAGCGTAAGGGAATTGAGGTTGCAAAGGTTGAGGAGCTTGTTTCCGCCCGTCAGGAAGCGCGTAAAAATAAAGATTTTTCCCGTTCCGATGAAATCAGGGATGAATTGATAGAACTTGGAATCGAAGTCAAAGATACTCCGATGGGAGCTGTCTGGTCTGTCATTTAAGTCCTATTCAGATAATTTAATTGCGAACGAAGAAACCGGACCCTGGTCCGGTTTCTTTTTTTTTATTTCAGGGGTATTCTTTTGATAAGAATAAACTTGAGGGGCCTGATGCGAATAGGATTGAAAGGGAAAAGTTATCTGATTGTTATTGTTCTTTGCCTGTTTATTTTTTTAGGCAGCGGTTTGCTGGCTTTTGAGCTTAACCGTAAAGCCGTTGTTGAAGTTGAAAAAGTTATTGCCGAGGAAAATATTAAACGGGCTGAGTATGCAATAAGGGCAAGTGGCGAAGCTTTGCAAAGTCTCTGCCGGGACTGGGCATGGTGGGATGGTTCATATAAATTTGTGCAAGAATTTGATGAAGGTTTTATCGAGTCCAACCTCAGCTCGGACATACTGATCAACCTTGATTTAGATATACTTTTGTTTTTCGATGAACAAAACGAGTTTTATTATTTCTTATCCGCTGATGGTACAGAGCAGATTGAAAAATGTTTTGTGGATAACGAATGCATCGGAACAAAAATTGTCCGTCAGTGTAATGCTGATGGGTTGACCGGGCTGGTGAGGATCAACCATCGATTGATGCAGGTTTCCGTGCAGAAAATAATGGATAGCGCGATTGAGGGTGTTCCCAAAGGAACATTGGTCATGGGCCGTTTTTTTGGCGACCGGCAGCTGGATAGACTTGGTCAGAGTCTACAGATGGATTTATCTTTCAAGGATTTGGATACGTCATTGCAAAAAGTGGTGTTTTTTTTAGAACCTAAAGATGGAGAACATGCTTTTCACAGTCTTATGGTTCAAAATGATGTATTTGGTGATCCGTTGGTACTTTTGCAGTTAAGCATGCCTCAAGATTCTTATGGATTCGGAAACTCTTTATTTAAATCATACATATTTTTCATGGGGGGCGCTCTTTGTTTTCTTGGTATCGGCACTGTAATTGTCTTGAATTATTATTTTGTGTCACGTGTTAAGGTCTTACGGGCTCAACTAAGAGGGAAATTTTTCGCTGGTCCGGGAAAACATAAAGTTTGCATGAGCGGGAATGATGAGTTGAGCGATCTTGCAGAATCCGTAAATGAGATTCTTGTTTTGTTGCAGGAGCAGAGAGTTAAAGCGGAAGCTGCCAGTAAAGTTAAATCGGAATTTTTAGCCAATATGAGTCATGAAATCCGTACGCCCATGCATTCGATTTTGGGTATGGTTGAGCTTTTGAATGAAATGGATATGAATGCAGAGCAGCGTGAATACTTGAATATTGTTGGAGCCGCCGGGGAGAATTTACTGGATGTTATCAATGATGTTCTTGAAATATCGAAGATTGAAGCCGGACATTTGCAGATCGAGCAGCATGAGTTTTTATTGCGTGAAATGATTGAGAGAATTGTAAATGTGTTCGCAATTGAGGCATCCCGTAAGAATCTCAAGGTAATCTGTACGATTGCTAATGACGTTCCGGACAAAGTTGTGGGTGACCCAACCCGAATCAGGCAAGTGCTCAATAATTTGATTAGTAATGCAGTTAAGTTCACCAGCAAAGGGAGGATAGTCGTTTCTGTTTCACTGGAAGGCGGAAGAGTACTGTTTGAAGTGGAGGACGAAGGCATCGGCATTGCTGAAGACAAAATTGAAGTTATTTTTGAAAGTTTTGCTCAGGCTGACTCATCAACTTCCAGAAAATATGGAGGTACCGGCCTTGGATTGCCGATTTCGCGCAAACTGGTTGAAATGATGGGAGGAGAAATATCTGTCTCAAGCGGTTTGGGAGTGGGAACAGTCTTTCGTTTCGATCTGGATCTGATACCTGATTAAGTTACAAGTATTAGTCAATGTGATTGCAGTTATTGATTGCTATTGACAAGTTTAATATGATTGTTAACTGTTAATAAAGACTAGATTACTAAACTGTGAGGTTCAGATGTCTGATTTACTAGGTTTGGTTGCAGTTTTCGCAATCGTGTTTGTAATCGTTAAAGTGGTGATCCCAAAGATGGGCGTAGCCCCTTGACAGATTGGTAAGGGGTCCCGTGGGGACTCTGGTAAGAAGGGCGGCGGTTGCGGAAGTTAGCCGAACATGCCTGTATCTTAATAACTGCTGTAAAAGTTCAGGATTAAGCTGTAATAAAGTGCTTTTTCCTTTTGGAAGAAAGATAAAAGTCCCCGCTTCTATTGAAATGGGGACTTTTATTTGGCCTATTGATATGTCTCGCGCATATTTTGAATCAACACTTTCAGGCGGCAATCGTAAGTATGTTCGGCAAGAATCCTTTTCCGAGCAGCTTTAATGATCTGCTGCCGCGCCTGCTTATCTTTCAAATATCTTTCAACTAATTGAGGTACTTCCTCAGTAGATTTGTATACAGCGATTTCTTTACCAGGTTCAAAAAGTTTTTCCATCTGGTAGCGGTGGTCGGTGAGTAAAAAGCCATTGCAGGCCGGGACATCGAAGACTCGCTGATTGACCGCGCCCTTCATTTGCTGGCTTGTACAGTTGAAATTAATTTTGGAGCAGGGATAAAAGCGCGGAAGATCGTTATAGTATGAAAGTTCCCGGTGATAATCCCATCTATGATCTGTTTCCAGTAATTTGCTCCAGCCATTGTCGCCAACTATCAGCGGCTTGAATTCTAAAATCTGTTTTATGCAGGAAAGGCGGTATTCCAGTGTCGCCTGCCAGATGACTAGAGTCTCAAATGCCAGCTTGCGGTGCGGGGTAAGTTTGTTTTCGTATTCCTGAAACAGCTCGGGATAGTCGGTTCTTAGGAAATTAACAACGGAGTGTTCTTCTTTTTGGCCGAAGGCATGGGCCACTTCTTTATATTTATCAGCAAGCAGCCCGGAAATTCTGGAGGCTTCAAGACGTTTGGCGGTCTTGTGGACCATTGAATTACCGACAAATGAAATATTGCGGGACCATTTTTTTTCTGTGCAGCCTTTAGAAGGCAGAAAGCGGGTTTGGTCAGTACCCAGCGGAAGGTGGAAAATATTGCTGAAACCCATCTCCCGGAGAGAATCTTTACGGTCGGCATCCCATGTGAAAATTGTAGTGTTGCTGTCTGCCTGTCTTCTATAGAGCGGCAGGATAAGCAGGGGGTTATCCACAAACCAGGAGGCGAGCGGTAGTTTGAATTTATGCAGCAGCGCATTCAGGTAGCCTTCCTGATCAACCCCCAGATGGTTCACGGTGAGAACGAAGTCCGGGCGGAATGTATCAATAGCAGCTGATATGCGCCCGACAAAATAGTCCAGATCCATTTCCTTTGCGTCCATATTGATGAACATATGCGGAACGTTCTGACGCTGGCAGGCTGCTACAATCTCCCCCATAAGAAAGTATTGACTGGTCAGGAGCAGTATTCTCGGTTTTTCCTGCTGGAATTTTGGCCAGGATGGAAACTCTACTTCTCTCTTTGATTGCTTAAGCAGGATTTGTTCTGCCTGCCCGTAAAAGGGGGAGAGACGCATGTAGAAAGGATTTTTAAGCAGCTGGATACTTTTGCCCGATGAAGCTTGCAATTCTATTATGTGTTGCGCTGCATTTTGGGGGGAGTCGGTGTTGATCCAGATAAGATTATGGTATTTGCGCAGCTCTTCTTTAAGGCCGCTGGCAGCGAGTATTTCTTTTTCGCAATCGATGATGAGCAGGGTACGGGATTTCTGTTTAAGTAATTCTTTAGCTGCGACACCGATTCCAGCTCCAACCAGCAGAGGAATTGCGTCATCATCCAGCTGGGCGGCGAGATCTAATTCTCTCTGCTTTCCGTACTTTCCCCACATGTGCTGTGTTTTGCCGTCGACTACTACGCGGATATCTGTAAGTTCGGAATCGGCTCTGATAGCTTCGACGGTATATGCTCTGCTCATCTTGTTACCTACCACGAATCCCGGGCCGGTTTATGGTAGAAAAATTCGAGTCTTCTGTTCTTGCGTCTGTTTTCCGGAGTATCGTTTCGCACAAGCGGCTGAGTATCAGCATAGCCGACTGCTTTTAAGCGCTTGGGAGCAATGCCGCCTTTCTCAACTATGTAACGTAATGCACTGGCTGCCCTAGCCGAGGAAAGTTCCCAGTTGGTGGGGAATTTTTTGGAGCGCGTCTCGGAATTGTCTGTATGGCCGCGGACAACAAGGTTGTAGTTGTGGTCTTTCATGATGCTGATGACTGCATCCAGAACTTTGTGCGCGTCAGGCTTGAGCGTTGCCGATCCCGGTTCGAAGAGTGATGCTGAATCCGTGTTGACCAGAACTCCGTCCTGATCAGCTTTCACCCCGGAGGACTTGCGGGTGGCATCTTCCTGATCCAGCAGGGCTTTGATGCGCAGAACCAGTCCCAGCAACCGTTTGTCGTTGCTGTCCATTTTGACTTCTTTGCGCTTGAGGTCAGAAGGGACCAGAGCAAGGTTATCCTCTTCCTTGCGTTCCATTTTTACCCCGAAAGCATCTTTAAGTGAACCCAGCAGTTCTTTAAACTTTGCAAGGTCGTTGTTTGCAAAGGAGAGCAGCAAAACAAAGAAGCATAGCAGGAGCGTTACCATATCCGCGAAGGTTGCCATCCATGGCGGAAGGCCTTCTTCAGGTGGCGGATCGGTATTCTTAGGTTTTATAATAACGACTTTAGCCATGACTTACCCTAAGATTATGCCGAAGCGTCGCGCAGGCCCGGTGAAAGAAATGCTTGCAGCTTTTCCTTAATGATGGACGGATGCTCTCCTTTCTGGATTGCAACAACACCCTCAACCATAATTTCCATATATGACGCTTCTTCAATGGAGCGTTCCTGAAGTTTGGTGGCAAGGGGCAGGAAAACAACGTTGGCAAGGACTGAACCGTACAGGGTGGTAAGCAATGCAACAGCCATTGCTGGACCGATCGCATCCGGGTCACTGAGGTTTGACAGCATCTGCACAAGGCCGATCAGTGTACCGATCATACCGAAAGCAGGAGCCATTGCACCCATACCTTTCATAACAGCCTGTCCCTGAAAATGCCGTTTTCTCATAGCATCGATCTCAAATTCCATAATGGCCCGTACAAGCTCTCCATCTGTTCCGTCGGCAACAAGAATAACGCCTTTTTTCAGGTATTCGTCATCAATGGATACTTTTTCCAGCGCCACAAGGCTTTCCTTTCTTGCCGTTTCTGCGAGGGCCACTATCTGGTCGATCATGGCTTTGGGGTCTTCGGATTTAGCGAAGAAACCTTTCAGGGCGATCTTGAATGATTTGAGAACCACCCCCATCGGAAACATAATGAAGCAGGATGCGAAAGTACCCCCGACAACGACAACAAGTGAAGGAGGATCAACAAATCCACCGAGGTTGCCGCCCATTGCAATGGTCGCTATGATAAGGCCAAAGCCGCCAAGAACCCCTATTAAAGTTGCAATATCCATACTAATTATAACTCTTTAACGCGGGAGAACCCACTTTGATTTCGTTGTTTTCGTAGTAGAAGAAAACGTTTTCCAAAGGCTCGTCTACCTGCATGTAAGCCGGACCTATGCTGATTTCCACTCCGGGTTTTACAACGCCCTGAATCATTATTCTACAATTCTCCAGCCTTTCTGTCTGCTGGATTTTGCCCCAGAGCTGCTTTTTTTTGTTACGTAGAAAACGAATTTTCATTTCACATTTTTCGATTTTTTGAGTGAACTCTGCAGTGGTAGATGCTCCGTTACTCATTATCTTCTGGAGTTTTCTGATATCATCTTCCAGAATAGATATCTGAGTAGAAATTTTATCAATCTGCAGCAATATAATTGGATTGTAGCCGACAACAACCTGTGAAGGAGCACTCAAACCACCGCCCAGCTGTTCTCCAATGAATACTATTTTGTCACTATAGCATTTGCCGCCTGCGAAGCGACCTTTCACTGCAAATTTTCCCTCACTGTAGACTACAGTGTGCATGCAGTTTTTATCAATGATAATGTTGCCACTGCTGACAAGAGTGGCATTTTCACTGAAACTGGTGCGCAATGTACCTTTAGATTCCACAAAGCCTTTGCTGTTGCCCTTGATGCCGCCGTTGCATTTCAAGAAACCGGCCGCATGCACATTGGCCTGCTCTATGACACCTTTTACATTGATATTATTGGCTTTAACATCAAGTCCGGATTTGATGGCGCCATGCACAACCATATCGCCAACAAAGAATATATTACCGGTTGAGATGCTTACATCGCCCCTGACGTTCAGCAATTCTTTAACTGTGATCAGATCGTCTTCATTGTAGTATACGTAGCCATTGCGGGTGGCTATTAACTGGTCGGGATTCTCCGGATTTACTTTGGTATTGGGACCGCGGGGAAGAACTCTCTTTGCGAAATGGCGTAGTCCAAGTCCACAGGAGCCGTCTTCTGCGGGCTTTTCCCACTGGGCCAGAACCTGGCCGATAATTACGCTTTGCACGTAACCCATATTGTAATAGTCAACACTACCGTCGTTTTTCTCTACCGGCTTAAGGTCTGTATAATCAAACTCAGGATCAAAATAATGCTTGAGGCAGTGCATGCGGGTGCTCCGGTAAATGCAGGTGGCTTTTAAGGGATTTCCCGTTCGTCTTCAATAATGGAAAAAAAGGATATAAGCCTCACGAGCTCTAGGGTTTTGCATATCTGTTCACTGGGACGCAGCAGATACATGTTTTTGTTGTTGCTTTTGAGGCGGGAATTCAGCGAGACAAGGAAGCCGATTCCGGAGCTATCCAAAAAACGGGCTGCAGAAAGGTCGGCAACCACAACCTCAACTTCGGAAGATTCGCTGCCCTGCTCAACCTTATCCTTGAATTCATATATGGTTTCAATAGTGATTTCACGACCGCATTTGAAGGTCAGAATTCCATCTTCTATATTTATTATTTCTTCCGCCATTGGTCTTCCTTTAGCTTGCGGGTCAGCCTAATGATGTTTTTCCCCTCATCAACGATGTGCTCGAATGAATCCATCAATTCTGACATGATGAACATTCCCCTTCCACCGACAGCCTCTGGAGAAGGCATGGAGAAGTCAATTGATTTGGAGCATAGCCCCTTACCCCAGTCCGCTATCTCGAAAACAATATGTTCACCGGGGGTGATTATTATTGTCAGTTCCAGCCTGTTGCAGTCTTCGTCTTTTTCGTATGCGTGCCTAGCCACATTGGAGCATCCTTCAGTCAAAACCAGATCTATGTCGTGGAGCAGGTTTTCGTCCTCAATAAAATCCTGGAGGATTGTTATAGCTTTACGGGCGACTTCCCTGCTTTTTTCTGGGGTGGGTACTGCTCTCAGCACATAACGGTGCATGAATACTCCATGTGTCCTGTCCGGCAGGATGTAATATCCGCCGCACGTTACAACGTTCAGGCTGCCTTTATTGATAGAATTAAATATACCTAATCCTCACTTTTTCGCAAAGGAAGTCAAGGCAAAAGCTTAAATTTTAGATAAAATCTTCTGAATCCAGTATGATGGTGACCGGACCCCAGTTGACGAAATCCACATTCATCATGGCTCCGAACTGTCCTGTGGCGACTTTTGCGGGAGCCTTGCCCGAAACGTCTGTGACCAGACGGTCAAATAGCCTGTTTGCAAGTTGCGGTTCGCAAGCCCCGGTGAATGACGGTCTGCGGCCTTTTTTGCAAGATGCGTAAAGTGTGAACTGGGAAACCAGCAGAATATCTCCACTGATGTCTTCCAGCGAAAGGTTCATGCGTCCTTCTTCGTCCTCAAAAATGCGTAATCCGATCATCTTATCGATGAGTGTGTTCCATACTTTTGAGCCGGGCAGAGTTTCGAGATCATTCTTACCGAAACCGGCTAATACCATTAGACCGGGGCCGATCTCGCCAACAGTCTCTCCTTCAACTTCAACTTTACCGCCGCTTGTCCTTTGGATAACCAGTTTCATGTCGAACTATTCCTCAAAGTAGGTTGCTACTGAAGAGTCTTTTTCTGACACGGAAGCAAAGACCATACGGACATGCTCATTCTCAACTCGTTTTTTCATTTCTTCATAGATGTAACGAGCAATGTTCTCGGAAGAAGGGTTGCGGTTTTCAAAATATTCAAGGCTGTTCAGGTGCTTGTGGTCAAGGGTTTCCAGCACTTCGGAAAGCTCTTTTTTCAGTTCCTTGAAGTCCATGAGAATTTCGACCTTGGAATCAAGGTGGTCGCCTTCTATCTCAACCTCAACACCGAAGTTGTGTCCGTGCATGTTCTCGCATTTTCCACCGTAGTTACGTAGCTGATGTGCAGAACTGAAGTCTTTCTTTACTTTGAGTTTCCATTTTCCTTTAGGCATATATCTCTCCAATTTGATGCGCTTCGCGCTTTTTGTTTGTGTGGGTTTTTCCACCCGGCATATATTTATTGCAACTTAGCATTACCGTTACCGTTTTTGCGCCATTGGTTGAATTCTTTCCAGAAATCCCCGTTAGGGCGGATGTTGTACCCGTGCCCCAGGCGGAGTGTGCAGACTGAGTCCGGCAGGAACATCTGGAGGGTTACCGGTGCTGATCCGGGATATCCGGCAAGGATTGCTTTCAGCTCGGCGATGCCTGCATCGGAGCAAAGGGTGTGGTGCACTGAAAGCGGTACAGCTTCAACACATCCGGCTTGTGCGTTTTCCAACGGTGAAATTTCGTCTGCCATGACCTTGGCTTCCGGCATAGCTTCTTCCTGACCTTCTTCAGGCGGAGGGTTGTCCACCTTGCCTTTGATCAGCAAGGGAATATCCTGATCCAGATATTTGCGGACCTCTTCGTAGGTCTTGGGAAAGATTATTAATTCCCCTGAACCGGTCATGTCTTCAATGGTGGCAAAGGCCATTTTTTTGCCGGATTTTTTGGTAATGATTTCCTTGTATCCGGTGATGATTGCGCCCAGCCTTACTTGAGCTTCATGGGCCATGTTCGGGCAGTTCTCAATTGTCTGCAATCCGAGACGGTTCATTTCATTACGGTAGGAAAGCAGGGGATGGCAGGTCAGGTAGAAGCCCAGAGCTTCTTTTTCAAGACGCTGCATTTCCTTGTCGTCCATTTCCGGCATATTGAATTCTTCGAAGCTTACTGTGGCCGGCTCTTGAGCTTCGCTGCCACCACCAAGCATATCGAGCATATTGATCATGCCGGAATCTTTTTCCTTGGTCTTTTTCTGACCATAGGAAACAGCTTTGTCCAACGATGCGATCAGCCCTGCGCGGGTCAGGCCCATGGAATCAAATGCCCCGGCGCGGATCAGATATTCAATTACCCTTTTGGTTACCCTGCGCAGGTTCACGCGGGTGACGAAATCAACAAAGTCTTTGAAAGGCCCGTTAGTCTGGCGTTCGGCAACAATTTCATCAATCGCTTCCTCTCCGACGTTCTTGATCCCGGCCATACCGTAAATAATATCGCCCTCGTATACTGAAAAGCGGGCCATGCCGAGGTTGATATCCGGCTGTCGTACAGTAACGTCCATGTCACGGCAGGCGTTGATGTACATAATGATCTTTTCGGTGTTGTTCATTTCAGTACTCATGAGTGCAGCCATGAATTCCACCGGGAAATGAGCTTTGAGGTAGGCCGTGTAATAAGAGATCAGCGCGTATGCCGCGGAGTGTGATTTGTTAAAACCGTAAGCCGCGAATTGTTCCATAAGGTCGAAAATATCGTTGGCGGTCTGTTCGGGAATGTTGTTTTCCTTTGCACCGTCAACAAAGCGGACCCTGTGCTTGGCCATTTCTTCCGGAATCTTCTTACCCATGGCCCGGCGGAGCAGGTCACCCTCACCGAGTGAATAGTTGGCAATGGTCATTGCCGCACCCATAACCTGTTCCTGATAGACGATAACCCCATAAGTCGGTTTAAGGCTTGGCTCAAGGGTCGGCCAGAGGTAGGTTACTTCAATTTCACCATGTTTACGCTTAATGAATTCGTCAACCATACCGGAACCAAGCGGCCCCGGACGGTAGAGAGCTAGCATCGCGATAATGTCTTCAAAGCAGCTTGGGCGAAGCATGCGCAGGTATTTACGCATACCGGAAGATTCAACCTGAAATACGCCGTCGGTGTCGCCTTTACAGAAAATATCGAAGGTATCCTGATCGTCTAAGGTCAGGGTATCCAGATCCGGGGCTTCTTTGCCCTGTAACCGGATAATATCAAGGCAGTCCTCAATAACAGTCATGGTTCGCAGACCCAGAAAGTCGAACTTGATCAGGCCGACTTTCTCGACCTTTTTCATGTCGTACTGGGTTACGATTTCGCCTTTTTTACCTTTGTACAGTGGCAGGTAATGGGTCATGGGTTTGTCGGAGATGACAACCCCGGCCGCGTGCGTTGATGCGTGGCGTGACATACCTTCCAAGCGGGTGGCGATATCCATGAGCTTGGCTATCTTCGGATTTGTGGCGACCATGTTGCCAAGCTCTGGAATGGCCTGCACCGCGTTGGGGACGGTGATCTTGGCTTTTTTGACTCCCAGCCCCTGCGCAATTACGGCCGGATCATCGGGAACCAGCTTGGCAATCGGGTCGGTCTCGGAAAAATGCATGCCCATGGCACGCCCCACGTCCTTGATGACCGCCTTTGTTTTCATGGTTCCGTAGGTGGTGATCTGGGCCACATGGTCCCATCCGTATTTCTCGGAGCAGTATTTCACTACTTCAAGACGGCGGCGTTCGCAGAAGTCGACGTCGATATCAGGCATGGAGACACGCTCCACGTTAAGGAACCTTTCAAATAGCAGATCGTAGGGGATGGGATCGAGGTTGGTGATTCTAAGCGCCCATGCGACAATAGATCCCGCAGCAGAACCTCGGCCCGGACCTACCGGAATTTTGTTGTCTTTAGCCCAGTTGATAAAATCCTGAACGATAAGGAAGTATGCCGGAAAGCCCATCTCGTTAATAACACCCAGTTCGTACTCGAGGCGTTTCCAGTATTTGTCTTCATCAACTTCGTACGGGGCATTTTCGATACGCTTTTTTAGGCCTTCCTTGCAGAGACGCACGAATTCGGTCTCAATGGTCATGCCTTCGGGAAGCTCGTATTCAGGGAAGTAGTAGTTACCCAGCTCAATCTCAAGGTTGCACATCTCGGCAATCTTCTGGGTGTTCGCAATAGCTTCCGGCACGTGGGCGAAATATTCTTCGAACTCTTCCTGCGGTTTGAAATATAACTGGTCTGTTCCAATCCTGAAACGTTTTTCAGCATCCACAGTTGTCTGAGTCTGAATGCAAAGCAGCAGGTCGTGTGCTTCGTAATCGTCCTTTGTCAGGTAATGGCAGTCGTTGGTTGCTACCAAAGGCAGCCCGGTCTGCTCTGCGCACTTGTAGAGCAGTTCGTTAACGTTATCCTGCTCCTTCAGTCCGTTAGCCTGTACTTCCAGATAGAAGTTACCGGGAAAAATTGACTCGTATGTTTTAGCCATTTCAATCCCGGCATCAAGCCCCTCGTTAATCAAGGCGCGGGGAACTTCTCCGGCAAGGCATGCGGATAGGGCGATGATCCCTTCACTGTACTTATTAAGCAGATATTTGCTGACTCTCGGCTTATAGTGGAAACCTTCGAGGAATCCCAGTGAGCAGAGTTTGATTATATTTTTGTAACCCTGCTGGTTCTTTGCCAGCAGAACGAGGTGATAGCGGACTTTTTGGTCTTTGCGCGTGTGGGCGAACTCATCATCAATATCTCCGGGCGCGACATAGACTTCGCAACCAATGATGGGCTTAATGCCCATGTCCATAGCGGTCATGTAAAAGGTAACGGCACCGAACATGGAACCATGGTCGGTGATGGCAACAGCGGGCATTCCGAAATCTTTAGCCTGCTGGCAGAGATCCTTAATGCGGATAGCACCGTCGAGGAGGCTGTACTCCGTATGGACGTGCAGATGAACAAATTCAGACATATATTAATCCTGATGGGTGGAAATGGATTCAAGGTAAAGGCAGTTAGTATTTATTTTTAAGGTTGAAAGCAATAGCGTTAAACATGGCCGGAAAATAATTTTGGGGTAGTATGTCTAGAAATTGCCCGCATTCCCGGTCCGTTGACGAAAGTTATCCCTCGTGCCAAAAAAATGTGAATAATTCGCACAGGAGAACCTGGCATGGAATTCTCTGCTACTTATATATATGAAAGACTGCCCCTTATACTTCTTTTTGTCACTGGGTACATACTTTATCGGGTGACAGCTTCCGCTGCCTTGCCGGAGTATATGGCTGCCCAGGCGGTTCGTTTGAGTAAAGGGCGTGCCGACCGCCTGATGTTTTCGCTAATTGTCGTTTCGGCTCTGCTTTCCATGTTCATTCCCAATGCAGTAACCGTGCTGGCTATGATTCCGGTTATTCGCAGATTGGATGATGAGCTGGACAACATGACAACACCACTGACTCTTTCCATCATATATGGCGCGAATATTGGGGGGATGGGGTCCCTGATCGGTAGCCCTGCTAATTTACTGCTTATCGGTGCACTTGACCTGTTTGATATTCCGGGGCGGAATCATATTACATTCTTCAACTGGTTCGAATGGGCTTTACCGCTGGTGGCAGGAATGGTCCTGCTTGCCTGGTGTGTTGTCCGGCTGTCACTTCCCGGCAAAACAAACAATTTCAGTCAGGTGCAACCTAAAGTTAATATGAACCGTACCCAGCGTAATGGGTTTAATATTTTAGTATTGTTTCTGGGTTATTGGAGCATGTCCTCATTTGCGGCTGAAGCCGTATCCGGTTTTCGTTTCTATGAATCTATTGCAGCCATAATTTTTTCCATTGTGTTCTGCGTCATCGTATTTGGAAGCAGGACCTTACGTTTCAGTGATATTGTTCAGGGTATTCCTAAACGAGGCTTTCTATTTCTGGGATTACTGGGGATATTGATTTTACTGGTAAGGGTATTGCGGTTTGATGAGTATGCGGCTGGCCTGTTTACAAGTATGCTGGAAGTACTGGGACGAAGCGGAGAAGGGTATGGAATATACTTGATCACGGCTTTTGTTGTGATTCTGCTGACAGAGTTCTTAAGCAATACCGTAGTTTCTACCGCTTTCTTTGCGGTCATAGTCCATGTCAGCTCAGCATATGCACTTAATCCCCTGCCTTTAATGATTCTGGTTTCGGCGGCATCTACCTGTGCTTTCATGACCCCGGTAGCGACCCCATGCAATAGTCTTGCTGTTGGAGAGATGCGGGGAATGTCGCTAAAGTCTATGTTTGTACTGGGAATGTTGCTGAATGTATTTGGAGCAATTATTCTATCCGGCTGGATATGGCTGGTAGTTCCTGCTCTTTACGGATGATGTTACGTATTTAGTCATAATAGACATAAGAAAGTATGTTTATCGCAGCATTTCCACTATATATCCACAATAATCCCAAAACCCCCTTGACCGCGCCCCGACTTTTCCCTAGAAACACACTTCTCGACGCAGCACTGGCTGGAAGTCACAGGCTGGTCGGGATTTTTTTGAGCAACTGCAAAATTGCGGTTGACAATGGGGGCAGGTTGACCTAGTTTGCCTCTCCGCGCTGAGCGAATGCAAGGCGCCAAGATCATTGAAAATAAATATTTTGAGAACATCGAAATTAATGATTGACACGGACGGCCGGTTTGAATAGATTCCGCCTCCGCACTGAGCAAAAGCAAGGTGCTAAGATCATTAACAAATTGAAAGTTAGAGACTCGAAGCTTAGCGTTTCGCATCATTACTAAAAGCTGTTTTGGAGAGCGGGCATTCTGGACGAATCCCACCGAAATGGGCTCGGGGTGGAGCGAAGCATACTAAAAAGTTTTGGGATTCTTAAACCCTTTTTCAAAAGGGTTTAAGGCCGCCGGCAGGCTCGCCAAAGGCAACGCCGCAAGGCGAAAAAAAACTTTCACAAAATGATTGACAAGCGGACGGCGATTCTCTAGATTGCCCAACGCACCGATGGAAAGAGGTCTGAAAGGCTGAACCTGCCGGGATCATTGAAAAACAAATTTCAGAAAGTTGTTGACAGCGGATACGAACTTCACTAAGTTTCAACGCCGCGCCGCTTGAAAAACAGTGGGTCAGCGAGTTTCAAAAAAGATCACGAAAGTGGTTGACACGGGTCTGCGGTTTCGATAGAAACTGACCCTCGCTTCGA